>RFMI01000062.1 GCA_009927815.1 Betaproteobacteria bacterium | reverse complement strand
GGGGGATTCGAGCCAGAGCAGCGCAGCGCCGACGAACTCGCGATCTTGTTCTACACCTCGGGCAGCACCGGCGCGCCCAAGGGCGTGATGGTGACTCACACCAATCTGTTGGCCGGTGCCACCAGCGTGGCGTCCTACCTGCAGAACCGCGCCGATGACCGCCTCCTCGCAGCACTGCCGCTGTCCTTCGACGCCGGGTTTTCGCAGCTAAGCACTGCCTTTGCGGTGGGCGCCAGCGTGGTGCTGCTCGACCACCTATTCGCCAGCGACGTGGCCCGCGCCATCGACGAACACGCCATCACAGGACTCACGGCCGTGCCGCCGCTGTACCTGCAACTGCTGGCGACATCGTCAAATACCGGCAAGGGCGACTCGCTGCGCTACTTTGCCAACACCGGCGGCCACCTGCCGCGCTCCGCGTGGCAAGCCCTGCGCGCGCGCTGGCCAAAAGCGCAGCCAATCGCCATGTATGGACTCACCGAAGCGTTCCGCGCCAGCTGGCTACCGCCGTTCGAATTCGACCAGCGACCCGACTCGATGGGCATTGCCATCCCGGGAGCGCGCTTGCACGTGTTGCGAGCCGATGGCAGCCGCTGCGCGCCTGACGAGCCCGGCGAACTGGTCCAGCAGGGCTCGCTGGTGACGCGCGGCTACTGGAACGATCCGGCGCGCTCAGCCGAACGCTTCCGCGCGGGACCCGACGGCGAACCGGCGGTCTGGTCAGGTGACACCGTGCGCCAAGATGCGGATGGCTATCTGTACTTTGTCGCCCGCCGCGACGAGCAGATCAAGACCTCGGGCTACCGGGTCAGCCCGACTGAGGTGGAGTCGGCGGCGGCAGCGCTGGGTGTGCCCGAATGCGTTGCGGTGGGCGTCCCCGACCCGCTGCTGGGCGAGGCCATCGTGCTGGTGGTCGGCCAAACGCCGGCCGCGGCGCCCGATGTCGAGACGCTGCTGCACGGCCTGCGCGGGGCGCTCGCCAGCTGGCAGGTTCCGCGCAGCATCGATCACCTGGGCACCCCCCTGCCGCGCAACGCCAATGGTAAGTTCGACCGCATGCTGATCCGCTCCGAGGCGCTGCGCCGCCATCGCCATGACTGACGCCGCTGCTTCGGAGCAACCACGTCACGCGCCGACGCTGCTGGCGGTGGACGCGGCGGGCATGCTCTGCATCGGCGGCGTGCCGGCCTCGCTGCTGGCCGAACGCCATGGCACGCCGCTCTACGCCATCGACGCTGCGCTGGTGCGTACGCGAGTCGCCGAGGTAAGGGCCATCCTGCCCGCAGGCATGCGTCTGCATTACGCGGTCAAAGCCAATCCCTTGCCGGAACTCCTGAGCCTGCTTGCGAAGCTAGTGGACGGCTTCGATATCGCCTCGCTCGGCGAGCTTCAAGCGGCAGTAGCCGCCGGCAAGACCGGACGCGACCTTGGTTTTGCCGGGCCAGCCAAACGCGACGTCGAGCTGCAGGCGGCGCTCGACTGTGGCGCAGTGGTCAATGTCGAATCGGCTGGCGAATTGGCGCGGCTATCAGCGCTGGCTGCAACTGGCGCGCAGCGGGGTCACGCAGCCATCCGGGTCAACCCGGACTTTGAGTTGCGCCACTCCGGGATGCGCATGGGTGGCGGTGCGCAAGCCTTTGGCATCGACGCCGAGCACGTGCCGTCGATCCTCAAGTCATGGCCCGACACTATCGATTTCGAGGGTTTTCATGTCTACGCCGGATCGCAGAACCTCAGCGGTACGCAAATCGCCGCGGCCCTCCACAAGACCTACGAGCTGTGCCGGGACCTGGCGCATCACGCACCCTGCCCGCCCGCGCTGATCAACCTCGGTGGCGGATTCGGCATCCCTTACTTTGCCGGCGACACCCGACTCGATCTGGCACCGATACGCACCGCACTACACGACATTGCAGCAAGCGCCCGCCAGCACTTGCCGGGCACGACGGTGCTGCTGGAACTCGGGCGCTACCTGGTGGGTGAAGCCGGCGTCTTCCTGACCCGTGTGATCGACCGCAAGACCTCGCGCGGCGAGACCTTTTTGCTCTGCGATGGCGGCATGCACAATCACTTGGCAGCGTCCGGTAACTTCGGCCAGGTGTTGCGGCGCGATTATCCAGTTTGGCTGGCGCGAGACCCGCACGCGCCCGCAATCGAAACCGTCAACGTGTGTGGACCGCTGTGCACGCCGCTGGACGTGCTGGGACGGCAGGTGGCGCTACCGCGCGCCGAGGTCGGCGACCTGATCGCTATCGGCCAATCTGGGGCCTACGGCGCGAGTGCCAGTCCCTCGGCGTTTCTGTCGCACCCGCAGGCCGGACAGGTTCTGGTTTAAGCCCGCGACTGGGTAAATCGCCCGTCTGCCCTACTCTGGTGCCCGCACCAGCACTGAGCGATTGCCGTTGGATTCCATCGGCGAGACAAGGCCGGCCTGCTCCATCGCCTCAATGAGCCGCGCCGCGCGGTTGTAGCCGATGCGCAGCTGCCGTTGGACCGCCGAGATGCTGGCACGGCGCGTACGCAAAACGATGGCCACTGCTTCGTCGTAAAGCGGATCGGCTTCGGCATCTCCGCCACCCGCTTCGCCCGACCCTGCCTCCAGGTCGCCGCCGGCGTCGCCATCCAGCATGCCGTCGATGTAATCCGGCTCGCCGTTGGCACGCAAGAACTCGACCACGCGGTGCACCTCGTCGTCACCCACAAAAGCACCGTGGGCACGCACCGGCAGGCCAGTGCCGGGCGGCAGGTAGAGCATATCGCCCATCCCCAGCAGGCTCTCGGCACCCATTTGATCGAGGATGGTGCGGCTGTCGATCTTGCTCGACACCTGAAATGCCACCCGCGTCGGCACATTGGCCTTGATCAACCAGTGATTACGTCCACCGACGGCCGCTGAGTGGCAAGGATGAGGTGGATGCCGGCTGCGCGAGCCTTCTGCGCCAGCCGCGCGATCAGCTCCTCAATCTTCTTGCCAACCACCATCATCAGGTCGGCGAGTTCGTCGATGACCACCACGATGGTCGGCATCGGTTCCAGCTCCGGCGGGTCTTCGCCCGGGTTGAGCGCCTCGAACAGCGGGTCGGTGATCGGCACGCCGAGTTCAATAGCGTCACGCACCTTCATGTTGTAGCTGGCGAGGTTGCGCACGCCGAGCGCGCTCATCAGGCGATACCGGCGATCCATCTCGACCGTGCACCAGGCCAGCGCGTGCGCCGCCTGCTTCATGTCGGTGACCACCGGCGCCAGCAGGTGCGGGATGCCATCGTAGACCGATAACTCGAGCATCTTGGGGTCGACCAGGATCAGCCGCACCTCGGCTGGCGTGGCCTTGAACAGCAGCGACAGGATCATCGCGTTAATCGCCACCGACTTGCCCGAGCCAGTGGTGCCGGCGACCAGCAGGTGCGGCATCTTGGCCAAATCGGCCACCATCGGCGCGCCGCCGATGTCCTTGCCGAGTGCCAAGGTGAGCGGCGAGGCGTTGTCGGCGTAGACGCTGGCCGAGAGCACCTCGGAGAGGCGCACCGTCTGCCGCTTGGCGTTGGGGATCTCCAGACCCATACAGGACTTGCCCGGGATGGTCTCGACCACGCGGATGCTGCTCACCGACAACGCACGCGCCAAGTCCTTGACCAAATTGACGATCTGGCTGCCCTTCACGCCAGTGGCGGGCTGGATCTCGTAGCGGGTGATGACCGGACCTGGATAGGCGGCGAGCACCTGCACGTCGACGCCGAACTCACGCAGCTTGTGTTCGATCAGGCGCGAGGTGAACTCGAGCGTCTCGACCGACGGGCCCTCGATCGCGGCGGAGGCCTCGTCGAGCAGGGCGAGCGGCGGCAGACCGTCTCCCGGCAAGTCGGTGAACAGCGGCCGCTGCTTTTCCTTGTCAACGCGCTCAGAGACCTCCGGTGGCTCCTCTGGGGTCATGATCCTGACCGGCGCGCGCGGACGCTCCCCCACCTCATCGGCCACCACCGCCTCACGCTCTGCCGCGGCGCGCGCCCCCAGACGGCGGTCGCGCCAGGTCTCGAGCGCACGCCAGCCACCCATCGCAGCCAGCTCGACCAGCGCACCGACCCGCTCAGCCACGTCGAGCCAGGACACGCCGGTCAACAAGCTCACCCCGGCCATCAACAGTGCCAGCAGCAACAGTGTGGCGCCGGTCATGCCAAGCCCGGCTGAAAGCAGGCTTGCGAGGGTAGAGCCCAGCGCGCCCCCCGCGCCAGCCGGCAGTCCGGCCGCAAAAGCATGGATGCGCAGGGCCTCGAACGCAGAGCCCGCCAGCAACAACAGCAGTACACCGACCAAGGCCAATGCGGCTGATCCGCCTTGTGGCTCGCGGCCGCGAATCATCATCGAGTAGGTGCGCACCAGTCCTGTGCCCGCAGCCAACAGCAACCACAGCGCGGAGCCCCCGAATACGTAGTAGAGGATGTCGGAGACCCACGCGCCGACCACGCCACCACGGTTGATCACCGCGGCATCACCAGCGGCGCGCGACCAACCGGGATCGGCGGGGTCGTGGGTGACCAGACACAGGGTCAGGTAGATTCCGGCGACCAGCGCGAGCGTCCACAACGCCTCTCGCACCAACTGCAGCAGGCGCGGCGGCAGCCCTGGCGTTGCACTGGCAGAGGGGGACGCGGGCTTGGTGGCCATCGCGCAAGGATACCGGCAATCGGCCGCCAAAGATGACCGTACAATCCGCCGCATGAGCTACGCCCTGCTGCGCCCCGCCCTCTTCGCCCTCGATGCCGAGACCGCCCATGACTGGGTGCTGCGCGGGGTCGACATACTCGGCAGGCTTGTTCGCCATCCGCATCCGGCGCCGGGAGCCAGTGCGCGGGTCATGGGCATCGACTTCCCGAATCGGGTCGGCCTTGCCGCCGGACTCGACAAGAACGGCGCGCACATCGACGGTCTGGCGGCGTTAGGCTTCGGCTTCATCGAAGTCGGTACGGTGACACCGCGGCCGCAGCCCGGAAACCCCAAACCGCGCATCTTTCGTCTGCCAGAGCACGAGGCACTGATCAACCGCCTCGGCTTCAACAATGGCGGACTCGACGCGCTACTCGCCAACGTCGCCGCGACGCGCTGGCGGGGCATTCTGGGCATCAACATCGGCAAGAACGCGACCACGCCCCTCGAACACGCCGTCGACGACTACCGGACCGCGCTGGAGGCTGTCTACCCGCTTGCCCATTACGTGACGGTCAATATCAGCTCCCCGAACACGCAAGGCTTGCGCAGCCTGCAACATGGCGACGAACTCGACACCCTGCTCTCCACCCTGAAGCAAACGCAAACCCGCCTGGCCGACCACCACGGCCGTTACGTGCCGCTGGCGGTGAAGATCGCGCCCGACCTCGACGACGCCCAACTCGATGACATCGCGATGCGCCTGACGCGACACGCGATGGACGCAGTCATCGCCACCAACACCACACTCGACCGCGCTGCCGTGGCAGGCCATCCGCTCGCCAAAGAAGCCGGCGGACTGAGCGGGCGGCCGGTGTTCGCGCGCAGCACTGAACGGCTCGCCGCGCTCGCCCGACGACTCGACGGGGCGCTGCCGATCATCGGCGTCGGTGGGATCGCCTCTGGGGCTGACGCGCGCGCCAAGTTCGAAGCTGGCGCAAGCCTGGTGCAGGTCTACACCGGTCTGATCTACCGGGGACCCGAGCTGGTCACCGAGGTCGCGGCCGCATGACCGACGCCGCAACCGATCCGGCTCGCGCCGCCCGCCGCGCTATGCGGCTGGCGCTGATCGAAGCGCGTCAACGCATGAACCCGCGCGATCGGATCGACGCCGACGCGGCACTTAGCCGTCATCTCAGCGACCTGCTGCAGCGCCTGCAACCGACATCCGTAGGCTTTTGCTGGCCCTACAAAGCTGAATTCGACGCTCGAGCGGTCATCGGCGACTGGCTAGCCGCAGCCGAAACGCGGTGGGCAGCGCTGCCTGTAGTCGGCCCGACTGGCACGCCGATGCGCTTTCGCCGCTGGGACCCCGGCCACGAGATGCCGCTGGACCGCTATGGCATCCCGTTCCCCGGCGACGGCCCGGACGTGGTCCCGCAACTGCTGCTGATCCCGTGCAACGGCTTTGACGCGCGCGGCTACCGCATCGGCTACGGCGCTGGCCATTTCGACCGCACGCTCGCCACGCTGCAACCGCGTCCGGTCGCCGTGGGCGTCGCCTATGAGCTCGGACGCATCGACGATGTCCAACCGCATGCGCAAGACCTGCCGATGGATTGGCTGGTCAGCGAGACCGGCTGCTGGCAGCGCCTCTGAGGCGGCACTTGGCTGAAGACCGGCCTAAACCGGATTGCGGATGCCGAACAACACCTGGCCTGCAGGACCCGCCGCCGCCGCCGATTCGCAGTGCCCGGCCTGATCGTCGAAGAAAAAATCGGGCTCGAACTCGCGCAAGAAATCGCCCTTGGCCAGACCGCCGAGGAACATCGCCTCGTCAACCTCGATGTTCCAGTCCATCAGAGTGCGAATCGCGCGCTCATGCGCCGGCGCGCTGCGCGCCGTGACCAGCGCGGTGCGGATGCGCATCGCCGGGGTACCCTCCTGCTGCAAACGATGCAAAGCCGCCAAAAGCGGCTTGAATGGCCCCTCGGACAGCGGTTGCGCCGCATTGTCGCGCTCGTGGGCCTGAAAGGCGTCGAGCCCATGGGTTTGATAGACCCGCTCGGCCTCATCGGAGAACAACACCGCGTCACCGTCAAAGGCGATGCGGACCTCATGCGGGTGGGCATCGGTGGCTCGCGTCGAGTGCGGGTAGACCTGCGCCGCCGGCACACCGGCCTCGAGTGCCGAGCGCACGTCCGACAGATGCGCGGAGAGAAACAGGTTGGCATGAAGCGGCCGCAGATAGCGCCACGGCGGCTGACCGCGGGTGAAGCTGCCGCGCTGGATCGGCAAACCATAATGCTGCGCGGAACGAAACACGCGCATGCCCGAGACCGGGTCGTTGCGCGAAAGGATCACCACCTCGACCCGTTGAGCGTCGTCGGTGTTGAACGCCAACAACTTGCGCACCAGCGAAAAAGCGACGCCCGGCTTGGCCGGGATGTCTAGCCGCTCAAGCTGCAGGGCCCGATAGGCGCGGTCGTCGGTCTCCTCGAAAACCTGGTTCTCCTCCTCAAAATCGAACAGCGCGCGCGAGGAGATCGCAACAACCAGTTTGCCGACCAGGCTCTCCGGCACGTTTAGATGGCCGACTCGTTGGTCTCACCAGTGCGGATACGGACGACGTGCTCGACCGGGCAGACAAAGATCTTGCCGTCGCCGATCTTGCCGGTGTGGGCTGCTTTGACAATGGTGTCGACGACCGCCTCGGCCTGGTCGCTTTCGACCACCACTTCGACCTTCATCTTCGGCAGGAAATCGACCACGTATTCGGCACCGCGATAGAGCTCGGTGTGGCCTTTTTGCCGACCAAAGCCCTTGACCTCGGTAACGGTCAGCCCGGACACGCCCATATCGGCCAGCGCTTCACGAACTTCGTCGAGCTTAAACGGCTTGATTACCGCTTCGATTTTCTTCATGAGTAAGCCTCCATCAGAGTTGGGCTAGTGTAGCCAATCGCCCCGATTCGCGTTGTGTCTCCGCTCTCCGGGCTGACCCGGAACTTGGCTACACTTGCCGAATGCCGCGTCCGACCGAACTTCCCGCCTGGCAGCAGCTGCACAGTCACCGGCAGACGCTGGACGCTTGGCGCGCCGATGCTGCGCTGGCAGCCGACCCAAGCCGCCGAGAGCGCTTGACGGTGGAGGCCGGCCCGCTGACGGCCGACTGTGCTCACCACCGGATCAGCGGCGATACGCTGCAGCTGCTTGCCGAGTTGGCCGATCAAGCCGGTGTGCAAACCCGATTCGCCCGGATGCTGCGGGGCGACCCGGTCAATCTGACCGAAGGCCGTTCCGCGCTGCACACCGCCCTGCGCAGCGACACACCGCTTGTGGTCGGCGGCACCGACCTGCGCGCAAACATCGCCGCTGGTCAGCAGGCTGAGCGCGAGTTTGCTGCAGCGGTGCGCAGTGGCGACTGGCGCGGCGCCAGCGGGGCATCGATACGCCACGTCATCAACCTCGGCATCGGCGGCTCGGATCTGGGTCCAGCGCTGGCACTGGACGCCCTCGCAGCAAGCGCCGACGGCCCGATCGCCCGCTGCGTCAGCGACCTCGACCCGCGTGCGCTGGCCGCTGCCCTAGGCGACTGCGAGCCCGCCTCGACGCTGTTCATCGTCTGCTCAAAGACTTTCGGCACCTTGGAGACGCTGGCCAACGCGCAGCGCGCCCGCAACTGGCTGCTGGACGGCGGCATCCCGCCAGCACAAGTCCAGCGCCACTTTGTCGCCGTCACAGCCAACCCGCAGCGCGCCCGCGAATGGGGCGTCGCTGGCGAGCAATGCTTTGCCTTCGGCGACTGGGTGGGCGGCCGCTACTCGCTTTGGTCGGCCGTGGGTCTGGTGCTGCAGATCGCCTGCGGGTCGGCGGTCGTCGCCGCACTGCACCGCGGTGCGCACGCCATCGACACGCATTTCGCCGACACCCCAATCGAACGCAATCTGCCAGCGCTGATGGGCTTGTTGGGGATCTGGTACCGCAATTTCTGGGGTGCACAAGCGCACGCCGTACTGCCCTACGCGTGGCCGCTGCGGCGCCTGCCGGACTACCTGCAGCAGCTCGAGATGGAGTCGCTGGGCAAACGCACCGACCTTGATGGCCACCCGGTGACATGGGACACGGGCGGCGTGCTGTTCGGCGCGGCCGGCTCCCACGCTCAGCACGCCTTCTTGCAGCTCTTGCACCAGGGCACCGCCCTGATCCCGGCCGACATCATCGTGTTCGACGACACCGCGGCGCTGGAACCGGCGCTCAATGCCAACGCCCATGCTCAGGCGCGCGTGCTGTGTACTGGCGGACAGGTCGCCGCAGCCCCAGCACCGCACGGTGACCTGCCCGGCAACCAGCCCTCGACGGTGATCCGCGCCGAACGGCTGGACGCCGAATCGCTGGGCGCCCTGCTGGCCTGCTACGAGCACAAGGTGTTCACACAGGCCTGCGTCTGGCACATCAATGCCTTCGACCAGTGGGGCGTGGAGCTCGGCAAGCAAGTGGCACAGTCGATCCTGCGCGGAGAGCCCGGCTGAAGCCGCTCTAGAGCGGCAAGCGACGCTGCACCAAGGCGCGCCAGAAGCGCACGCCCAGCGGCAGGATCGCGTCGTTGAAGTCGTAGTGCGGGTTGTGCAGCATGCAGCCACCACTGCCCGGGCCGTTGCCAATCCACAAGTAGGCGCCCGGCTTGTCCATCAGCATGAAGCCGAAATCCTCGGCGCCCATCGACGGCGCCAGATCTGTGCGCACCGACTCCCGGCCAGCCACCTCCTCGGCAATGGCACGCGCGAAATCGGCTTGGGTCGGGTGGTTGACGGTGGCCGGATAACCGCGCCGGTACTCCACCGTGGCCCGCAAACCATGCGCCGCTGCGATGCCAGCAGCTGCCTCGCTGATTTGCAGCTGCAGCGCATCGCGAACCCCGTTGTCCAGCGCCCGCACCGTTCCGCCAACCGTCACCGACTCGGGGATGATGTTGTAGGCCTCGCCGGCTTGCATGCGGGTGACGCTCACCACCGCCGCCTTGAGCGGGTCGGTGCGTCGGCTGACCACGGTCTGCAAGGTTTGGATGAGGGCCGCAGCGGCAGTGACCGGATCCAGCCCCTGATGTGGCATCGCGGCGTGCGCGCCATGGCCATGCAGGACGATGTCGAACTGGTCGGCCGAGGCCATGACCGGGCCGCGGTGCACGGCAAAACTGCCCGCCGCGAGGCCAGGCCAGTTGTGCAGCGCGTAGACCTCCTCGCAGGGGAATTCGGCGAACAGGCCTTCGTCCATCATCTGCCGCGCGCCGCCATCGCCCTCTTCGGCGGGCTGGAAGATGAACGCCACCGCGCCGGCAAAGTCTGGCGCGTCAGCCAGCGTCTCGGCGGCGGCCACCAGCATCGCGGTATGGCCATCGTGACCACAGGCGTGCATGCGGCCGGCATGGGTGGAGCGATGAGCAAAGTCGTTGGCCTCGTGCAGGGGCAATGCGTCCATGTCGGCACGCAGACCAATCATCGGACCGGGGCGTCGTCCCTGCAGCAACCCGACCACACCAGTACCCGCGAGCCCCCGTCGCACCTCGAGACCGGCCAAGGCCAGGCGCTCGGCAACACGATCGCTGGTGCGTGTCTCGGCGAACGCCAGCTCCGGATGCGCGTGCAGATCACGGCGCAACGCGGTCCAGTTGTCTTGATGGCGGTCAATGAAGGAATCGCTCATGTCGGCGAGCATACAACTGCTGTCGGGGTGCGCGCGAGACCACCACCCGGTCAACCGCCAATCGCGGCGATCCCAACCGTCACCTGGGACGGTTCGGGCCTGCAAGGCAGAGCGGCGTGCGACACTCGCGCCACCCCGACAGCACCCCAAAACTCTCCATGGACTTGAACGAACTGATCGACGCCGCACAGCGCATCGCCCACGGCATCCCCGGCAACAGCCCAGCCCACAATCTCGTCAAACTGACAGAGGAAACTGGCGAGCTGGCGCGCACCTGGACCCGTCAACTGCCCCGTGAGGCAATCATCGAAGAAGCCTGCGACGTCATCATCACCGCGCTGGTGGCCGCCGCATTCGCCGACGTCACCGTCGACGAACTCGCTAGCACGCTGCGCAACAAGTGCGACAAATCCTTGGCCCGCTGCTCCATTGGCGCTGCAGCATCGCCGGGCTCGGCAAACTAAACGTCGAGCACCTCAGTCCGATCAAAAAAACCGCTTGACACTTGAGCGGCAGCGGCGCAGTGTCCAACCTTACTTACACCCAAATTGTCCAGTTTGGGTGACACATGAGAAAGGACGGCAGCCATGAACGGACCCCTCATCAGCCCTGATGCCTTAACGGGCCTCCTGCGCAGCATCGGCGTCAACACCACCTCGCCGCGTTTGCGAATCGCTGAATTAATCATGACGCGCCGAGAGCACTTGTCTGCCGAGCAGGTGTTCACCGTGATCAACCAGAGCCGACCACGGATCTCTCGAGCGACGGTCTACAACACGCTCAACCTGTTCGTGGATCGAGGCCTGTTGCAAACCGTCACTTCGCGCGCGGGCGTCACGCTGTATGACCCCAATACCGAACCGCACCTGCACATCCACGACATCGACAGCGATACCTTGCACGACATCCCGCTGGACATGCTGCAAGGCTTCCCGCTGGAGCGCATTGCCCGTGGGTTCAAAGTAGAACGCATCGACCTCACCTTGCGGGTGCGGCGCAGCGAAAGCCCCGCCGAGGCCGCTTGAGGCTGCGGCAGCCGGCCAGAGCCTGACCCGGCGCGTTGCCGCGAAAGCGGCTCGCGCCTTATAATCGCGCTTCTTTGCCAGGCCGGCATAGCTCAGTTGGTAGAGCAGCGCATTCGTAATGCGAAGGTCGGGGGTTCGACTCCTCTTGCCGGCACCACCTCTTTCACAAGGCCACCTTCGGGTGGCTTTGTCGATTCAGCCGAGCCCATCCCGCCCGTTATTAGCGCCCACCAAGTCGGCCTTTGGCTTTATTCTGTCTAATTGAGTAGATAAACTCGCTTAACACAAGCGAGCCCTCTCGCAGGCGCGATGGCGAGATTCGCCACAACACTGACCGACAGACTTCACGGAGAGCCGCGAATGGAGTTCATGGGCGATTTTCTTGGCCGCCAAGGTTATTTGCCGCACGGGTATTGCTTCACCTGGACCCCGACTCTGCTCTGGTCGATGGTCACCGCTGACGCGGTGGTGGCCCTGTCCTACTTCTCGATCCCTGCGGTAATCGTTGCGTTCCTGCGCCGGCGGCCGGACGTGCCGTACCGGTGGGTTGCGGTGCTGTTCAGCGTCTTCATCTTTGCCTGTGGCACGACCCACGTGATGGACATCTGGACCATCTGGACACCCGACTACGGCCTGCACGCGGTAACCAAGATGTTCACCGCTGTGGTCTCCGTCGCCACCGCGGTCGGGCTGTGGCCACTGCTGCCGAAGATCCTCAAGATCCCGTCGGTCAAACAATTGCAAGACGCCATCTCGGCACTTGAAAGCGAAGTCGCCAAACGCAAAACCGCCGAGGAACACCTGGCGGACACAGAACAGAGCTTGTCAGCCACACTCGACTTGATCGGGGCCGGCTTCATCACCACCGATGCCGACGGCCGGATACTGCGCATGAACCCGGTCGCCGAGCGCATCACGGGTTGGCAACTGACACAAGCCGCTCAGCGCCGCCTGGCCGAGGTGTTCCGCGTCGCCACGGGCAGCGACACCGACGGCCGGCTGTTCGAATCGATCCATGCCTTGGCCGGCGACCACGCCACCGAGCACAGCTTGTGCCTGGAGTCGGCCCAAGGGGTCCGAACCATGGTGTCACTGACCTGCGCGCTGAACCGCAGCGAGGCCGGCGAACTGCGCGGCCTGACCATGCTGATCCGCGACGAGACCCAACTCAAAACCGCCGAAAGCGCAGCCGACCGGCTGGCTAAGATCGTCGAATCGTCGACCGACGCAATCGTGTCGATGGATCTGGACGGAACCATCGTCAGTTGGAACAGTGCTGCCCAGGATCTGTTCGGCTACGCGCCCAATGAGGCGATCGGCAAATCAGTCCTCATGCTGGTGCCTGACGACCAAGCCCCTGAGGAATCCATCATTCTGGGTAACCTGGCCGGCGGCTTGCGTGTCCCGCCCTACGACGCCACACGTCGCCATCGGGACGGTCGCTCGGTCAGCGTGTCCGTGACCATGTCGCCGATCTTCGACGCGAGCAACAAGATCGTCGGTGGCTCACTGATCGCACGTGACATCGCCGAGCGTGAGCGCGCCCAGGCGGCGTTGCGGGAGAGCCAAACCCGCTTGAGCTACGCGATGGACGTCGCCCACATGGGCACGTGGGAGCTCAATATCGACAGCGGCACCTTCGAACGGTCTTTACGCCACGACCAGTGTTACGGCTACACCAGCCTGCAACCGCTCTGGACCCTCGACACCTATTACCGGGCCATACACCCCGACGAGCGTGATGCCGTCCTCAAAGGTTGGCAGGACACGGTGATCACCGCTCAGCGCGATTGGCATGGCGAGTTCCGGGTGATCTGGCCGGACGGCTCCGAACACTGGTTGTCGGCCTATGCCGGCGTGTTCAAAGACGACCAACGGGCGACACGCGTGCTCGGTGTGGTCGCGGACATCACCGAACGCAAACTCGCCGAGCAGGCCATTGTCCGGGCGCAGCGCCTGGAGAGCGAGAACCGGCAAATGCTGGAAGATCGCTACGCCTCGAACGCGATCGCCGTGAAGCGGCCGAAGCCTTGGCCGAGAGCCAGCGCAACGCCAATCACGCGAAGACCGAGTTCCTCGCCACCATCAACCACGAACTGCGCACTCCGCTCAATGGCATCCTCGGTATGGCCGAACTGGCGCGTTCGCCTGACCTCGATCACACGGTCCGCAACAGCTACATCAACCAGATCGTCATCAGTGGCAAGGAAATGGCCGACCTGATGACGCAAGTGCTCGACATGACCAAGATCGAAGCCGGCCGACTGCAACTGGAACAGGTGATCTTCGATCTGCCCGGACTGATGAATGGCGTTCGTGGCCTGTATGGGCCGATCGCACGCGCCCGCGAACTCGATTTCGTCTACGACGCCGACCCAAAATTGCCACGCCTCGTGTTTGGCGACCCGGTTCGGCTGCGCCAGATCCTTGCCAACTTCATCAGCAACGCCCTCAAGTTCACCAGCAACGGCAGTATTCGCCTCAGCGTAAAACTGGTCGGCGCCAACCGCTTCCGCTTTGAAGTGATCGACACCGGTGTCGGCATCGACACGGACGCGCAGCAGCGACTGTTCCAGCCCTACGTGCAGGCCGATGCGTCGACCTCCCGCCAATACGGTGGCACCGGTCTCGGACTCTATATCTGCCGCGAACTGGCGCAACTGATGCAAGGCATGGTCGGCGTCTCGAGCACCCCCGGTGAGGGATCGCGCTTCTGGGCCGAAGTTGAATTGGCGTCAGTGGCGCAAATCGACCAGGGCAACGCATCCAACGAAGAGCGCCCATTGGCAGACGTCTCGGGGCTGCGCATCTTGGTTGTGGACGACAACATCATCAACCGCGAGGTGGTGAGCACCATGCTGGAGCGGGCCAATGCCAGGGTCTCGCAAGCCGAGGATGGCAGCAAGGCGGTCGAACAGGTGCGGGCGGCCAGCGCCCCGGCGCAGGCCTTCGATCTGGTGCTGATGGACATGCGTATGCCGGTCATGGGTGGCATCGAAGCCACACGCCTGATCCGCGAGATGCCTCATGGACAACTGCTGCCCATCATCGCGTTCACGGCTGACACCATGAGTGACGACCGCGACCGCGTGTTCGAAGCGGGCGCCAATGCGGTCCTGAGCAAACCCATCGACAAGATCAAGTTGTTTGAGACCATCGAATCAGCCGTCGCAAACAAGGTGCGCTAGGCGGCATACAATCGGGGCGTGATCGCGAACTTCTGGCGCCTTCTGCCGCCGCTTGCTCTCGCCCTGTCGGGCCTCGCCCCGGCCGTCTCATCGGCAGCCGGCCCGCTGATGGTCGGCCGCGAGACGGCGCTGAACATCTCAGTCCCGCCCGAGGGCCTGCAAAATTGCAATATCGAAATTCTGCTGCCGACTGGAGAGCGCATCGAGCGCGAGCTGGCACCGCCCGATTTTGAGACGGTCGTGCCGTTTACGCCTCGCAGCGAAGGTCCGCAAACGGTCTATTGGGAAGGCAAATTCCGCTTCAAAGGCTCGCTCTCGGTATCGGGCTGTACCGGGCGCTACTCGCGGCGACTAGACGTCAAGCCAGCACCAGAGCAGATCGGGAAGGTGTGGGAAACGTTTTACGCACCCCTCTCGCCCAAGCATCGCGAATGCATCGAGACCGGCCTGGCGCGGCGCAATCTTCGCGGTGCAGCAGCCGACCCGACCACCCTGCCGACTCCCGACTCACCCCAAGCCAAGCCGGTGCTGGCGGCCTGCGAACGGTTCGTCGCGCTCAAACCTCGCGTCGATGTGGAGTGTCCGGTGAGTGCTCGCGACCCCCGCAAGACGCGCTGCAACGATGTCTACGTTCTGGTTGTGGGGCGATCGACCAAAGTCATCGACGAATCGACGGCTGTCGAAGCTGTACTGTCCGGCAAGACCGTCAAACTGGAAGCTCGCGAATCGGACACAGTGCGCAGCGAACGCCTACAAGCCGAGCAGGACGCCCGCGACAAACTCGCCGCCGAAGAGGCCGCCAAGGCCGCCGCCGAGGAAAAGGAACTCGTGCGTAAAGCCGAAGAGGCTACGCGCAAAGCCGAGGCCGAGGCCGCTGCCCTCAAAAAAGCCGAGGACGAGCGTCTGGCTGAGATCGCCCGCAAGAAACGCCTGCGCTGCCTGAACGGGCGCTGCTTCGATCTAGGCTTCTGATCAAGGCTCCATAGGGTCGTCGATTGGCGCGTCGTCAGGCGCAGACCCCACGACGCTGCGAATCACACCGAGGTCGAAGCCTCGCGAGGCGAGAAACCGCATCTGCCGGGCGCGCTCGGCTGGATCCCGACTGTACGAAAATTTGCGTGCCCACAAAGCCCGGGCGCGCTCCAATTCGCTATCGGCCGCCTCTCGCAAGGCCTCAGTTGCCGCCTCGGCGTCGACTCCGCGCTGACGCAACTCCGCAGCCAGCCGCCGACTGCCGGTTCGAGCCTGGCGTCCACGGACATAGTTGTCGGCAAAGCGCTGGTCCGACTGGAGGCCCAGCGACTGTAATCGGTCGAGAACCTGGTGCAATTCATCCGCCCCCGTCGCAGCTTCAGACCCGACTTGGGCTTGCGAGGATTCAGCTGCATCGTCTGGCGGCGGTGCACCATCGTCACGCGGACCTGGGCGCGGTGACAGGCGAGCCAGCAACTCTGCCCGGCTCATGTCGCGCCGGGCAAGCAGTCGCACCGCCCGTGCGAGGGTCGACGCCGGTTTCCCGGCGCCCTTGCGACCTGACTTGGGCTTAGTCGGCGCTGCCACCGACGCTGGCCGAAGCCGGCTTGACGCCCACCGCCTCGCGGATCTTCGCCTCGATCTCGGCCGCGATCTGCGGGCGCTCGCGCAGGTATTCGCGGGCATTGTCCTTGCCCTGACCAATGCGCTCACCGCCGTAGGCGTACCAACTGCCGGACTTCTCGACGAGGTTGTGCGCCACACCGAGCTCGATGATCTCGCCCTCACGCGAGATGCCCTCGCCATAGAGGATGTCGAACAGCGCTTCGCGGAACGGCGGTGCGACTTTGTTTTTGACCACCTTGACGCGGGTCTCGGAACCAATCACCTCGTCGGATTTTTTGATCGCCCCGATGCGCCGGATGTCCATGCGCACACTGGCGTAGAACTTGAGCGCGTTGCCACCGGTGGTGGTCTCGGGGTTGCCGAACATCACGCCGATCTTCATGCGGATCTGGTTAATGAAAATGACCAGCGTGTTGGTGCGCTTGATGTTGGCGGTGAGCTTGCGCAGCGCCTGGCTCATCAGGCGCGCCTGCAAGCCCGGCAACTGGTCACCCATCTCGCCCTCGATTTCGGCCTTGGGCGTGAGTGCTGCCACCGAGTCGATCACGACGATGTCGACGCCGCCCGAGCGCACCAGCATGTCGGCGATCTCAAGCGCCTGCTCGCCGGTGTCGGGCTGCGAAATGAGGAGCTCGCCGATGTTGACCCCGAGCTTCTGCGCGTAGCTGGTGTCCAGCGCGTGCTCCGCGTCGATAAACGCCGCAGTGCCGCCGATTTTCTGCATCTCGGCGATCACCTGCAGAGTGAGCGTGGTCTTGCCGGACGATTCCGGACCATAGATCTCGACCACCCGGCCGCGCGGCAGACCGCCAATGCCCAGCGCGATGTCGAGGCCCAACGAGCCGGTCGAGACCGCTTGAATGTCATTTTCGACGCTGCCATCGGAGAGCTTCATGATGGAGCCCTTGCCAAACTGCTTCTCAATCTGGGACAGCGCGGCAGACAGCGCTTTGGCGCGGTTATCGTCCATCAAATTCTCCTGATATCGGGTGGGTGCGGCGGATTATTGCACGCGGGTTGGGGCGAATCTTCGGCCATCCGACCGATGGTTTGGATCGCCGTTCAGTCCAGCGGATACGGCAGAGGCAAGGGGCGCAGCGCGGGGCCGGAGGCTTCGGCAAGACGCAGGTCAGCACCTGCGGCCAGGTCCATCTGCAGCACCGCCAGCAGCTGCTGCGAGCCGGCATCACCCGGCGCCGCCAGAACCACCTGTCCGAGGGCCTGATCGGCGTCTGCAGCGGCAAAGACCGATGTACCAGCAGCCACCGAGGCCGCTACGCCGTCGACCGCAAAACGCAACATGCGCCGCTTGACCTTGCCCAAGTACTGAGTACGCGCGACGATCTCCTGACCGGGATAGCAGCCCTTTTTGAAGCTGATGCCGCCAGTGAGGTCGAGGTTAAGCATCTGCGGGACAAAGGCCTCACGGGTCTCGCTCTCGACCCACGGCCTACCAGCGGCCACTTCAACGGCGTCCCAGTCGGCAGACGACCGCTCGGGCAGACAGTGCGCCAAACGGCCAGCGAGCGCATCCGCTTGTGCCAGCGGGACGAGCAGCCACCAAGCCGCTCCACCCAGCCCCAAAACGCGGCAATCTGTAGCCGTCGCGTCTGCATCAAGCCCCACAGTGTCAAGCGTCGCCACCACGCAAGCCCCCTCGGCCGGTGGTTCGCAGCCGAGCCAAGTCGCCAACAGCTCGCGACCGCCAGTGCCACACACCCCAAAGGCTGCGTGGGTGTCGTGGGCCCACGCCACCTTGCTGCGCATGACGAACATCGCCAAACGCTTGAAGGTGAGCTCGGCGACACTGCGCCGGGTGATCAGCCAAAAGCCGCTCTCAACGCACTCAGTGGGGTCATTGGCGAGCACAAAGGTGGCCAATGCCCGGCCCTTGGGCGTGCTGTAGCTGGACAGCTGCCAGCAGCCCGCAGGCAAGGTTTTGACGTCGCTAGACAGCTGCCCGTTGAGGAAAACCCGGGCGTCGTCGCCGCAGGCCCGGCTGACCGCGAACTGGCTCAGGCGGCAAAACGCACCACCCGCCAGCTCTGCCATCACGTCGGACGCGGACATCGTGCCTACTCGCCGTTGCGGGTCTCGACCTGCTCCAGCGGCTCGTCGACCACTTTGGCTGCCGGCGCGCGGCGGGCGCGCGGACGGCGAGGTTTGGCAGGCTCGGCTTCGACCTCAGCCACTGGTGCCGGCACCGCAACCGCGACCGTCTCAACCTGTTCAAGGTTGGGATCAACCGGGATCTCGATCTTCGGCGCGGCACGGCTGCGTCGACGTGGCGCGGGTGCGTCGACGGCGGGCTCAGCGGCGGCCACGGGCTCGGCGACCGATTCGGCCAAAGGGGCAGCGACCGGTTCGGCTACAGGCGCAGCCGGCTGATCAGCGACGGCCTCGACCACCGGCGATGCCGCCTCAGCCGCCAGGTCAGCGCTAGCGTCCTCGGGCGCTTCGACTGGTGCGTCAGCCGGCGACTCGGCGCGGCGCGGCCGACGCTGACGCGAGCCCCGCGCACCGGTTGGCGCTGCCTCGCTAGCCGGCGACTCCGATGGCGCACCGTTGTCTACGGTCTCAACCGGAACGATCTCGTCCAGACCGACCACGACGTCAGCGTCGTTCGATTCAACCTCGTCATTGACCATGTCAACCTTGGTTGCGCTAACCGCGACGTCGCTCTCGGCGTCCCGACCACCGCCACCGCCGCCGCGGCGGCGACGACGACGGCGTGAGCGGCCCTCACCGGCAGCTGCCTCAACCGCTGCGGTATCGCTCGCCGGCACCTGCGGACGCTCGGCAGCGGCACTCTCAGCGCGCTCAGCACGGGCTTCGGCGCCACGGCCCTCGCCACGACCACGGCCACCACGGCCCTCGGTCTGACGCGATTCGCTGCGCTCGCTACGACCCTCGGCCGATTCGCTGCGCTCACCACGACCACCTTCGCCACGGCCACGACCACGTCCACCACGCTCGCCGCGACCGCGTCCACCACGGCCACCGTCGCGCTCGGGGCGGGCCGCGGGTTCAGCAACCACCGGCGCCGGTGCTGGCGTTGGCGCCTTGGGCGCCAACCAGCCGAACAGTTTGCTCAGGAAGCCACCACCCGACGATGGCGGCGGCGCCACCGGGGCGGCTGCAGCCTCAGCCACCACAGGCGCCGGCTGAGCCGGAGTGATGCCCTTAACAGCGGCCTCCTGCCGTTGCGGCTCGCGATCCTTGTTGCGCTGCGCCTGCTCCGGCTCCGCAGGCTCCTCGACCATCTGGTAGCTGGCGATGGTCTGATCGGCGTCTTTGAGGTCGTCGTGACGCAGACGCTTGATCTCGTAATTCGGCGTCTCAAGGTGCGAGTTCGGAATCACCACCACATTGACCTTGAGGCGCGCTTCCATGCCCCAGATCTCATTGCGCTTCTCGTTGAGCAGGAAGGTGCCGACATCCACCGGAACCTGCACGTGCACAGCCGCCGTGTTCTCCTTCATCGACTCTTCTTGCAGGATGCGCAGGACGTGCAGCGCGGTCGATTCGGTGTCGCGCACAAACCCAGTGCCGTGGCAGCGCGGACACGGGATATGGCTGCCCTCCGACAAGGCTGGACGCAGCCGCTGACGCGACAGCTCGAGCATGCCGAAGCGCGAGATCTTGCCCATCTGCACGCGGGCGCGGTCCAGATGCAGCGCGTCCTTGAGACGGTTCTCCACGTCGCGCTGGTTCTTCGCCGACTCCATGTCGATGAAGTCGATCACCACCAGACCGCCAAGGTCGCGCAGTCGCAGCTGGCGAGCGACTTCGTCGGCAGCTTCGAGGTTGGTGCGGAAGGCGGTCTCCTCGATGTCCGAACCGCGGGTCGAACGCGCCGAGTTGACGTCCACCGCGACCAGCGCTTCGGTGTGGTCGATGACAATGGCGCCACCCGACGGCAGGTTGACCTGCCGCGAGTACGCGGTCTCGATCTGGTGCTCGATCTGGAAGCGCGAGAACAGCGGCACGTCGTCCTTGTAGAGCTTGACGCGATTGACGTTGGCCGGCATCACGTGGCTCATGAACTGCTCGGCCTGCTCGTGAATAGCCGGGTGTCGATGAGGATCTCGCCGATGTCGGCGGTGAAGTAATCGCGGATGGCGCGAATGACCAGGCTCGATTCTTGGTAAATCAAGAACGGACCCGGCGCGCTGTCGGCGGCGCCCTCGATGGCGCGCCACAGTTGCAGCAGGTAGTTGAGGTCCCACTGCAGCTCTTCGAGCGCCCGGCCGATGCCTGCGGTGCGCGCGATCACACTCATGCCGGCAGGAATCTCGAGCTGGGCGATCAGGTCGCGCAGCTCGTTGCGGTCCTCGCCCTCGATGCGGCGGCTGACGCCACCGCCGCGCGGGTTGTTGGGCATCAGCACCAGATAGCGACCTGCCAGACTGATGTAGGTGGTGAGCGCCGCACCCTTGTTGCCGCGCTCGTCCTTGTCGACCTGAACGATCAGCTCAAGGCCTTCCTTGATCCAGTCCGCGGGCCGGCCCTTAACAGGCTCGGCGTCGCTGGCAAGACCACTCTTGGTGATCTCTTTGAACGGCAAAAAACCGTGGCGGTCGGTGCCGTAATCGACGAACACCGCTTCGAGACTCGGCTCGACGCGGGTGATCCTTGCCTTGTAGATGTTGGATTTGCGCTGCTCGCGGCCAGCGGTTTCGATGTCGAGGTCGATCAGCTTCTGACCATCGACGATGGCGACGCGCAGCTCTTCGGCCTGCGTCGCATTGAACAACATGCGCTTCATTTCACTCTCCCGCGCGCTCGAGCGGGACGTATCAGCCGTCAGCCAGTCGTCGGTCGCGACGCGACAAAACCCGCGGCTGCTTGGGCAGCACGGGTAGAAACGCTATCGTCGGGGGACTTCCGGATGGTCAGCACAGACACTCAATGCCAGGGTGGCGCGTTCAGCCGTTGACGGACCATCTCACGCGGGGGCCGACTGAAGCCGGCACCTGCCTGCGGAGCTCTGCTGTGGCTGCGATCGGGGACTCAGGTCCTCACCAATCGGGGCCGACAGCGCGGCGCGCCATCACTTGGGCCTTGGACGCCGCCCGAAAACCTTGTCGGTCTCGAGCACGCAATCTTGGGTAGACTCGTTGCTTGTCCGCTAAACGCAGCTGGTGAACGACATTAACCAGGGAAATCGTCCGGCCCGGACCCAACCGGGTGGAGCACCAAGTATAGGGACTTCAGCGCCTCCGCGTAAAGATATCGTCAGTGCGGCGCAAGTAAGCTTGGTCACCGTCGACGAGGGCAGCGACGGCCAGCGCGTCGACAACTTTCTCACCCGCCTGCTTAAGGGCGTGCCGAAGAGCCACATCTACCGGATCCTGCGCAGTGGCGAGGTGCGGGTTGACGGCGGCCGAGTCAAGCCCGAGCACAAGCTGGCCATCGGTCAGACGGTGCGCGTCCCGCCGGTGCGCATCGCCGAGCGCGATGACACGCGCGCGGCGCCGCCACGCGACTTCCCGCTGCTGTTCGAGGACGCACACCTGCTGATCGTCGACAAGCCGGCTGGCGTGGCCGTGCATGGCGGCAGCGGCGTGAGCTTCGGCCTGATCGAACAGGTGCGGATGGCGCGGCCCGAATTGCGCGACCTCGAGCTGGTGCATCGCCTTGACCGCGAAACCTCTGGCGTACTGCTGCTGGCCAAAAAACGCTCGGCGCTGCGGCGCCTGCATGACGAGTTGCGCGACGGCGCCACCGACAAACACTATCTCGCGCTGGTCGATGGCGCATGGCGCGACGACAAGCGTACGGTGCGGGCGGCTTTGCACAAGTACGTCAACGCCGACGGCGAACGGCGGGTGAGTGTGTCGGCCGACGGTCAGGCCAGCGAGACCGTATTCCGGTTGCAACAACGCTGGCCGGACGCTTGCCTGCTCGACTGCGAGCTTCTGACGGGTCGTACCCACCAGATCCGCGTCCACTTGCAACACACCGGCCACCCGATCGCCGGTGACGACAAATATGGCGACTTCGAATGGAACCGGACGCTGGCCAAGCAGGGTCTTAAGCGGATGTTCCTGCACGCCCACCAGATGACGTTCACCCACCCCGCCAGCGGCGAGCCGATGACCGTCACCGCGCCCTTGCCGCCTGCTCTGCAAGGATTTGTCGACCGGCTTGACGCAGCCCTAGGCGGAGACAGCCATGGCAGCCACTGATTTCGACCTGATCGTGTTCGACTGGGACGGCACCGTGGTCGACTCGGCCGGACTCATCGCCCAGTGCATCCTCGACGCAGCGGACGCTGCTGGCGCACCCCGCCCGTCGCTGGATGACGCCCGACATGTCATCGGGCTGGGTCTGGACGATGCGCTGGCCTATTGTTTCCCTGGCGTGGCGCATGGCGTGCTGCTCGACGTGGTCGCGCACTACAAGCGCATCTTCGTCGGCCGCGACGCCGGCGGCGTGATCCAGCCTTTCAGCGGCGCCCGCGACCTGCTCGGCTGGCTCAGCATTCGCGGCAGCGGACTGGCTGTCGCCACCGGCAAAAGCCGCGCTGGACTTGACCGGCAGTTCGGCACCACCGGCCTCGGCCCGCTATTCCACGGATCGCGCTGCGCCGACGAGACCCACCCCAAGCCGCATCCGGCGATGCTGCTCGAGCTGATGGACGAGTTCAGCGTGAGCCCCTCGCGCACGCTGATGATCGGCGACACCAGCCATGACCGGCTGATGGCCGAATCGGCGGGAACTGCCTTTGTCGGTGTGACCTTTGGCGCGCACCCGCGCGAAGCGCTGCACGGACCCGCCACCCGCATCCTGTGCGACGACTACGGTCAACTCGATCGCTGGTTGCGCACCCACGAACCCGTCGCTGCGCTATAACACTGTCCATGACCGACCCGAACCCGCACTCCCTTCAGTCCACCGATCCGGCCCGCGACATCCTGGTCGACTTGGCCCGTGAAGCGCTGGACGAAAAACGCCGCGCGCGACGCTGGAGCATCGCCTTCCGCAGCATCAACAGCTTGATCTTGCTGGGCGCGGTGCTGGTGGTGGCCAGCCTCGGCGGCGAACCCGCTGGTCACGGCAAACCGCACACGGCGCTGGTGCGCATCGAGGGCGTGATCGAAGCGGATGGCGAAGTCTCCGCGGACCACGTGATTGAAGCATTGCAGTCCGCTTTCAAGGACGAGAACACGCGCGGCGTGCTGCTGCAGATCGATAGCCCGGGCGGCAGCCCGGTGCAATCCGATCTGATCTACCGCGAGGTCCGCCGGCTGCGCCAGCTACACCCCGACGTCCCCTTGCACGCAGTGGTGCAGGACATTTGCGCCTCGGGCGGTTACTACATCGCCGCAGCCGCCGACCGCATCTACGTCAACCCGTCGAGCATCGTGGGTTCGATCGGTGTGATCATGAATGGATTCGGCTTCACCGGTGGTATGGAGCGCCTCGGTGTCGAACGCCGATTGCTCACCGCGGGCGAGAACAAAGCCTTTCTCGACCCGTTCTCGCCGGTCAAACCGGACGAGGTGGCGCACGCCCGGCGCCTGCTCGACGACATCCACGCGCATTTCATCGACGCGGTCAAACGTGGCCGCGGGCAGCGGCTCAAGCCGGACGCTCGTCTATTCGGCGGCCTGATGTGGACCGGCACGCAGGCCGTAGACCTGGGCCTGGCCGACGCCATCGGCAGCACCGACAGCGTCGCTCGCGACGTGTTCAAAGCCGAAGACGTCGTCGATTACACGCAGAAACCGGATTTCAGCGAGCGCTTCGCGCGGCGACTGGGCGCGACCGCTGGCGCCGCCTTGGCAAAGGCGCTGGGCAGTCTCGAGGTTCGGTAGAGCACCGCGACGTCGCCCAGACGATCTGCCGGGCCACTTAGTCGTCGGCGATAACCTGTCCAGGAAACAGCGCCTCGGTAAAACCGAACCGGCTCATGTCACGGACGCGCATCGGGTAGAGGATGCCCCAGAGGTGGTCGCACTCGTGCTGGACCACGCGGGCATGGAAGCCCGCGACCGTGCGGTCGATCGGGTTGCCGTCGAGGTCGCAACCGGTGTAACGCACCCTTGCGTGACGCGGCACGACACCACGCATCCCCGGCACCGACAGGCAGCCCTCCCAGCCCTCCTCCTCCGCATCGTCGAGCGGCGTAATGGCCGGATTGCAAAGGACGGTGTAGGGCACTTGGTCGGCGTCGGGATAGCGCGGATTGCTGCCCACGCCAAAGATCACCACTTGCAGCAACACGCCGATCTGAGGCGCAGCGATGCCTGCGCCGTTGAGCGCCGCCATGGTGTCTTGCAGGTCGTGCACCAGCTCGCGCAACTCAGGCGTGCCAAAGGTGCTGACCGGCGCCGAGACCTGCAGCAACCGCGGGTCGCCCATTCGCAATACTGGCCGCACAGCCATCAGAGGTCCTCCGCCAGGTGCTGCACGATGCGCACGACCTGCTGCATAGCCGCCGCGAAAGCAGTGTGTGCAGCATCCAGCGAGACGCGCTCGGCACTCTCGCCGATACCCGCCGCGTCGTTGGCCACCACCGCCAACATGGCATAGGCCAAACCGGCTTCTCGAGCCAGCGCGGCTTCCGGCATCCCGGTCATGCCGACCATATCGGCGCCGTCGCGCTGCAGGCGCCGAATCTCGGCGGCGGTCTCCAGTCGCGGCCCTTGCGTGGCGGCGTAGGTGCCGCCAGATCGCGCCGAGATGCCAAGCCGATGCGCGGCGTCGATCAAACGCTCGCGCAGGTCGGTGTCGAACGGCTGGGTGAAGTCGATGTGGCGAAGCGGGTCGCTGCCATCGTCGCAAAAAGTGTGGTCGCGCGAGTGCGTGTAATCGATGATCTGATCGGGAACAATCACGGCGCCGGCACCCAGACCGGCCGCAATACCGCCGACCGACGCCACCGCCACCACACGCCGCACGCCGGCTTGGCGCAGCGCGAGGATGTTGGCGCGGTAGTTGATCCGATGCGGCGGAATGCGATGCGGACGCCCGTGGCGCGCCAGCACAATCACCCGGGTGGCGCCAAGCGAGCCGACCACAGGGGCGCCGAGGGCTCGCCAAAACGCGTGGTCTCCAGCATCTCGCGAGGCTCTTGCAGCACAGCGCTGCTGTCGAAGCCGCTTCCACCGATGATGGCCAGCATCAGTGATCGACCTCACGCACGGCGTGGATGGCGGGCAGATTGCGCCACCAGCCGAAGGCATCCATGCCCATGCCGAAGAGGAACCGGTCGGGCAAGGTCAGGGCCACGTAATCAGCTTGGATTGGCTTGGACCGCAGCGGATTCTTCTCAACCAGAACGGCGCTGATGACCCGGCTCGCGCCGGCAGCCAACAGGGCTGACCGGACCAGGGTCAGCGTGATGCCCTCGTCGAGCACGTCGTCCAGAAGCAGCACCGTCTCGTCGCGCACATCGGGAACCGGCGACAGCCACTCGAGATCTTGGCCACGCGTGTGCAAACCATAGCGTCCAACCTGAAGCGCGGTGACCTGCACCGGCATGGTCAGCTGCGGCAACACCATTCCGGCGAACGGCAGGGCACCATTGAGCAGCGGCGCCACCCGCAGGATCTGTCCGGCGAAATCGCGGTTGATCGCTTCAGCAACTGCGGCAATGCCCGCCTGAACCTCGCCAGCAGTCGCCACACAGTCTGAATTCGCCAACACCCACTGCGGATCTGGGACGTCCAAAGGTGTCTCCCGAAGGCTGTTCGAGTGCTCAAAAACCGTGGTCACGGGACAACAGCTCCCAGCAATTCTAAAAGTCCGGCCTCGTCCAGCAACGGCACGCCCAGCGCTTGCGCGCGGGCGAGCTTGCTACCGGCTTCGCTGCCAACCACCACGAAGTGCGTCTTCGCCGACACGCTGCCAGCCACTCGCCCCCCACACGACTCGATCAGGGCCTGCGCAGCATCACGAGTCAAGGTGGGCAGTGTGCCAGTGAGCACGACTGTTTTGCCAGCCAAAGGACCCTTGGCTGCTGCCTCGCCCTCGCTCCAGCGGATGCCGCAAGCGCGCAACTGCTCGACCACCTCGCGCTGGTGCGGCTGGGCAAAAAAGGTGTGGATGCTCTCGGCCACCACCGGGCCCACCTGTTCCACCTGCAGCAGTGCCTCGACACTGGCGTCCATCAATGCGTCGAGCGTGCCGAAATGCCGGGCGAGGTCTTTGGCAGTGGCCTCGCCGACATGGCGGATGCCCAGCGCAAACAAAAAACGCGGCAAGGTGGTCTGGCGAGAGGCGTCGATGGCGGCAAGCAGATTGGCGGCAGACTTCTCAGCCATCCGCTCGAGCTCGGCGAGCTTGAGCAGGCCTAGCCGATACAGGTCGGGCAGCGTACGGACAATGCCGGCGTCCACCAGCTGTTCGACGATCTTCTCGCCGAGCCCATCGATATCCATCGCACGGCGCTGGGCAAAGTGCAGCAGCGCCTGCTTGCGCTGCGCCGCGCAAATGAGGCCACCGCTGCAACGGCTGTCAACCTCGCCCTCCTCGCGTACCGCCAGCGAGCCGCAGACCGGGCAGGCACACGGCATGGCAAACGGCGCCGCGCCAGGCGGACGACGGTCCGGCATAACCCCCACCACCTCGGGGATGACGTCGCCAGCGCGGCGCACGATGACCGTGTCGCCGACGCGCACGTCCTTGCGCTCGATCTCGCTGGCGTTGTGCAGCGTCGCGTTGGTCACCGTCACGCCGCCAACGAACACCGGCGCCAGCCGCGCCACCGGGGTCAGCTTGCCGGTGCGGCCGACCTGCACCTCGATCGCCTCGACCGTGGTCAGCATCTCCTGTGGCGGGTACTTGTGCGCAACCGCCCAGCGCGGCTCGCGCGTGACAAAGCCGAGTTGCGATTGCAGCGCGAGGCTGTCGACCTTGTAGACCACGCCATCGATGTCGAAGGGCAGCGCGTCGCGGCGGGCGGCGATGTCGGCGTGAAAGCGAATGAGGTCGTCCACCGTGCCGACGGTGCGCTCGTGGCAGACCGGCAGGCCGAGCACGAGCAGTGCGTCGAGCACGCCAGAGTGGGTCGCCGGGACGGCCCAACCTTGCGTCTCGCCGAGACCATAGGCGAAGAACGAGAGCGGCCGCTGCGCGGCGATGGCCGGGTCGAGCTGGCGGATGCTGCCAGCGGCGGCGTTGCGCGGGTTGACGAAGGTCTTGTCGCCGCGGTTGCGGGCCGCCTCGTTGAGCGACTCGAAATCGTCGCGGCGCAGGTAGACCTCGCCGCGCACCTCGAGCACGGGCGGTGGTGCATCGGTGGTCAGGCGCAGCGGAATGGCGCGGATGGTGCGTACGTTCTGCGTCACGTCCTCGCCGGTCTCGCCGTCGCCGCGCGTGGCCGCCTGCACCAGCACGCCGTCCTCGTAGCGCAGGTTGACGGCCAAGCCGTCGAACTTGAGCTCGGCGGCGTAGACCACCGGTGGGTCGCCATCGGCCAGACCGAGTTCACGCCTGACACGGCCGTCAAAGGCGCGCGCGCCCGCCTCGGTGGTGTCGGTCTCGGTGCGAATGGACAACATGGCCACGCGGTGGGTGACCGGCGCGAAGCCCTCCAGCGGTCGACCGGAGACGCGGCGGGTCGGGGAATCGGGTGTGGCGAGGTCGGGATGCTCCGCCTCCAGCGCCTGCAACTCGCGGAACAGGCGGTCGTACTCGGCGTCGGGGACGGTCGGCGCGTCCAGCACGTAGTAGGCGTGGTCGTGCGCGGCGATGCTGGCCCGCAACTCAGCGACGCGGGCTGCGACAGCCGCCACCGCGGTCACGCGAAGACGCGTCGCGCCAAGACCGAACCGGGCGCCATCTGTTGCGCAGCCAGCCGCGTCTCCAGTGCCTCCACGCGTCCGGCGATGACCCGCACGCCGGCATCGCTCAGGGGCTGACGCTGGTCATCGACGACGCGCCCGCCGATACCCTGCGCCACCTGACGCGCAATCTGAATCATCTGGTTGAACACGCGCGCCGGTTTGCGGGTGCGCGGAATGTCCAGCAACAGGGTGACGCCGCGCATCGCCGCGGTGCGGATGCGCTCGGCGACGAAGGGTTCGCCATCGATATCAGCCAGCGTGATCAGCAGATTGCCGTCATCGTCTTCCAGCGCGTAATGCCCTGCCGGCTGCAGACGGAAGCCAGCCGCCTCGACCAGCGCGCGCACCTTGGTCGCTGGCACCGGTACGTCGGGCGCGACGACGTTGACGCCAATCAGCACATCGGCTTCGGCGCAGAACGCATCAAAGGCGGCGGCAATCGCGTGCGCCTCGCCGGCGTCGGGTGGGTTAAAGCCGGCCGAAACGGCTTCGGCCACCGATTCCACCCAGTTGGTGAAACGGTCCAGCGAGCTGCGTTCGATCAAACCGCCGCGATCGACCTGCTGCAGACACAAGGCCAACTCCTCATAGCGGGCAGCCTGGCGCATCACCGGTTGCCAGTCCTGCCCGCCGACCGGACAACCCAGCACGGCCAGGCGATGACCGAACTCAGGCGCTTGCGTCAGCAGTTCGCTGAGCTGCTCAGCGGGGAGCGGCTCCATCGGTAGCAAGCGGATGACGAAGTCAACGCGGCTGTCGGTGTCGGGAGGATCGCCGCGCAGCGCCAGGCCGCCGCCAGGACCACGGCCCGGGCGCGAGCGGGTGACGGCCGGCAACACGCGTTCGGCCGGCGCGGCCGGCTCCCGCGGCTCGACCACGGCGCGTGGCTCGTTGCGCACCGGTGCTGCGGCGGGGACTGGCGGCTCGTCGTCGCCGCCGATGTGGAAATCGACGCCCTCGTCGTCGACGGGGTAGCGCTCGGCCACGGTGGTCGGCGGCGGTGCTGGCGCACGACGCGGCGGCGCGGCACCCACCTGCGGCTCCGTGCGCGAGGCTGCGCGCTGGGCCGGGGCGGCATCGGCGTCGAACCCGTCGTCCAGGGGATCGGGCGCAGCATCGGCCGACCCGCGCCCCGAATGCGCCGCCACAGCGCGCTCGATCTCGCGCCGTCGCCGCGCCGACTGCCACCAGTTGTAGCCGTAGACCAGCACCACCGCCACCACACCGGCGAGGATCAGCCCCGACTGCAGCTCACTCATATCTGAAAATCACTCTCGAATTGTCCGCCAATCACTTGATTATACGGCCGAGACGCGCGAGCCTGCTCAAGCCGCCGCCAAACGCACCGCCTCGGCGACATCGACTGCCACCACCCGCGACACGCCAGGCTCAGGCATGGTCACCCCGACCAGCTGGGCGGCCATCTCCATCGTCACCTTGTTGTGGGTGATGAACAAGAACTGCGTCTGCGCCGACATGCGCCGCACCAGCTGGCAAAAACGCTCGGTGTTGCTGTCGTCGAGAGGCGCGTCGACCTCGTCGAGCAAGCAGAACGGGGCCGGATTGAGGCGGAACAGGGCAAACACCAACGCCAGCGCGGTGAGCGCTTTTTCACCGCCGGAGAGCAGCGCTAGGCTGGTGTTGCGCTTGCCCGGCGGATGGGCTGTCAGGTGCAGACCAGCATCGAGAATCTCGTCGCCGGTGAGTTCGAGGCGCGCCTCACCGCCGCCGAACATGGCTGGAAACAAATCGGCCAGGCCACGGTTGACCTCGTCGAAGGTGTGCTGCAGCCGCTCGCGACTGTCGCGGTCGATGCGGCGGATGGCGTCCTCCAGCGTGCCGATGGCAGCGCGCAAGTCGGTCGCCTGCGCATCCAGAAAGCCCCGTCGCTCGCTGGCTTCGGCCAGTTCGGCGATCGCCGCCAGGTTGACGTCGCCAAGCGCCTCGATATCGCGCTGCAGACGCCCGACGCGGCGGCGCAGCGGCTCCTCATCGAGATCTTCGGGGACATCGACCGCCTGCGGCGCCACCCCCATCCCTGTCAGCAGATCGAGCTGCTGGCCTCGCTGCAGCACCGCCGCCTCGATTCGCGCCCGCAAGGTTGCCAGTTGCTCGCGCAGCGGAGTCAAAGCGTGTTCTGCGACCATGCGCTGCTGCTCCGACTCGCGCAGCGCCGTCACTGCTGCCTCGCTGGCCTCGCGAGCAGTCTGCAGGTCGCTCTCGGACTGCAAACGCGCCTGCACCGCCTCCGCCAAACTGGCCGGCAGGGTCTGGTCCTCCAGCGCCGCAGACTCGGCACGCAGAGTGGCCAGCTCGTCCGCCAGTTGCTGCACCCGTTGCGTCGCCTGGACGCGGCTGGCCTCGAGCTCGGCAGCCCGTGACTGCAGGGTCTGCACGCGGTAGGCCGCCTCTTGGGCAGCGCGCTCTGCTTGGCGACGACGCTCACGCGCCGACTGCGCGGTGGCCCGCGATTCGGCAGCAGCGGTCTGCGCATCCTGCCAGCTCGCGTCGAAGGCGGCCGCCTCGCCGGCCATCGCCGCAACCTCGGCCTGCGCCCGCAACAGCGTGTCCTGCTGCACGTGCTGATCCGACTGCAGATGCGCTTGTTCGCTGGTAATGGCCTGGCGCCGCGCCTGCGCCTGCGCCTGCGCCTCGCGCCGGCGGGCAGCGGCCACCTCGAGGCCTCGCAACTCCCGACGGGTCTGCTCGAGGGTCGGTTGCAGTGCCTGCCATTGCTGCTGGTCGCGGCGCTGGGCCACCTGCGCGTCCTCTAGGCGGACCTGCAGCGGCGCTCGGGCTGCAACCAGTTCGGCGACCCGCGCGGTCTGGGTCAGCCAATCGGCCTGGACCGAGAGTTGCCCGCCCTGCCCACCCACCAGCAGGCCATGCCGCCACACCAGCACGCCGTTCGGGCACACCAGCGACTCGCCGTCGCGCAAACGCCCGCGGTCCCGCAAGGCGCTGGCGAGGTCGTCAGCACAGAAGACGCCAGCCAGCGCCGCATGCAGCGACGCGGCCAGACCGGCTGGACACGCCTGCAGCCGGGTCACCAGCGGCGTCAGGCCGTCCGACGCGTCAGCCGACCGTGCATCACTGGCACCGGCCTCGATCAAAGCCAGCGTGGGTGGCAACTCATCGCTGCTGTGATCGGTGATCGACTGCACCTGCCGCGCCTGCAGGCGTGCCCCAAGCGCCACCTCGAAAGCCGCCTCCCAACCCGCCACGACCCGCAAACCATCGAGCAGCCGAGGCGCCGCGGACAAGCCGCGTGTCTTGAGCCAGGGATCGAGCCCAGCGCCCTGCTGACGGCGCAGCGCATCCAGCGATTCGGCGCGGGCTTGGGCGGCAGCGAGGTCGCGAGTCAGTTGCGTCAACTCGTCGCGCAACACGGCCAACTCTGGCTCGCGTGCGCTGATCTCGCCCTGCAATGACTGCCCCAGGGCGGTCTGCTCGTCGAGCATGCGCTGCAGGTCGGCCAGTCGGGAGTCGGCCGCCGCATCGTCGGCAGCACTGCCGTCGGCTGCCGCAGCCGCGATCTCCGATTCGAGCCGCGCCAGCTGGCGGGCGATGGTGTCGAGCCGCTGGCCAACCATGCGCACCTCGGACTCGGCGGTCTGCACTGCGCTGCGGGCACTCTGGCGCTGGCTTGCGATCTCCCCCAGCGCCTGCTGCGCCCCGGCCTCAGCCGATTCAGCGGCGCTGCAGTCGGACTCGGCCTGGTGCTGACGGCGCGTAGCGTCGGCGGCCAGCGCCTGCGCCCCGGCAATTTCGTCGGCGACGGTGGCCTGCGCAGCGGCAAGCTGACGCGCGCGCTCGGTCTCCTCGGATTCGCGCTGCTGCTGGGCCCGAATGCGGGCGTCGAGCGCCGCGCGAGTCTGCTGCACATGCTGCAGGCTCTGCTCGATGCGAGCGACCTCGGCGCCGGCCGCATACATTGCCGCTTGACGGGAACTGAGCTCATCGGCGGCGTGAACTTGCGTCTGCCGCAGAGCCTCGACATCGGCTTCGAGCGCGCGCACCTGCGACATTTGTGCCTCAATCGCGGTCTCGGTGGCGGCGGCCTCGATCTCAGCGGCCCGTGCCTGCTCGCTGGCCAGATACGCCCGCAAACCCACCAGCGTGGCCTGCACCGTCTTCAGCTCGGCAGACAGATCGCGATAGCGCTGAGCGGCAGCGGCTTGTGTGGTCAGACGGGCGATTTGCTCATCAAGGCTGCGCAGCACGTCCTCGACGCGGTCGAGGTTGATGCGGGCGTCGCCCAGCCGGCCCTCGGTCTCCTTCGGCGCTCGCGGTAGCGCGACACGCCGGCGGCTTCTTCGAGGAAGTTGCGCAACTCCTCGGGACGCGCCTCGACAATGCGGTTGACCATGCCCTGCTCGATGATGCCGTAGGCGCGGGCGCCCACGCCAGTGCCCAAAAACAGGTCGCCAACATCACGCTTGCGCACCGCGAGGTTGTTGATGAAGAACTGCGAGTCACCGTTGCGCTCGAGCACCCGACGCACCGCAATCTCGGCAAACGGCTGCCACTGCCCGGGCGCCCGTCCCTCGCGGTTGTCGAACAGCAGTTCCACCGACGCGCGCGCCACCGGTTTGCGCCCGCTCGAGCCGTTGAAAATGACGTCCTGCAGCGACTCGCCGCGCAGCCGGCCGGCCGCCGACTCGCCGAGCACCCAGCGCACTGCATCGATGATGTTGGACTTGCCGCAGCCATTGGGCCCGACCACGCCCACCAACTGTCCGGGCACCGGAATCGCCACGGGATCGACGAAGCTCTTGAAGCCGGCGAGCTTGATCTGGGTCAGGCGCACGGCGGACAGGTCAGACGCATGATCGGACAGGCGACCGCAGAGGTCGGACGCCGTGGCTAGGCTACAATTTCGCGATTCTACCCAACATCCAGCACCAGACCCAGCCCATGGCCCTACAACCCAGCAAAACCCTCGAGACCTTCCCCAATCCCAAGCCCGAACGCGATTTCCTGATCCATATGGAGATCCCGGAGTTCACCTGCCTGTGCCCCAAGACCGGCCAGCCAGATTTCGCGCACTTCACGCTCGACTACATCGCCGACCAAGCCTGCGTCGAGCTAAAAAGCTTGAAGCTCTACATGTGGAGCTACCGCGACGAGGGCGCTTTCCACGAGGCGGTCACCAACCGCATCCTCGACGATCTGGTGGCGGCTACCCAACCGCGCTTCATGCGCTTGACCGCACGCTGGTACGTGCGCGGCGGCGTCTTCACCAATGTGGTCGCCGAGCACCGTAAGCCAGGCTGGACGCCAGCGCCGGTGGTCGAGCTGCCGGCATTCGAGCCGCAGTCCAACACCCGCGGCTGACCGGAGACCGCCATGACCATCCCCGCAGCCAGTTTGTTCAAGGCCTACGACATCCGCGGGGTGGTCGACACTCACCTCACCCCCGCCGCGGTGACGCAGATCGGCTGCGCCATCGGCGCCGAGGCGCGGGCGCGCGGCCAGAGCCACTTGGTCATCGGTCGTGACGGGCGCCTGTCAGGCCCGGACCTCAGCGACGCGCTGGCCGAGGGCCTGCAGGCCACCGGTGTACACGTCACCGACATCGGCGTCTGTGCGACACCGATGCTGTACTTCGCGGTGCACCAGTTGCATCAGGGCGGCGGCGTAATGGTGACCGGCAGTCACAACCCGCCGCAATACAACGGCCTGAAGATGGTGCTGGCCGGCGAAACGCTCTCGGGCGAGGCGATCCAGGGTCTGCGACGACGCATCGAGGCGCTCGATTTCGGGCCCGCACCCGCGCATCCCGGTCACTACAGCACCGCCGACGTGCGCGAGGCTTACCTGACCGCATCACTGGCGACGTGCGTCTGGCACGACCGCTACGGGTGATTGTCGACTGCGGAAACGGCTCGCCCGGCGCGGTGGCGCCCGAGCTGTTCCGGCGCCTCGGCTGCGAGGTGACCGAGCTGTTCTGCGAAGTGGACGGCACCTTCCCCAACCACCACCCGGACCCGTCCGACCCGCACAACCTGGAGGACCTGATCGCCGAACTCGCCAAAGGTCACGCCGACATCGGTCTAGCCTTCGACGGCGATGGCGACCGCTTGGGCGTGGTCACGCGCACAGGCCAGGTGATCTTCCCGGACCGGCAACTGATGCTGTTTGCCGCCGATGTGCTATCCCGCAACCCTGGCGCCGAAGTGATATTTGACGTTAAGTGCACGCGGCATCTCTTTGATTGGATTAGACAGCATGGCGGGAAGCCGACCCTCTGGAAGACCGGCCACTCGCTGATCAAAGCGAAGATGCGCGAGACCGGTGCGCTGCTGGCCGGCGAAATGAGCGGCCACATGTTCTTTAAGGAGCGCTGGTTCGGCTTCGACGACGGTCTCTACGCCGGCGCGCGGCTGCTGGAGATCCTGTCACATCGTGACGACATTGACGCCGCGTTCGCCGCCCTGCCCGACTCGCTGTGCACGCCGGAGCTGCAGATTCGCGTTGACGGCCGCGACCACCATGCGCTCATCGCCCAACTGCAGCGCGAGGCGCAATTCCCAAGCGCACGCGAAGTCGTGACGCTGGATGGGCTGCGCGTCGAATACACCGACGGATTCGGCCTGGTGCGCGGCTCCAACACGACGCCGGTCCTGGTCTTGCGCTTCGAGGCTGACAACGCCGAGGCTCTGGTGCGCATTCAGGGCGAGTTTCGGGCGGTGCTCGCAGGCGCTGGACTATCGGCGCCGTTCTAGGACAGCTCAATCATCGTGGCGCGAGTCGCCGCGATAGCTCAGGTTCTCGAAGCGCGTGTGCTCGCCCAGGAAAGCCAGTCGCACGGTGCCGATCGGGCCATTGCGCTGCTTGCCGATGATGATCTCGGCAACACCTTTCTCTTGCGTCTCGGGGTTGTACACCTCGTCGCGGTAGATGAACAGGATCAGGTCGGCGTCCTGCTCGATGGCGCCCGACTCGCGCAAATCCGACATCACCGGCCGCTTGTTGGGGCGCTGCTCGAGACTACGGTTGAGCTGCGACAAGGCGATCACTGGCACCTTGAGCTCCTTCGCCAGCGCCTTGAGCGACCGCGAGATCTCCGAGATCTCGGTGGCACGATTCTCGCCGTCACCCTGCACGCTCATCAGCTGCAGGTAGTCGATGACGATCAAGCCGAGGCCGCCGGTGGCCGCCGTATCCCGCGCCAGTCGACGCGCCCGCGAGCGCAATTCAAACGGGTTGAGCGCAGCGGTCTCGTCGATGTGCAGTGGCGCGCCCTGCATCTTGTCGAGCGCGAGACTCAGGCGGTCCCATTCATCGTCGCCCAGTTTGCCGTTGCGCACCCGGTGCTGGTCGAGCTTACCCACCGAGCCGAGCATCCGCATCACCAGCTGGGCACCGCCCATTTCCATGGAAAACACCGCCACGGTCTTTTTCAGGTTGAGCGCAACGTGCTCGGCGATGTTGAGCGAGAGCGCGGTCTTGCCCATGCTCGGGCGTCCGGCGACGATGATCAGATCGCCCGGTTGCAAGCCCGAGGTGCGCTCATCCAGATCGTTAAAACCGGTGGCAATGCCAGTGACATCGTCTTTGTTTTCGCGCTCGTAGAGGGCAGTCACACGGTCCAGCACTTCTTTCATGAGGTCGTCGACCTTCTGGAAGCCGACGGTGCTTCGGCCTTGCGACTCGGCGATCTCGAACACCAGCTTCTCGGCCTCTTCGAGCAGGTCCTTGGCGCCGCGACCAGCGGGGTTGAAGGTGCTGTCGGCGATCTGGTTGGCCACGCCCAGGAGTCGTCGCATCACCGAGCGCTCGCGCACCAGTTCGGCGTACTTCTGCACATTGCTGGTGCCCGGCACGTTGGCCACCAGGCTGGTGAGATAGGCACTGCCACCAGCAGCATCCAGCGCGTTGGAGCGCTGCAGCGACTCCATGACGGTGATGGCGTCAGCCGGCTGGTCGGCGTCCACCAGCGTGGCGATGTGCTTGAACAGCAGGCGATGCTCGGCGCGGTAGAAGTCCTCGGCGCTGACCTTGTCAAGCACGCGCTCCCAAGCGGCGTTGTCGAGCAGCAGCGCGCCGATCACCGACTGCTCGGCCTCCAGCGAGTGCGGTGGGACTTTGAACTGCGAGATCGGGTCGAGGTCGGCCAACGCGCGGGTCACCGGAGAAGTTGAGTGCGGCTGGCTATCATATCGCCACGCCCAAGCACTCGCCGCTACGAATCAAATTCCGCGACGAGTCATCGCCTTTGCGTTACCCTGCGCAGGACAAGAAAAAACCCGGCTAGTGGCCGGGTTTGATCGTGGTGCCCAGGAGAGGACTCGAACCTCCACAGTGTTGCCACCGCTAGGACCTGAACCTAGTGCGTCTACCAATTCCGCCACCTGGGCAATTCAGGACGGCGAAATATATGCAAATCCCAACCGGAAATCAATGAAGAACAGAAAAAAAGCGGCCGACACGTCACGCCGCACGCAGGACCCTCATCTGGCGCGGGAGCGCCAACGCTACGACAACCCCCTGCCCAGTCGCGAGTTCATTCTGGACACTTTGCGCGAGCAGGGCGTGCCCCTGGGCGAGGTGCAGCTGGCCAAGCTGCTGGACATCACCCCGGCCGAATTCGACGTGTTTAGCCGACGGCTGTCGGCCATGGAGCGCGACGGCCAGATCCTGCGCAACCGCAAGGGCGCGATCGGCCTGATGGACAAACTCGACCTGATCGCCGGACGCGTCGATGGCCACCCCGACGGCTTCGGCTTTTGCATCCCCGACAACGGCAGTGCCGACATTTGGCTGTCGCCGCGCGAGATGCACCAAGTCCTGCATGGCGACCGCGTCGCAGTGCGGCTCAAGGGCCGCGACAACCGCGGCCGTCCCGAAGGCGCGATCGTCGAGGTGCTGGAGCGCAAAAACCGCAGCCTGGTCGGACGCATCTACTGCGAGAACGGCGTCTGGTTCGTCGCCGCCGAAAACCGCCGCATCGCCCAGGACATCTTGATCGCGCCGGGCCAGCACGGCGGCGCGCGGCCGGGCCAGGTGGTGACGGTCGAGATTCTGACGCAGCCCTCAACGTCGGCCGAGGCCACCGCCCGCGTCACCGAGGTGCTGGGCAACTACGGCGACTCCGGCATGGAGATCGAGATCGCGCTGCGCAAGCACGATCTGCCGCACGAGTTTTCGCCGGCTGCCGCCGAACAAGCGCGCAAGCTCCCGGCCGAGGTGCGCAAGACCGACCTCCGTGGCCGCGAAGACATCCGCCAACTACCCTTGGTGACCATCGACGGCGAAACCGCCAAAGATTTCGATGACGCGGTGTGGTGCGAACCGCAAGGCAAGGATTTCCGCCTGATCGTCGCCATCGCCGACGTGAGCCACTACGTGCAGCCGGGCGACGCGCTCGACACCGAGGCGATCCAGCGTGGCAACTCGGTGTACTTCCCGCGGCGGGTGATCCCGATGCTGCCGGAGAGCCTGTCCAACGGCCTGTGCTCGCTCAATCCGCACGTCGACCGCCTGTGCATGGTCTGCGACATGCAGATCAGTGCCAAAGGCGAAATCATCGGCTACCGCTTCTACCCGGGGGTGATGCATTCGCAGGCGCGGCTCACTTACACCCGCGTCTGGGATGCGCTCAACGCTGGCGCCACCGACGACGACACCGCCCGCCTGATGCCCGAGCTGCAAAACCTGCACCAGGTGTTCCGCGTTTTGCTCAAGGCCCGAGAACAGCGTGGTGCCATCGACTTCGAGACCACTGAGACGCAGATTCTCTTTACTCCGGAGGGGCGCATCGACCGCGTGGTGCCGGTGGTTCGCAACGACGCCCACCGCCTGATCGAGGAGTGCATGCTCGCAGCCAATGTCTGCGCTGCTGACATTCTCGAAAAGCACGAGCACCCCGGCCTCTACCGCATCCACGACGGCCCCTCGCCCGACCGCTTGGACAACCTGCGCGCGTTTATGGCGGAGTTTGGCTTTGGTCTGGGCGGCGGCGAAAAACCCAGCGCCAAGGATTACGGCAAATTGCTGGCGCAGATCCGTCAGCGGCCCGACGCCGGACTCCTGCAAACGGTGATGCTGCGCTCGCTGAGTCAGGCGGTCTATAGCCCCGACAACATCGGCCACTTTGGCCTCGCCTACGAGGCCTACGCGCACTTCACCTCGCCGATCCGCCGCTACCCCGACCTGCTGGTGCATCGCGCCATCAAGGCCGTGATCAAAAAGAAGCGTTACGACGCGGGGGACTGGAACGCACTCGGCAACCAGTGCTCGATGACCGAGCGCCGCGCTGACGAAGCCAGCCGCGACGTTCTGAACTGGCTTAAGTGCATGTTCATGTCCGACCGTATCGGTGAAGTGTTTGCCGGCACCGTGAGCGCCGTCACCGGCTTTGGCATCTTTGTCACGCTCGACGACGTGTTCATTGAGGGTCTGGTGCACATCTCCGAGCTGGGCACCGACTACTTCCACTTTGAAGCCGACAAGCACCGCCTGCTGGGCGAGCGCACCGGCAAGCAGTTTCGCCTCGGCGACCGTCTGACGGTGCAAGTGGTGCGCGCCGACGTCGAGACCACGCGCATCGACTTCACGCTGGTCGCTGGCGGCGAGGACGACTCAGCGGGCGACGTTGTGCCCATCCGCAAGGCCTCGGGCGCACGCAAGACCAGCGGCAAGACGAGCGCGGGCAAAAAGGGGCCGCGCCATGGCTGAAGGACAACTGCTGCTCGGCTTTCACGCCATCACCGCGCGCCTGCGGCAGAACCCGGCCTCGGTGCAGGAGATCTGGTTCGCCGACAACCGCCGCGACGGCCGCCTCAAGGCGCTGGTCGCGCTGGCCGAGCAGCACCGGGTCAAGCTGCACCCGGCCAACACCGACCGCCTCGATGGCATGACCCGCGGTGCGCGCCATCAGGGCGTGATTGCCCGCGTCTCAGCGCAGGTGTTGGCCACCGACATTGACGCGGTGATGGACGCCGCTGGCGACCACCTGCTGCTGCTGGTGCTCGACGGCTGCCAAGATCCACACAATCTGGGTGCGTGTTTGCGCGTCGCTGATGCTTTCGGCGTGAACGCCGTGGTAGCCCCGAAGGACCGCTCGGTGGGCCTGACGCCTGCGGTGTCGCGCGTGGCCTGTGGCGCCGCCGAAACCGTGCCCTACCTGATGGTGACCAACCTGGCGCGGTTCCTGGAGGAGCTGGCAGATCGGGACATCCTCACGGTCGGCGCCGACATGGACGGCTCCAAGCCGCTCTACGACGTCGACCTGCGGCTGCCGATGGCCTGGGTGCTGGGCGCTGAGGGCAGTGGCCTGCGGCGCCTGACCCGCGAACATTGCGACGCGCTGGCACACATCCCGATGAGCGGCACGGTCGAAAGCCTAAACCTGTCCGTCTCCACCGGCATTTGCCTGGCCGAGACCCGAAGACGCCTGCCCGCGGTGTAACTCGGCTCGGGCGTACCTTGCGGGGACTTGCGCGTTCTAGCCTAGGGCGCCATAATCTTTGGCTTTCCGCGCTGGGCAACTGGCGTTCACCTTGCCTGACCGTTCGCACCGGCAGGCTTCAATCCACAAGGAGATGCGATGCGTCACTATGAGATTGTATTTATCGTGCATCCGGACCAGTCAGAGCAGGTTCCGGGCATGATCGAGCGCTACCGTGCCACGGTGGCCAACGGCAGTGGTCATATCCACCGCTTGGAAGACTGGGGCCGCCGTCAGCTGGCCTACCCGATCGAGAAGATCCACAAGGCCCACTACGTACTGATGAACATTGAGTGTTCGTCGGAGGTCCTGGCCGAGCTGGAAGACGCGTTCAAGTTCAACGACGCCGTGTTGCGCCACCTCACCATCCGCATGGACAAGGCCCAGACCGAACCGTCGCCGATGATGAAGGAAGAGAAGTCGCGCAGCCTGGTTGGCCGCGACACCGACTCCGCCGCAGCCCCTGCACAACCGGCCGCCTGAGCGCCCGACGAACCGAGAGAGACTAGAACATGGCTCGTGATTTCAAAAAGAAGCGCGAAAACAATGGCGCCAAGGCGCTGTTTCGCCGCAAGAAGTTCTGCCGCTTCACCGCCGAGAAGGTCGAGCAAATCGACTACAAGGACGTTGAGCTGCTGAAAGATTTCATCACCGAAAACGGCAAGATCAGCCCGGCCCGCATCACCGGCACTCGTGCGTTCTACCAGCGCCAGCTGTCGGAAGCGATCAAGCGCGCGCGCTTCCTCGCGCTGCTGCCGTACACCGACCTTCACTGAGGGGAGCACACGACATGCAGATCATCCTCATGGAAAAAGTGGTCAACCTGGGTCAACTGGGTGACGTGGTTAAGGTCAAGGACGGCTATGCCCGCAACTTCCTGATTCCGCAGGGCAAAGCCAAGCGCGCGACCAGCAACAACATCGCTGCGTTTGAGGCCCGTCGCGCCGAACTCGAAGCCGCTGAAGCCGCCCGTCTGGCTGCAGCACAGGCTCAGGCAGAAGCCATGGCCGACCTGGTGGTCACGGTCGCGCAAAAGGCTGGCGTCGATGGCAAATTGTTCGGCTCGGTGACCAACGCCGACATCGCCGAAGCGCTGGGTAAGGCCGGTCAGACAGTCGAGAAGATGAACGTGCGCATGCCCGATGGCCCGCTCAAGTCGCTCGGCGAACACGCCGTCACCGTTGCCCTGCACCAAGACGTGGTGGTTGAAGTCAAGGTCGTGGTGGTCGCGGAAGTGTGATCGCCGCACACGACAAAAAACCCGGCCTCGGCCGGGTTTTTTGTTGCTACGCCGTCGCGAAAGGATGCCGCAGCAGGATGGTCTCGTCGCGGTCAGGTCCGGTCGAGATCATGTCGACCGGCACCTCGCACAGCGCCTCAATACGGCGCAGGTAGCGCTGCGCGTTGATCGGCAGTCGATCGAACTCGCGCACACCGGCAGTGCTGTCGGTCCAGCCCGGCATCTCCTCGTAGACCGGTTCGCAGGTCTGCAGCGACTCGGCGCCCACCGGCAGGATATCGGCGACGCTGCCATCGGGCATGCGATAACCCACCGCGATGCGCACGTCCTCGACACCGTCGAGGACATCCAACTTGGTCACGCACAGGCCGGTGACACCGTTGATCTGGATCGAGCGCTTGAGTGCCGCTGCGTCGAACCAACCCACGCGACGGGCGCGGCCGGTGGTCGAGCCGAACTCGTTGCCCTTGGTGGCCAGATGCTTGCCGACCTCGTCGTCGAGTTCGGTGGGGAACGGCCCACTGCCAACGCGGGTGGTGTAGGCCTTGGTAATCCCAAGGACAGCGTGCAGCGTGTGCGGACCGACACCAGCACCAGCGCTGGCGGCACCCGCCAGACAGTTGCTGCTGGTGACGAACGGATAGGTGCCGTGGTCGACGTCCAGCAACGTACCTTGCGCGCCTTCGAACAGCAGGTTGTGCCCGTCGCGATTGGCCTCGTAGAGCAGCCGTGGCACATCGGCGATCATCGGGCGGATGCGCTCGGCCAGATGCAGCGCTTGGTCCAGCACCGAAGCGAAGTCGACCACCGGCGCGCGGAAGTAATGCTTGAGCACGAAGTTGTGGAAGTCCAGCACCTCGCCCAACTTGGCGGCCAAGCGTTCGCGATAAAAGAGGTCCTGCAGGCGCACCGCACGGCGCGCGACTTTGTCCTCGTAGGCGGGGCCGATGCCGCGCCCGGTGGTGCCGATCTTGGCCGAGCCACGTGCCGACTCACGGGCCTGGTCGAGCGCCACGTGGTAGGGCAGGATCACCGGACACGCTTCGGAGATGCGCAAGCGGCTGGCCACATCCACGCCCGCCTTGTGCAGGGTGTCGATCTCCTCGAGCAGGGCCTGCGGGCTCACCACCACGCCGTTGCCGATGTAGCAGGCCACGCCCTCGCGCAGAATCCCGGACGGGATCAGATGCAGCACCGTCTTCTTGCCGCCGATGACCAAGGTATGACCAGCGTTGTGACCACCCTGGAAACGCACAACACCCTGGGCGTGATCGGTGAGCCAATCCACCACCTTGCCTTTGCCCTCATCACCCCATTGGGTGCCGACCACCACCAGATTTCGTGCCATCACATGCCTTCCACTCAGATTCGGGCCGCGCGCGAGCGCGGTTGCGGTGCTGGCAGCAACCGCATCAATTCTTTCAGATCGACGCTAAAGCCAGTGGCCGGGCGCGCACGCCCAAAAGCCCGTCCGACTTCATCGAAGCGTCCGCCATTCGCAATCGCGTCGGTGGCGCCCTGCGCATACACCGAAAACACTAGACCGCTGTGATAGCTGAAACCGCGCAGCTCGGCAAAATCGCACGACAGCGCGACCGGCGCATCGGCCAACGCCGTAGCCACCGATCGCATGGTCGCCAGAGCCTCACTCACCGCCGGCAGGTCCGGTAACTCGGCCTCAGCACGACCGATCACCTCGACACCGCCGTACAAGCTGCACAGGCCCGCCAAGGCCTCGGCGTGCGGCAAGCCGCGGGCGACCTCAGCCACCACGTCAGCCTGCTTGGACGCCAGCAGCGGCAGCAAGCGCGCGGCGACGTCGTCAGACGCGTCGGCCAGCAGCGCCCGGAAGATGCCGACGTGGCCGAAATCGAGCAAGAGCGGCGGCAGTGACTGCCGGCGCAAGCCCTCGATCAGCAGGTTCAGCACCTCGATGTCGCTGGTCACACTGGCATCGCCATACAGCTCGGCGCCCACCAGATAGGGCTCGCGGGAGTGGTGCATCGCCGACGGCCGCGCCGTCAAAACCTGTCCGGCGTAACAGAGCCGGGTGATGCCCGACTCGGCCAGCAGGTGCGCATCGATGCGCGCAGTCTGCGGCGTGATATCGGCGCGCACACCCAGCAAGCGACCGCTCAGGGGATCGGTGAGCTTGAAGGTCTGACCGTCAAGATCGGCGCCAGTGCCGGTGAGCAGGGAATCGAGGTATTCGACCAGCGGCGGCGCCACCAGGTCGTAGCCGTGCGCATCGAACACGTCCAGCAGATCGCGACGAACCTTCTCCATCTGCCAGGCCCGGCCCGGCAGCACATCCTCGATCTGGTCAGGCAGGATCCAGTTGTGCATCAACGTCCGGATTTCTTCATGTACTTGAAGAATTCGCTGGATGGATCGAGCACCAGCATGTCCGAGCGGTCTTTGAAGCTCGACCGGTAGGCCTCAAGACTGCGGTAGAAGGCGTAGAACTCGCCGTCAGCGCTGTAAGCCTTGCCGTAAATCTCGGCGGCACGGGCGTCACCGCCACCCTTGATGCGCTGCGCCTCGCGGTAGGCCTCGGCGAGGATGACCTCACGCTGACGGTCGGCGTCGGCGCGAATGCGCTCGCTTTCGGCGGAACCAGTGGACCGCAGCTCATTGGCGACACGCTTGCGCTCAGCCTCCATGCGGCGGAACACCGACTCGCTCACTTCGACTGGCAGCTCGACGCGCTTGATGCGCACATCGACCACCTCGACGCCGATCTTGCGCGCTTCGGCGTTGGCGGTCTCGCGCATGGCGACGGTGATCTTGTCACGCTCGCCGGAGACCACGTCGCGCACGGTGCGGCTGCCGAACTCGTCACGCAGGCTCGAGTTGATGGTCTGCGCCAAACGCGTGGCCGCACGCGTCTCGTCACCATTAACCGACACGTAGAACTGCTTGACGTCCTTGATGCGCCACTTGACGTAGCTATCGACCAGCACGTTTCTTTTCCGAGGTGATAAAGCGCTCGGGTTCAGGCGCATCCAGCGTCAGGATGCGACGGTCAAAGAAGCGCACGTTCTGCACCAGCGGCAACTTGAAGTGCAGACCGGGTTCCTCGACCGTATTCACGACTTCGCCGAGCTGGAAGACGATCGCACTTTGGCGTTGGTCAACGGTGTAGATCGAGCCGAGGCCGAAAATCAGGACCACCAAGGCGCCGACCGCGACGCTAATCAGGGTGCGGTTCATGGGCGGGCCTCCCGGTCACGGTTGCGCAAGGCATCGCGGGCACGCTCGTCGGCGGCCGGTGGCGCCGGCGTTGCCGTGGCGGCACGTCCCATGGTGGAGGATGCGGTGTCGCCGGAGCGCGACAGTTCCATCGCGCCCGGTGCAGGGCCGCGCGCGCTGGCATC
>RFMI01000010.1 GCA_009927815.1 Betaproteobacteria bacterium | reverse complement strand
CGGCGCTGCATCGAGCTCGGCGCTGAGCCGGCCGGGCCGGGCGAGTTCACCGAGCGCGCGTTTCTCAACGGCAAACTGAGCCTAGACCAGGCCGAGGCGGTGGCCGATCTGGTCGCTGCCGACTCCGAAGCGGCGTTGGCCGCCGCCCGTCGATCACTGGCTGGCGAGTTCGCGCAGACCGTCGATGCGCTGGCCGATGAGTTGCTGGCGGTGAGAGCGCTGGTCGAGGCGAGCCTGGATTTTCCCGAAGAGAGCGACGTCGACTGGCTGCAAAAGCTCGACTTGGTGCCGCGTCTGCAGGCCGTGCAAGCGCGTCTGGACGAGGCGCTGGCCGCTGCGCGACGCGGCCTTCGCTTGCGCGAGGGCTACCGCGTGGTCATCGTCGGGCGACCGAACGTCGGCAAGTCGACCCTGCTCAACGCGTTGGCTGGTGAGGACGTGGCCATCACCAGCGAGATCCCCGGCACCACGCGGGATGCTCTGCGTGCCCAGCTGCAGATCGACGGCGTGCCGATCGAGGTCACCGACACCGCCGGTCTGCGCGACACCGATGACCCGGTGGAGCGCATCGGCATCGAGCGGGCGCGCGCGGCAGCGGAGCGGGCCGATTTGGTGCTGTGGCTGGTCGATGAGCGTGGCAGCGACGCGGCGGACACGGTGCTGCTGAGCGCGCTGCCGGCGGCGCTGCCGAGGCTGGTGGTGCGTAGCAAAGCGGATGTGACTGGCCACGCGAATGCCAGGACGGCCGATCCGAATCCAGCCCGGGGCGCCGCGGCACCGGGGACGCCGCACCCCGACCTCGCTGTCTCCGCCCGCACCGGTGACGGCCTGCCGGCCTTGCGTGCGGCCATCCTCCGCCAGCTTGATTGGCGCGCTGACGCCTCGCCGGTCATCGCCCGCGAGCGGCATGTGGCGGCGCTGGAGCAGGCCGCGATGCATCTGCAGGTCGCGTTAGGCAGCGTGACCACGCCCGAACTCCTCGCCGAAGAACTGAGACTGGCGGGAGATGCGCTCGGCAGCATCACTGGCAGGGTGGTGGCGGACGACTTGCTCGGAGCGATTTTCGGGCGGTTTTGCATTGGCAA
>RFMI01000067.1 GCA_009927815.1 Betaproteobacteria bacterium | reverse complement strand
AGCAGGCCAGCAGCCGCGCTCAGCTTGGGCGATGTCCTTTAGCAGGACAATCCACGCACCTTTCAGGCTGTCTCAGCGTCCCCAAACACGACGTTGTATCGTTGTCCTTTGAAAGGACGACGCGCATCAGCGCCCGCCCCTTTACGGGCTACAGCAAGTCGACGCCGAACCGCCTCAGCACTTGCGCAAAAACGAAAAAACACGCCAGCGTGATTGCGATACAAGAAGCCAGTGTCCACCAAAAGCCTATGCGCTCATGGAGAAAGGGAAACGCCAAAAACATAGGCAACGTAGGCACGACGTACCAGAACGTGTACCAAGCGTGGTTGGATATCTTCTCAGGTGGTTGATTTTCCGCGTGTAACCAAATCAAGGTCAGCACAGTCACCAACGGCAAGGCCGCAATGAGCCCGCCGAACTTGTCGCTGCGTTTGGCAACTTCAGAAACGATCACCACCATGGCAGCCGTCAGCAGGTACTTTGCCAAAATCCATGGCATGGCCACAGTCCTCTGACAATACGCGTTAGCGTATGCGGGTTAACAACCTCAACTAAAACAGTCCCACCCTCGCGAAGACCATGGCAGACCATGGGTTTGAGCCGTAGGTGGCGTCCATAGAACGGGGGGTGGCGTAGAGACTGACCAAACCGCCGACCCCGACGGAATAGTGCTCATAACGGCCAACCGTTTGCATTGTGCCAACGCTTACTTTGTTGATGTTGAATGACCTCCCTGCCAGTGGGTCTCCCTCACCAAAGAGTTCGGTCTTGTCGACATTCTCGTAGCGGGCAAACACCGTCCGCTCGCTGCTTATCTTGACGCTACTCTCGAGCAGCCAAGCGTTGCTGGATCGATGCCCCCCCGTGGGCTGGTTGCGCCCCCATGCCAAGGTACTGAACCAGAGGCGGTCGAGGAAGCTCGTATTCCACGAGGCTGATGCCGTTGTTCGGTTGACATCGACATCTGGCTCCAACTGCTCGGGGCTCCGAATGTGGCCATGACTGACTTGGGCGGACAAGTCGCTCGACGGATTCACAGTAAGCCGCGTCGACCATGAATCCAGTGCACCTGTATCGAAGTCGTAGCGGTTCTGATCTGACTCTCTGCCATGGAAGACCGAACCCTCCAACTTGGCATTTCTGTAGATCCCGCCCAACGTTACAACCCCGCTGGTTATGTGGGTGGCATCTAACCAGTGGTGCCCGATGGGGGCCTCGGGGTTGCCTATGGAACTGGCGCGGTGAACGAAGGCCACAGGCCCCAGTGCGGGCTCCCCGACAGGACCTCCGTAAAGGAAAATCGAGGCACTGTCAGTGACTGGAAACGAGTAACTGGCAGCGAGCTCCATGAACAGATCGTGAGGGTGTTGCCGATCCACCAACGGATCCCGTCCGTTTGCCGTCTCACCAGTCTGGAACAGCAATGGGTACCCCGAACGACCGCCTAACGGGTCGAGCGAGAGCATGGTTCGAAGGGCAAACACTCCTCCAGCCAAATCTCTACGGCCTTGGAGCATCAGCTCACTGGCACTGAACCACTTGCTGTCGCCGCGCGGACCAGATTGGTGGTCGTAAACGGCATAGATGGATCCATGGACCATGCCGTCCCAACCTCCCGCAGAAAAGTGCAGACCCTCATGCGGGGACGAATCTGGCTGCCATGCGGTACCTGAGCCATCACGCGCCATTGGATAGACACCCAACAACCCGTCGACCGTGTGTCCTGAGTGGTTTGCTGGGGCAGCTGGTGGGTGCTTCTGATCCCCGCCGTGCTGGTTGTGCTCTGAAGGGGCTGGCTGTGCCTGCGGCGCTGGAGGCTGGGAGCCCTGCTGCTCGTGGCCCGATTTTGGGTCCGACTGCGGTGCATCTCCGCCAGAATGATGGTGATGACCGTGCTCATGATTGGAATGCTCGCTGGGCTGATTCGAGCCAGCACTGCCTGCATCACACCATCCAGAAAGCGGCGAGGCGAGCAGTACTACGGCAAAGCTGCGATAGACACATTTCACGATTAGGGCGGCCGTGGCGGGGGGGGGGTGTTAGGGAGACATTCTGCATGGGTAGAAATTCCTCGACAGTA
>RFMI01000097.1 GCA_009927815.1 Betaproteobacteria bacterium | reverse complement strand
GTGGTTGATACCAACAACTCGCCGGAAGGCGTGGACTACGTGATTCCGGGCAACGACGATTCGGCCCGTGCCATTCGTCTGTATGCGCGCGATGTGGCTGACGCCATCCTCGAAGGCCGCAGCCAAGTCATCAACGAGATTGTCAGCGCCGGCAAGGGCGACGATTTCGTCGAGGTCGAGGCTGAGCCGGAAGCGTCGGCCTGAGTCAACAAGCATCGAAACAAGGGGCGATGAGCCCCTTTTTTTGGACCCCACAAACCTTTCACTGAACACAGCAAGGGGAGCAACTATGGCGGCAATTACCGCAGCAATGGTGTCGGAACTTCGTGCCAAGACCGACGCCCCGATGATGGAATGCAAGAAGGCCCTGACCGAAGCCGACGGCGACATGACCAAGGCCGAAGAAATCCTTCGTGTGAAGCTCGGCAACAAGGCCAGCAAGGCGGCAGCCCGTGTTGCTGCTGAGGGCGTGGTGTCGACCTTCATCGCTGCCGACGGCAAGACCGCTGCGATTGTCGAGTTCAATTCGGAGACTGACTTCGTCGCCAAGAACGACGAATTCCTGTCGCTGGCCGCCAACACTGCGCGGCTGGTCGCCGAGCAGGCTCCGGCTGACGTCGCCGCTTTGTCGGCGCTGGCGCTCGACGGTGGCACGGTCGACAGCGTGCGTGCCGCGCTGGTGGGCAAGATCGGCGAGAACATGAGCATCCGCCGCTTCCACCGCATCGCTGCCAAGGGCAAGGTGGCCCAATACATCCACGGTGGCTCGAAGATCGGCGTGCTGGTGGACTTGGTCGGCGGCGACGACGCACTGGCCCGCGACATCGCCATGCACATTGCTGCGAGCAAGCCGAAGGCGCTGCATGCGTCCGAGGTCGCGCAGGAGCTGATCGACTCGGAGCGCCGCGTCGCCGAAGAGAAAGCCAAGGAAGCCGGCAAGCCGGCCGACATGATCCCGAAGATCGTCGAAGGCACCGTGCAGAAGTTCCTGAAAGAAGTGACTCTGCTGGGCCAGCCTTTCGTCAAAGACGACAAGCAGACCATCGATCAGCTGTGCAAGTCGAACAAAGCCGAAGTCGCCTCTTTTGCGCTGTACATCGTCGGCGAAGGCATCGAGAAGAAGGTCACCGACTTCGCTGCCGAAGTCGCGGCCCAGGCTGCTGCCGCGGCACGCTGACATGGCGCTGGCCTACTCGCGCATCCTGCTTAAGCTGTCCGGCGAAGCCCTGATGGGCGACGCCGGTTACGGCATCCACCGCCCGACCCTCGACGGTATCGCCGCGCAGGTGCGCGAGGTTGTGGAAATGGGCTGCCAGGTGGGCATCGTCATCGGCGGCGGCAATATCTTCCGCGGCATGTCGGCTGCGGCCGACCAGATGGACCGGGCGACCGCCGACTACGTGGGCATGATGGCCACCGTCATGAATGCGCTGCTGTTGCAGGATGCGCTGCGCCGCGCTGGAGTCAACGCCCGCGTACAGTCAGCACTCAACGTCGAGCAGGTGGCCGAGCCCTACATTCGCGGCAAGGCCATTCGCTATCTTGAGGAGGGCCGTGTGGTGGTGTTTGCTGCCGGCACCGGCAACCCGTTTTTCACCACCGACACCGCTGCGGCGTTGCGCGGCATGGAGATGGGTGTCGACATCGTGCTCAAGGCGACCAAGGTCGATGGCATCTACACCGCTGACCCGAAAAAGGACCCAAGCGCGACCCGCTACACGCAGGTGACCTTCGACGAGGTCATTGCCAAGCAGTTGGAGGTGATGGACGCCACCGCTTTCACCCTGTGTCGTGACCAGGCGCTGCCGATCAAGGTGTTCAGCATCTTCAAGTCCGATGGCCTGAAGCGTGTGGTGATGGGCGAGGACGAGGGCACCTTGGTCCACGCCTGAACCCACGATGGACTGTGCAACACGGAGACCCCGATGAGCATCGAAGACATTCGCAAGACCGCCGAGCAGAAGATGACCCGCTCGGTCGAATCCCTCAAGACCGACCTGCAGAAGGTGCGCACCGGTCGCGCCAGCACGGGTCTGCTCGACCACGTCATGGTCGATTACTACGGTAGCCCGGTGCCGATCAGCCAGGTCGCCAACATCACGCTAGCTGACGCCCGCACGTTGATGGTGTCGCCGTGGGAGAAGAAGATGGGCCAGGCCATCGAAAAGGCCATCCGCGACAGCGATCTTGGCCTCAATCCAGCCTCGCAGGGCGATGCCGTGCGAGTGCCGATGCCGATGCTCACTGAGGAGCGTCGTCGCGACCTGATCAAAGTGGTCAAGGGCGAGGGCGAGAACGCCAAGGTGGCGGTGCGCAACATACGCCGCGACGCCAACGCTTCGCTGCAGACGCTGCAGAAGGACAAGCAGATTTCCGAGGACGACGAGCGTCGGGGCCAAGAGGACGTGCAGAAGCTGACCGACCGCTTCATTGCCGAGATCGACAAGCTGCTGGTCGCCAAAGAAGCCGACCTGATGGCCATCTGAGGCGCCGCGTTTGGCGCTGTTCGGCAGTTCCACCCGCGCGGTGCCACCAACGTCGGCGTTGCCGGCGCACGTTGCCATCATCATGGACGGCAACGGGCGCTGGGCGCAAAAACGGTTTCTGCCCCGCGTTGCCGGGCACAAGGCTGGGCTCGACGCCGTGCGTGCCGTGGTGCGCGGCTGTGCCGAGCGCGGCATTGGTCACCTCACCCTGTTCGCCTTCTCCAGCGAGAACTGGCGACGGCCGGCTGACGAGGTTGGCTTCCTGACGCGACTCTTTCTGTCGACCCTCGACCGCGAGGTGGACCGGCTGCACAAGAACAGCGTGCGGTTTCGCGCGATCGGAGCCACCGAGGCCTTCGGCGCAGACATCCACCAGCGGCTCCTCGATGCGCAGACGCTGACCGCAGGCAACACCGGCCTGACCCTCACGGTGGCGGCCAACTACGGCGGTCGCTGGGACATCCTGCAGGCGGTCGAGAAGGCGCGTCTTGCCGGCCACACCGGGACGCTCGACGAGGCGACGCTGGCCGCCCACTTGTCGATGGCCGATGCGCCCGAGCCGGATCTCTTTGTTCGCACGGGCGGCGAGGCTCGGATTAGCAATTTCTTGCTTTGGCAGTTGGCATACACCGAGCTGTACTTTACCGATACGCTTTGGCCTGATTTTGATGATGCCGCTCTGACCGAGGCGCTGGCCTCTTACGCGCGGCGTGAACGGCGTTTCGGACGAACCAGTGAACAACTCAATGGGGCAGACTAAGCAGCGCATGTTGACCGCTCTCGTCATGTTGACGGTGGTTGGTGCTGCGCTGTTTCTTGCCCCGCCGTGGCTGTGGGCCCTGTTGGTGGTTGCGCTGGCCGGTGTGGCCAGTCGCGAGTGGGCCAACCTGTGCCACTGGCCCGCGCGCATGGTCGGCGCTTTTGTTGCCTTGATGCTGCTGCTGGCGACGGGGCTTGCCCTTCGTGCCGGCCACGACGCCTGGCTCGACGCGACCTTGATCGCTGCTGCCGTGCTGTTCTGGGCGCTGGTGGTCCCCATGGCTCTGCGCAAAGGTTGGTCGGGTCGTGGTTCGCTGGGTGTCGCCGGTGCGCTGGTGATCCTGCCGCTGGTGTGGGCCCTGCTGTGGCTGCAGCAGCAGGTTGCCGGTACTTGGCTCCTGCTGTCCGGGATGGCCTTCGTCTGGATCGCTGACAGCGCCGCCTACTTTGCTGGACGGGCGTTTGGTCGCCACAAACTGGCGCCTGCCATCAGTCCGGGCAAGACTTGGGAAGGCGTGGCCGGCGCGGTGCTGGCAGTGCTGGGCTATGCCGTCGTGCTGCACAGTGTCGCCGGCGACTGGCTAACGCCGGGTCTGCCGGGCTTGCTGCTGCTGGCACTGTTGCTGTGCGCCCTCAGCATATTGGGGGACCTCTACGAGTCGTGGATGAAACGCGTGGCTGGGGTCAAGGACAGCGGTACGCTGTTGCCAGGCCACGGCGGACTGCTGGATCGGGTCGACGGCCTGGCGGCAGCGATGCCGGTGTGGGCGGCGGGTCTGTGGCTGGCGGGCTTGGTCGGATGAGCGCGCCAGCTCGACTCTGCATCCTCGGTGCGACCGGCTCGATCGGCTTGCAGACGCTCGACATCGTCCGCCGACATCCTCAGCGCTTTGTCGCCGATACCCTGGTGGCCAACCGCAACGTCGAGTCGATGTTGAGCCTGTGCCGCGAGTTTGCGCCGCGGCTGGCGGTTCTCGCCGACGCCGACGCGGCCACCCAGCTTGACGCTGGCTTGCGGCGCAGTGGCAGTGATACCCGGGTGGTCGCCGGCGCAACGGCCTTGGCCGAATCCGCCGCCGCGGCGGACGTGGATACGGTGGTGGCCGGCATCGTCGGGGCCGCTGGCCTTGCCGCCAATCTGGCAGCGGCGCGTGCTGGCAAGCGCATCCTGCTGGCCAACAAAGAGGCTTTGGTGATGACCGGGCCCTTGTTCATGGCGACGGTGCGCGACCACGGCGCCACCCTGCTGCCGATCGACAGCGAGCACAACGCCGTGTTTCAGGTGCTGCCGGAGGGGCGATTGGTGCGCGGCGTGCGCAAGGTCTGGCTGACGTGCAGCGGTGGGCCGTTTCGCGACCTGCCCGAGCTCGACCTCGCCAGCGTCACCCCAGAGCAGGCCTGCAAGCACCCTAATTGGAGCATGGGCCGCAAGATCTCGGTCGACTCGGCAACGCTGATGAACAAGGGCCTCGAGGTGATCGAGGCGCACTGGCTGTTTGGCGCACCGGCGGCCGATATCGAGGTGGTGATTCACCCGCAGAGCATCGTCCATTCGATGGTCGAGTACGACGACGGCTCGATCCTGGCCCAGCTCGGCAACCCGGACATGCGCACGCCCATCGCGCACGCTTTGGCCTGGCCTGAGCGCATCGACGCCGGCGTGACGCCGCTCGATCTGATTGCGATGCCAGCGCTGACCTTCCGCCCGCCCGACCGCGCCCGCTTCCCATGCCTTGACCTCGCTTACGCGGCCTTGCAGCAGGGCGGTACCGCGCCGGCCGTGCTGAACGCGGCCAACGAAGTGGCGGTGGCAGCCTTCCTTGAGCGCCGACTGCCCTTCACCGGCATCCCTATGCTCATCGAAGCCGTGCTGGCAGCGCTTGCGCTCGACCCGCAGCCTGACTTGCCAGCGGTGCTCGCCGCCGACGCGGCCGCTCGCGAGTGCGCGGCTGCGCTGCTGGCCAGTGGTCGTTGGGGCGAGTCGTCCTCGCGTAATGCCGGGTCCGGGCGCACAATGGGCTGAGGAGATCCGCCGTGAACCTGCTCACTACCATTCCTGCTTTTCTGCTGGCCATTGCCATTCTGGTGGTGGTGCACGAGTACGGCCACTACTGGGTGGCGCGACGTTGCGGCGTGCGCGTGCTGCGTTTTTCACTCGGATTCGGCAAACCATTCTGGAGTCGGCGTGACGCCCATGGCACCGAGTGGAGTGTGGCGCCGATCCCCCTCGGCGGCTACGTCAGCATGCTCGATGAGCGCGAGGGCCCGGTGCCGCCCGAGTTGCTGAACGAGGCTTTCAACACCAAGCCGGTCGGACAGCGCATCGCCGTGGTGCTGGCAGGGCCAATTGCCAATCTTCTGTTGGCCGTGCTGCTCTACGCGGGGCTGGCCATGGTGGGTTCGAGTGTGCGCATCCCGCTGTTGGTAACGCCGACGGCCGGCAGCATGGCGGCGTTGGCGGGTGTCAACGGTGGTGAGCGCATCCTCGCCATCGGCGGCCGCGAGACCCCGGGTTGGGGCGATGTGCGCTGGGAGTTGTTGCGTCAGCTGGCGGGCGGCCGGATGCCCTGTCTTTGAGTGTTGACGCCGGTAATGGCGTTCGCCGAGAGTTGGTGCTGCCCGTGCGAGGGTTCGGCGGCCCGCGCCTTGAAGGCGATGTCCCCGCCGCCCTGGGGCTGGTGGGTGTCGCGCCGGTGCTGCTGACGCAAATCGAGACGATTCGTCCGGACAGTGCCGCCGCACAAGCCGGGTTCCGTCCCGGCGACCGGGTGATGGCGCTCGACGGCGTCGCAGTCAGTGACTGGAGCCGCTTCGCCGAGGCGGTTCGGGCGCGACCCGGCGAGTCGATGCGGGTCACGGTTGAACGCGACGGTGTCGTGCTCACCCTTCCGGTGGTTCCGCAGCGGGTGGAGCGGGGCGGTCAGGTGTTCGGCCAGTTGGGCTTGTCCCCGCGACCTGACCCAGTGGCCTTGGCTGCTAGCAGCGAATGGTTCAGTCTCGGCCCGCTTGATGCGGTGTGGGCGGGCGCCCGTCGTACCTGGGACATTGGCTGGTTCAGCTTGCAGATGATGGGTGGCATGCTGACCGGCGACGTCTCGGCCACTAACTTGAGCGGCCCCGTCGCGATTGCCGATTTTGCTGGCCAATCCGCACGACTCGGGGTGGCGAGTTTTGTCGGTTTCTTGGCCCTGATGAGCATCAGTCTTGGCGTCCTCAACCTGCTGCCGGTGCCGGTTCTGGACGGTGGGCACATCATGTATTATCTGGTCGAGTGTCTCCGCGGACGCCCGATCTCCACGCAGGTGATGGAGATCGGTCAGCGGGTTGGCCTTGCAGCCATGGCGACCCTGATGCTGGTGGCTTTTTACAACGACATCCAGAGACTTCTCACCGGTTAGCCCGAGTCCATGAAATTCTGCCTTGCGGCGCTCGCCGCCGTGTTGTTTTGCTCCAGTGCGATGGCTCGCGATCCGGTGACCATCCGCGACATCCGGATCGAGGGCATCCAGCGGGTCGAGGCGGGTACCGTGTTCAGCTACCTGCCGCTGCGGGTGGGCGATGTGCTTGACGACGAGCGCAGCGACCTGGCCATCAAGGCACTGTTCGACACGGGTTCTTTAAGGACGTCCGCCTTGAACTCGAGGGCGATGTGCTGGTGGTCATCGTCGACGAGCGCCCGTCCATCGCAACCGTCGATGTCGAGGGCACCAAAGAGTTTCCCGCCGATCAGCTGAAGTCCAGCCTGTCTGATCTCGGGCTCGGTGTGGCTCGCACCTTCGACAGGGCGCTGCTCGACAAGGCAGAACAGGAGCTCAAGCGCCAGTACAACGCGCGGGGCAAATACGCCGCGACTGTCACCACCACCGTCACGCCTTTGGAGCGCAACCGCGTCGGTCTGCGCTTCACCGTGGTCGAGGGCGACGCCGCCAAGATCCGCCAAATCCGCATTCTCGGCGCCAAGGTGTTCAAGGAGGACGACCTCATTGAGATCATGTCCTTGCGTACTCCAGACTGGCTGTCTTGGTACACCAAGAACGATCAGTACTCGAAGCAGAAGCTGCAAGCTGACCTCGAGACCCTCCGCTCCTACTATCTCAACCGTGGCTACCTCGAATTCAACGTCGAGGGTACCCAAGTGTCGCTGTCGCCCGACCGCAAGGACCTTTACATCACGATCTCGGTGAGCGAGGGCGAGCCGTACAAGGTTGGCGAGGTCAAACTGGGCGGCGAGATGCTGGTGCCCGAAGACGAGCTGCGCAAGCTGATTCGCGTGCAGTCGGGTGACACCTTCAGTCGCGAAAAACTCAACGCCTCGACCAAGGCCATCAGCGACCGCCTGTCCAACGACGGGTATGCGTTTGCCAACGTCAACGCCGCGCCTGAGCTCGATAAAGACAAGCGCACCGCCAATTTCACGTTGTTTATCGATCCTGGTCGGCGTGTCTACGTGCGGCGCATCGTTGTCAACGGCAACACCAAGACCCGCGATGAGGTCATCCGCCGCGAGTTTCGGCAGATGGAGGGCGGCTGGTACAGCGCCGCGCAGATTGACGCATCGAAGCGTCGGGTAGACCGCACCAACTATTTTGCCGAGGTGGGCGTAGAGACGCCGGCTGTGGCTGGCAGTCCCGATCAGGTGGATGTCAACGTCAAGGTTAAGGAAAAATCCACTGGCTCGATCAGTATCGGCGGCGGCTTCTCCAGCGACGGCTTTCTGTTCAGCAGCTCGGTGGCACAGGCCAATGTGCTGGGCAGCGGCAACTCCATCGCCATTGGCGCCAACACCGGTCGCATTAACACCACGTATTCGCTGTCGTTCACCAATCCGTACTCCACGGTTGACGGCGTTAGCCGTGGTTTCGACATCTACAAGCGTCGGACCGACGCTGCATTGTTGTCGTATGGCCCGCGCTACAACACCGATTCGTATGGAGGTGGCTTGCGGTTCTCGGTGCCGGTGACCGAGACAGACGCCATCAACTTCGGATTGGCGGTCGAGTCGACGATGTTGGAGACGTTCTGCCCCGATCCTGTCACCGGCTTGGTCCCGGGTGGTGGCGCAGCGTCATTCCGCTCGGCGTGCAGCTACGTCGCTCGCCAAGGGGACCAAAACGTTGGCTTGATCGCCTCGGCGGGTTGGTCACGGATGCGGCTGGACAGCGTGATCCTGCCGACCTCGGGCTATCGTCAGCGCGCTTCGCTCGAAGTGGGGGTTCCCGGACTCGATTTGCAGTATTACAAAGCCAGCTACGAACACGTCATCTACTACCCGCTGACCAAACAACTCACGCTCAAACTGAATGGCGAAGTCGGCTACGGCAACGGCTACTCAGGGTCTGAGTTGCCTTTCTTCAAGAACTTCTACGCTGGCGGCATCACCTCGGTGCGGGGCTACCGGACCTCGACCCTCGGTCCTAAAGACGGTACCGGTTTGCTGGCTCGGCCGATCGGTGGCAACCAGCGTCTGGTCGGCAACGCCGAAGTGTTTTTCCCCGTCCCAGGGCTTGGCAAGTCCTACAATGCGCGCATTTCAACGTTTCTCGATGCTGGGGTGATCCGCAATACCTTGGAGACCGTGGGCGACGACGGTCCGCGTATCTCTACCGGCATTGGTGTGTATTTCGTCTCGCCGTTCGGGCCGATCCAATTGGCCGTGTCGCAACCCTTGAATGCCGGCCCCAACGATATTCCCCAGCGCTTCCAGTTCACCATGGGTTCCAATTTTTAAGTGAGGTCCACTATGCAGCGAATTCTTATCAGCACCGTGTTTGTCGCGCTGACGGCAAGCCTGCAGCCTGCACTGGCGGCCGATGCGCCTGCAGGCGCCGGGCTCAAGGTTGGCGTGGTCGACACCGAGCGCATCATGCGCGAGTCGGCCCCCGCCGACCGGGTGAAGAAGAAGATCGAAAAGGAGTTCGCGGGTCGCGATCAGGACCTGCAAAAAATGGCGAAGCAGGCCAAGGACATGCAGACCTCCTTGGAGAAGGATGGCGTCACCATGTCCGACTCCGACCGTCAGGCCAAGGAGCGTGAATTGGCCGCCCTGACCCGCGAGTTGCAGCGCAAGGACCGCGAGTTGCGCGAAGACTTCAATCGCCGCCGCAATGAAGAGCTTTCCGGCATGCTCGAGCAGATCAACAAGGTGATCCGCAAGATGGCCGAGGCGGAAAAATACGACCTTATCCTGCAGGATGCGGTCTATCGCAGCCCGCGCATTGACGTCACCGACAAAGTGCTCAAGGCGCTGGGCGCCGAGGCCAAGTAAAGCAGACGATGCCCGGTCGCGTAGTGTCGATGCGGCTGGGCGACCTGGCTGCTGTGTTGGAGGTGCGGCTCGAGGGTGACGCGGACCGCACCATCATCGGTGTCGCCACCTTGCGTGGTGCGAATCCGCAGCACCTGGGCTTTCTGAGCAATCCGCGGTATCGGCGAGATCTCGCTGGCAGCGCTGCGGGTGCTGTTTTGCTGCGCGACGGCAGCGACTGCCCGCATGAGTTCGCCGGAGCCCGTTTGTGGGCGCAGGACCCTTACCTGGCCTTTGCCCGTGCATCGCGCATGCTGCACCCCTTGTCGTCAGTGGAGCCCGGCGTTCACCCCAGCGCCGTGGTCGATGTCCGTGCGAGCATCGACCCGAGTGCCGCAGTGGCCCCGCACGTGGTCATCGGCGCGGGCGCGGTGATCGCGGCTGGAGTATCGATCGGCAGTGGTTGCCACATTGGCGCTGGCGTGCACATCGGTTCTGGCACGCGCCTGCATCCGCGGGTGGTGGTCTACGACGAATGCAGTATCGGTGAGCGCTGCATCCTGCATTCTGGCGCCGTGATCGGCGCGGACGGATTCGGGCTCGCTTTCAACGGCAGCGCCTGGGAGCACATCCCGCAGATTGGTCGCGTGATCATCGGCAACGATGTGGATGTTGGAGCCAACACCACCATCGACCGCGGCGCGCTGGAAGACACGGTCATCGAAGATGGCGTCAAGCTCGACAACCAGATCCAGATTGGGCACAACTGTGTCATCGGTGCGCACACCGCGGTCGCCGGCTGCGTCGGCATCGCCGGCAGTACCCGTATTGGCGCGAATTGCCGTATCGGCGGGGCCTCAATGATCAGCGGCCACCTCGAGATCGCAGCAGGGACAGAGATTGCCGGCGGTACCGCGATCACCCGCTCGATTCGAGAAGCTGGCGTCTATGCCTCGGTGTTTCCGTTCATGCCGTTTGCACAGTGGCGTCGCAATGCGGCACAGTTGCGCCACCTTGACGAACTGGCCCGTCGCGTTCGCGCGCTGACGGGCGATGCACCCTCCCAGGACCCAGACGAATGACCCAGCCCATCGACATCCGCGGCATCCTTGAACGCTTGCCGCACCGCTATCCCTTCATCTTGGTTGACCGCGTCCTCGAATGGGAGCCGCGCAACCGCATCGTTACGCTGAAGAATGTCACCATCAACGAGCCGTTCTTTCAGGGTCACTTTCCGGGCTACCCGGTGATGCCCGGCGTACTGATGATTGAGTCCATGGCGCAGTCGGCGGCTCTGCTCTCGGCACTCACCAGTGAGCACAACGCCACCAGCGAGGCCGAGGGTGAGGGCAGCACCGTGTACTTCCTGACCGGTGTCGACAATGCGCGCTTCAAGCGGCCAGTGACGGCTGGCGATACCCTGCGCATTACCGTTAATTTGGCCAAGCAGAAGATGAGCCTTTGGACGTTCTCAGCCACGGTGGAAGTCGACGGTCAGCTGGCGAGCAGCGCTGACATCATGTGCACGGTGCGGAAGGTCTGATGACGCCGCACGACACCCCGGCCGCACCGCATATCCACCCAACTGCATTGGTCGATCCGGCCGCACAGCTGGCCGATGGTGTGCAAGTCGGGGCCTACAGCATTATCGGACCCGATGTGTCGGTGGGCGAGGGCACGGTAATCGGTGCGCACGTCGTGCTCACTGGACACACCCGCATCGGCTGCCACAACCGTATCTTCCAGTTCGCTTCGATTGGCGAGCAGCCGCAAGACAAAAATATGCTGGCGAGCCGACCCGTGTCGAGATCGGCGATCACAACACGTTCCGGGAGTACTGCACCATCAACAGCGGCACGGTGCAGGACATCGGCGTCACCCGTGTTGGCAGCCACAACTGGGTCATGGCGTACGTGCACATCGCCCATGATTGCGTAGTTGGCGACCACACCACCTTCGCCAACTGCACCAATCTGGCGGGCCACGTGCACGTCGACGACTGGGCGATTCTGGGTGGGTACACCGGCGTTCACCAGTTCTGCAAGGTCGGCGCGCATTGCATGACTGCTGTCGGTACCGTGCTGTTGCAGGACCTCCCCACCTATGTGCTGGCCAGCGGTAATACCGCGCAGGCACACGGCATCAACAGCGAGGGACTGAAGCGGCGCGGTTTCTCCGCCGAGGCCATTGCCGGCATCAAGCGCGCCTACAAGACCCTGTACCGCAGCGGTTTAACGCTCGAAGAGGCCCGTGCGCAATTGGCCTTGCAGGCTGATGAGGTCGCTGAGGTGCGGCCGCTGCTGGACTTCCTCGGCCGAGCCACGCGCGGCATTGTTCGCTGAGCCGCGCAGCCGACCATGCCCGAGTCTGCCTCGCAAGTCCTGTCGCGCGCGCCGTTGATCGGCATCGTCGCCGGCGAGGCGTCGGGTGATCTGCTGGGCGCCGGATTCATCGAAGCGGTGCGCAGCCAATGGCCGGACGCGCGTTTCGTTGGTATTGGCGGGCCGAAGATGCTGTCGGCCGGCATGGACAGCCTGTACCCGCAGGAGCTTCTGGCGGTGCGTGGCTATGTCGAGGTGCTTGGCCGCCTGCGTCAGTTGTTGCGCATCCGCGAGCGACTGGGCCAACAGCTGTTGCAGGCTCGCCCCGACGTATTCGTCGGTGTCGACGCGCCCGACTTCAATCTCGCGCTGGAGCGGCGCCTGAAGCGCGCCGGAATCCCGGTGGTGCATTACGTGAGCCCGTCGATCTGGGCTTGGCGCCGCAAGCGCATCAAGGGCATCGGTCGTGCCGCCGATCGCGTGCTGGCATTGTTCCCGATGGAACCGCCGCTCTACCAAGCGGCCGGGATTCCAGTCAGCTATGTCGGCCACCCGCTGGCTAACCATCTGCCATTGCAACCCGACACGTTGGCGGCGCGCAAGGCATTGCGCGTCGAGCCGGGCGTCCACCCTCTGATCACGCTAATGCCCGGATCCCGCTTGGCTGAGATCGAGCATCTGGGGGTGTTGTTCATCCGTGCGGCAGAGCGCCTGCTTGAGCGGCATCCGACTGCGCGTTTTCTGGTGCCGCTGGCGACACGGCCGACTCTTGACCTGTTCACCCGTATGCTGCGGATTCAAAGCACGCATTTCGACCGCTTTACCGTGATGCACGGTCATGCTCATCAGGCGCTGGAGGCCTGCGACGTGGCCCTGATCGCCAGCGGCACGGCAACGCTCGAGGCCGCCCTGCTGAAGAAGCCGATGGTGATCAGTTATCGCATGCCGTGGCTGTCTTACCAGCTGATGCGCTGGCGCAGTTACCTGCCGTATGTCGGTCTGCCGAACATTCTCGCCGGGCGCTTCATTGTTCCGGAATTGCTGCAGAGGGCCGCCACTCCGGCCGCCTTGGCGGCTGCTTTGGAGCAGCAACTCGCCAATCCCGAGGCCAGCGAGCAGCAGTCGGCATACCTGGCTATCCACCAGAGTCTTCAGGTGGATACCGCGGCCGCCATTATCGACGCGGTGCGGCCTTATCTGGCGCCGCCTAGCGCCCGATGATCGCTGGCGTGGATGAAGCCGGTCGCGGACCTCTGGCCGGTCCGGTGTACGCGGCGGTGGTGGTTCTTGATCCGCAGCGACCGATCGCTGGCCTTGACGACTCGAAGAAGCTCAGTCCGAAACGCCGCGAGATCTTGGCCTTGGCGATCCGCGAGCGGGCCCTCGGATTTGCCATCGCTTCGGCATCGGCGGCCGAGATCGACGCACTCAACATCCTTCAGGCGACCTTTCTGGCCATGCAGCGCGCGGTCCACGGCTTGTGCATCACGCCCGCCGAGGTTTGGGTCGACGGCAATCGTGCACCGCGTTGGGATCTCCCCACCCGCTGCGTCGTCGGTGGCGACGCCACCGTGGACGCCATCTCGGCCGCATCCATCCTCGCCAAAACCGCCCGAGATGGCCATATGGCCGATCTGGCGCGTCAGTATCCGGAGTATGGGTTCGACCGTCACGCGGGTTACCCGACGCCAGCCCACCTGGCGGCACTGCAGCGGCATGGCCCGTGCCCGGAGCATCGTCGCAGTTTCGCGCCGGTGGCACGTTACCTTGCGCATGAGTCCCGCGGCGACTGCCCCGCGGGCTAGGTGTCAGCGAGCGGCGTCGTAAGCGTCGGGCCCGCGCATGGTCCAGACGTACAGCTCTGTGGCAAAGCCACTGTCGAGCGGCAAGACCCGGTCAGGCTCAATGCCCGGGATCGCAAAGCTGTTGCTGACTAAGAGGCTGCCGGCGCGCATCTCTCGGCTGGCTTTGTCCCACAGTTGCGGCATGGCCGCCGGTGACAGATAGGCGTAGACCACGTCGTGGTGGTCAAGCGCCTCCTCCCAGATCGAGCCGTATCGCACCGTCACGGCTGCATCACGCAGTCGGATGCGAGCTAGGAGCCAGGTCAGCGGAGCGTTCTCGACGCCTTTGAGACGCGCGATGGGTCGTGCCTCACGCAAGGCCAGCAACACCCCGCCGGTGCCGCAGCCGAGATCGACCACGCTCACCGGATACCGGTCTGAGACCAGAGTCAGCAGCCCATCGATGGCTGGGCGATCGCTCAGAAACAGCGGCACGCGATCACGAATTACGCCACGGAACACCAACCACGGGAGGACGGCGGCCGCCAGCCAGACCAGTGGCGAGACCTCAAGACTTGAAGCCAGCAATGCGGCGGGGGCAAACAATACGAGTATCGGCGCCCACCATGGCGGCAGGCCATAGCTCCAGCCCAAGGTCGCCGCGATCGCGCCAAACAGCCAAGCCCAGTGCATGGGCGTCTCGTCACTCAGCGGCAGGCTGAACAACAGGGCAGCCGTGATCACGCCAGCGCCAGCCAAGCTGAACAAAGCCCGGCGCAAGGGATGAGAGGCGTTATTGCGCTTTGGCGTCAATCGGGGGTGTGAACTGAACGGGCTGCAAGTCGGACGGCCTGAGCACGTCCAGTGTGCCGCCGTCCTGGGAAGCGATGTCTGCCGCTTTCTTGTTCATCACGACGATGGTGATGCGGCGGTTCAGCGCGTTGTA
>RFMI01000093.1 GCA_009927815.1 Betaproteobacteria bacterium | reverse complement strand
TCCATGCCGGGCTGGCCAACGTCCATGTAGCGCCACTCGTCGAACAAGTTGGGGCCGAAGCCCGAGCGCAAGATCGACTTCAGGAATTGCTTCGGGATAATGGCGTCGGTGTCGACATTCGGGCGGTCAAGCGGCGCGACCAGCCCGTCGAGGACGGTAAAGGGCTTCATCAAAGGACCTCCCGAACGTCGGCGAAATGGCCAGCCACCGCAGCAGCAGCAGCCATCGCCGGGCTCACCAGATGCGTCCGCCCGCCCGGACCTTGGCGGCCCTCGAAGTTGCGGTTGCTGGTCGAGGCGCAGCGCTCGCCCGGCTCGAGGCGGTCGGCGTTCATCGCCAGGCACATCGAGCACCCTGGTCCGCGCCATTCAAATCCGGCAGCGATAAAGACCTTGTCGAGCCCCTCTTCCTCGGCCTGGCGCTTGACCAGCCCGGAGCCGGGCACCGCCAGCGCCAGCTTGATGTTGGCGGCGATGCTGCGTCCCTTGAGCACGGCGGCGGCGGCGCGCAGGTCCTCGATACGACTGTTGGTGCACGAGCCGATGAACACCTTATCGATGCGGATGTCGGTGATCGGCGTGCGCGGCGTCAAGCCCATGTAGGCCAGCGCCTTTTCCATGCCGTTGCGCTTAACCGGGTCCTTCTCGGCAGCGGGGTCAGGCACGGTGCCGCCGACATCGACCACCATCTCCGGCGAGGTGCCCCAGGTCACTTGCGGTGCGATGCGGCGCGCGTCGAGTTCGACGACACGGTCAAACTGTGCATCAGGGTCGCTGTGCAGTGTGCGCCAGTGCGCCACGGCACGGTCCCAGTCGGCGCCCTTGGGCGCAAACGACCGGCCGCGCAAGTAGTCAATGGTGACGTCGTCGACGGCGACCATGCCGGCCCGCGCACCCGCCTCGATGGCCATATTGCAGAGCGTCATGCGGCCTTCCATGCTCAGGCTGCGAATGGCCGAGCCGGCGAACTCGACGGCATGGCCATTGCCACCGGCGGTGCCGATGTGGCCGATGATCGCCAGCGCAATGTCCTTAGCGGTCACGCCAGTGCCCAACGGACCCTCGACCCGTACCAGCATCGCCTTCATCTTTTTCTGCAGCAGGCACTGGGTGGCGAGCACGTGCTCGACCTCGGAGGTGCCGATGCCATGCGCCAGACAGCCGAATGCACCATGCGTGGAGGTGTGCGAGTCGCCGCAAACCACCGTCATACCCGGCAGTGTGGCGCCGTTCTCAGGTCCGATGACGTGGACGATGCCCTGCCGCGCGTCCTTAAACGGGAAATACGCCTTGGCGCCGACCGCGCGGATGTTGGCGTCCAGCGTCTCGACCTGCTGGCGCGACACCGGATCCTCGATGCCGCGGTCCCAATGGTCGGTGGGCGTGTTGTGGTCGGCGGTGGCGACAATGCTCGAGACACGCCACGGTTGGCGACCAGCCAGGCGCAAACCCTCGAACGCTTGTGGGCTGGTCACTTCGTGCACTAGGTGGCGGTCGATATACAGCAGCGCGGTACCGTCGTCCTCGACGCGCACCACGTGGTCATCCCACAGTTTGTCGTAGAGGGTCTTGGCGGGCATGGCGGTCACGTCAGCGATTGTTGCAAAGCTCGCTAGTTTGCCACAGGGCAGGCCCCTAGGCGCTGCGATCCCGGGTGCCGGAAGACAGCGCCAGGATCAGCCCGCCGAGCGCCGTCGCCACCGCGCTCATCAGGAAGGCGCCTGTGCCGCCCGCAACCTCGTACAGCGACCCGCCAAGCAGACCGCCCACGGTGCCGCCGACACCAAACGACAACGATGTGTAGAGGGCTTGCCCCTTGGCCTGATGCGGTCCACGGAAAGTTTGGTGCACAGCCGCCACCGCACTGGCGTGAAAAGCCGCAAAGGTCGCCGCGTGTAGGGTCTGCGCGAGCAGCAGAGGGATCAGCGAGTCGACCATCAAGGCGATCACCGCGAAGCGCAGGGTGCCGAGCCAAAAGGTCGCTTGGAGGATGCGCAAGAAGCCCCAGCGGGCAACCAAATGCGGCATCACCATAAAAATGCCGATCTCAAACACCACCCCGACTGCCCACAAGCTGCCGATCGCACCTTTGCTGTAGCCATGTTCAGCCAGGTATACGGAAAACAGGGTGTAGTACGGCCCGTGTGCCACCGACATCAGCGCACAGGCCCCCAGCAAGGCCCACACCGCTGGCTGACGCAGCACGTCCCGCAGCGAGTCGGCATGGATCTGCGTATCACGCGAGGCGTCCGGCAGTCGCCAGGCGAAAGCCGCGATGCCCGCCAGCAGCGCCAACACGAGCCACGGCAGCGCGTCGATGCTGGCGTGGTCGAGCCACCAGCCGCAGCCGAGCACCGTCAACACGAAACCGACCGAGCCCCACAGACGGATGCGGCCATAGTGGGCGGTGTTGCGGTCGAGGTGGCCCAGCGTCATCGCCTCTACCAGCGGCAGCGACGCGCTCCAGAAGAAGGCTATGAGCAGCATGGTCGCAAACATGCCGGCAAAGTCGCGCACCCAGAACACCGGCAGGAACACCAACATCCCGGCCAAGGCCGCCGCCCGAACCACCACTGCCTGCCGGCCAAGGTGGTCGGCCAACCAACCCCACAACGCCGGCGCAAACACCCGCGTCACCTGCAGCAGCGACATCAGTACGGCGATGTCGAAGGCGCCAAACCCGAGATGCTTCAGGTACAGCGACCAGTACGGCGAGAAGACGCCAACGAACGCGAAATAGAAGAAATAGTAGGCGGCAAAGCGCCGCGCCGGGCCGGTCAAGCGCCCGGCTCGTCGGCGATGCGGCCGGGAATGGCTGGGGTCAGGGTGGCGACATCGCCGCATTGAGCGCGGTGCATTAGCGCGTGGTCGATCAGCACCAGCGCCAGCATGGCCTCGGCGATCGGTGTGGCACGGATGCCGACGCAAGGATCATGGCGACCGGTCGTCTGCATCTCGACCGGCTGACCCTCGATGTCGATCGAATGGCGCAGCTGAGGGATGCTCGAGGTCGGCTTGATCGCAAGACTCACGCGAATGTCCTGACCGGTGCTAATGCCCCCGAGCACGCCGCCGGCATGGTTGCTCGCAAAGCCACGCGGCGTAAGTTCGTCGCCGTGGAGGGAGCCACGCTGCGCCACCACGTCGAAGCCGTCGCCGATCGACACTGCCTTGACCGCGTTAATGCCCATCATGGCGTGGGCAATGTCGGCGTCGAGGCGGTCAAACACTGGCTGCCCCCAGCCCACCGGGACACCGCGCGCCATCACCTCGATGCGCGCGCCAACCGAGTCGCGCTCGCTGCGCACCGCGTCCATCAGTGCCTCGAGACGTGTCACGCTCGCCGCATCCGGCGCGAAAAATGCGTTGCGATCGATTTCGCTGCGATCGGTGTAGGGAATCGCCAGCTCGCCGAGTTGGCTCATCCAACCATGAATGTCGATACCGAATCGCGATGAAAGCCATTGCTTGGCGATCGCACCGGCAGCCACACGGACAGCAGTCTCACGCGCCGACGAGCGACCGCCGCCGCGATAATCGCGAACGCCATATTTATGCCAGTAGGTGTAATCCGCATGGCCGGGGCGGAAAGTGCGCGCAATCTTGCTGTAGTCGCCACTGCGCTGGTCGGTGTTGCGAATCAACAGCGCAATCGGCGTGCCAGTGGTGCGCCCCTCGAACACGCCGGACAGCACCTCCACCCGATCGTCCTCGGCACGCTGGGTGACGTGCCGCGACGTCCCCGGCTTGCGGCGATCAAGGTCGCGCTGGATGGCCTCAAGGTCGAGTGTCAACCCCGGCGGGCAACCGTCGACCACGCAACCGATGGCGGGGCCATGCGATTCGCCGAACGAACTGACTCTAAACAGGGTGCCGATGCTGTTGCCTGACACGTCGAATCCTTGCTGAAGAAGCTACAGATGTTAGCACCGGACGGCTTGGCACTCGCGGTCACACAGTTGCCGGTCGGAGCGATTATGACTGTCCGATTCGGCCGATCGATTATTCGAGTGTTCGCCCGCAATCGGCTTCTTGCATGGATTCGCCGCATTATCGTTTGATTTGGGATATATTGACGGCTTCGGTTTGGTTAAACCGCCTGCTGATATTTGCGTGGTGGAAACCTGATCGAATCCAAAAGCCATACTGAACGCGCAAACAACCCTCAATAAAAACCAACGCTCAATCAAACAAGAGGCACGACACAATGGATATCAGCCGTCTTTCGGTCAGCGAACTGACCACCCTGCAAAAAGACATCGAACGCGAATTGAACCAGCGCCGTAAATCGGAAGCCGACGGGCTGGTTAACGAATTTCGCCGCCGCGCGGCCGAACTGGGCCTATCGCTCGATGACCTGGTCGCTGCCAAGGGCGCCGGGCGTGCCAGCGGCAGTGTGCGTGGCAAAGTCGCGGTCAAGTACCGCCACCCCGACGATGCCAGCCTGACCTGGACCGGGCGCGGCAAGCGGCCGCGTTGGATCGAGGCGTGGCTCAGCGGCGGCAAGAGTCTCGACCAACTTGCAGCGTAAGCGCCACAGCATCCGCAAAAAAACCCGGCCCAGGCCGGGTTTTTTGTCGTCCACTTGACCGATGTCAAAAGAAAAACTGTCAACGTAGATTGAGTCTGAACCCAAGGCACCGCTGCACGAGGGTTCGGGAGGCCAAAGCACCGCCGGCTTGCCGCCGTCCTGCCATGGCTGTACGTTACTCATCCAATGGAAGACAGACCATGAACATGGACACCCCGGACTTTTCGGGCACGGTCGCGACGATGTACCAAGCGGCAATGAACCCGTCGTTGTGGCGAGAGGTTGCCGAGCGGCTCGCGCACCTGTTCGATGCCGATGCCGTGGTCTTGTGTCACACCGAAGGCGAAGCGGTCAAGCTGCTCGGCGACGGCTACTACAACGTCGACAGTAATCAGGCCGAGCGCCTTCCCGGCGAATACGCTCAGCCGGCAGCGACGACACGACGGGTTAGCGATCACAGTGCTCGAGCGCCCCGCACGGTCGACGATGCCGCCTTCGCCCGCGATGTGAAGCCGGCCAGCGGCCGCGGCCGGGTGCTCACCGTGGTCATCCCCGAAATCGATGCGATTGAAGGCTGCGCCCCTGCCCATCTGAGCGTGGCACACGCCGAGGGTCGCGTGCGGTTCTCGTCGCAGCAGCAAGACCTGCGACTGCTGGTGTCGCAGCACCTGCTGGGCGCGGCGCGGATGCAACGCGCTCTGGCGCGCAAGCAACGCACCGCCAGCTTCCACAGCACCGCGGTGCTGCATCTGGGTGAGGCCTGGCTGGTGATCGACGCCAACGACCGCGTAGTGGACTGCAATCCCTTGGCGCGCAGCTTTCTGCTGCGGTCCGACATCGCGCGCCTTGAACACGGACGACTGACCTTGCCGGATCGCCAAGCTGAGCTGGTCTTACGTGAAGCGATCCTCGCCGGCTGGACCGGCGAGGAGATCCGTACCATCGCCATGAGCCCGGACGGTGGACAGGTCAGCTTCGACGTCTTGCCGATCTATGGCGCCAACGGCCGCAGCGACGAGCGCCCGGAACACTTGATGGTGCTGGTGCACGAACTCAAGCGCGACATCATGCTCAAGATCGAGCGCCAGGCTGAAGCCTTTGCCTTGAGCCGCGCCGAAAAGCGGGTCATGGTGCATTTGGTGCGGTCGGGACAGACGCCCGCCGGCATCGCCGCCCTGCTTGGCACCAGCGAGCGCACTGTACGTTGTCAGCTGTCGTCGATCTTTCGCAAAACTGGCACGCGCAACCAGCAAGAACTGATCCGCATGACCCTGGTGGGCTAGAGGCGGCGAAACATCAGGTTGTCGATCAGCCGGGTATCGCCGAGCCGGGCGGCGGCCAACACCACCCAATCGCGGGTGCGCGCGTCGGGCTCGCGCAGGCTGACGGCATCCCGCAGCGCAACGTAGTCGACGCGCCAGCCGCGCGCTTCCAGCTCGCGCTCAGCCCCGGCCGCCAGCGCCTGCGGGTCCCAATGACCGCCACAAGCCCGGTCGCGCACCCGGCACAGGGCTTGGTAGAGCTGCGGCGCCTCCGTGCGTTCGGCAGCACTTAAGTAGCGATTGCGACTAGAGAGGGCCAAGCCATCATCCGCACGGGCCGTCGGGTGCCCGACGACGCGCACCGGCATCGCCAGCTGCGCCACCATGCTGCGAATCAGCCAAAGCTGCTGAAAATCCTTCTCGCCAAACACTGCCGCTGCCGGTTGCACCAGATTGAATAGCTTGTTGACCACCGTCAGCACGCCAGCAAAGTGGCCCGCGCGGTGCGCGCCACAGAGCTGGTCCGCTTCGGGAGGCGGCTGGATCAGGATCTGCTGTGGGTGCGGGTAGAGTTCGCGCTCATCCGGCGCGAACAGGATGTCGCAGCCGGCGCCAGCCAGCGCCGTCGCGTCGTCGTCAAGGGTGCGGGGATAGCGGTCGAAGTCCTCGCCAACGCCGAATTGCAGCCGGTTGACGAAGACACTGGCGACCACGGGTGCGCCCAGACTCCCCGCGTGACGGACCAGTTGCAGGTGCCCCTCGTGGAGGTTGCCCATGGTCGGCACCAGCACGCTGGAGCGCGCCCCTGCAAGGGCCGCGTGCAAGTCAGCGACGCTGTGGATGCGCTGCACGCCGCGCCCGCAGTGGTGCTTGGTGGCCGCTCAGGCGGACTGGCGTTGGCGGCGCGTCGCGACCGCCTGAGCCAACTGGCGCAGCAGCGGCGCCGTGTCATCCCACGAGATGCAGGCGTCGGTGATCGACTGGCCATACTCAAGCGACTGCCCCACCACCAAGTCTTGACGACCCGCCTTGAGGTGGCTCTCGATCATCACGCCCATAACGCGCGTCTCGCCGCCAGCGATCTGCCCGGCGACGTCGGCGCCCACCTCGATTTGCTTTTGGTGCTGCTTGCTCGAATTGGCATGCGAGAAATCGATCATCACCTGCGGCCGCTGCTTGGCGGCGGCCAGTTCGTTGCACGCGGCGTCGACACTGGCGGCGTCGAAGTTGGTGGACTTGCCGCCCCGCAAAATGACGTGGCAGTCCTCGTTGCCCGCGGTCTCGAACACTGCGACCTGACCGGTCTTGGTCACCGAGATGAAGCTGTGCGACGCAGCAGCGGCGCGCATCGCGTCAACAGCGATGCGAATGTTGCCATCGGTGCCGTTCTTGAAACCCACCGGACAGCTCAGGCCCGAAGCGAGCTGGCGATGCGACTGCGACTCGGTGGTGCGGGCGCCGATGGCGCCCCAAGCGACCAGATCGGCAATGTATTGCGGGCTGATCAGGTCGAGGAACTCGGTGCCGCAGGGCAGGCCGAGCTCGTTGATGTCGAGCAGGATCTTGCGTGCCAGGCGCAGGCCCTCGTTGATGTCATAGGTCTCGTTGAGGTGCGGGTCGTTGATCAGACCCTTCCAGCCGACCGTAGTGCGTGGCTTCTCGAAGTAGACGCGCATCACCACCAGCAGCTCACGATCGACCTCCGGCAACAGGGCCTTGAGGCGCTGTGCGTAGTCCATCGCGGCCTTCGGATCATGAATCGAACACGGGCCGACCACCACCACCAGCCGGTCGTCCTCACCGCGCAAGATGCGGTGAATACCCTCGCGCGCCTCGGCGGTCACGGCCAACGCCGCTTCGCTGGCGTCGAGCTCGCGCAGCAATTGCATCGGGGCGAGCAAAACGTCGCTCTGGCGGATACGGGTGTCGTCGGTCTGGGGCTTGGTCATGGTCTGGCGGGCCGGTGAGGGCCGCTCCTGCGAGTTGAACACACATTGGCTCTTGAGCCGGCGCGCGATGGTAACAGTCGTGTCATCGGCCAACAAGCAAACAGGCCCGTCATCGACGGGCCTGTTGGGGTGCAGCACAGACTCGGCTTACTTCTTGGGGCCCTGCAGGGTCAACACCTCTTCGAGCAGCGGCTTCTCGAACGCAGACTCACCAGCCAAGCCCATGTCGGGGATGGTGAAGCGCATCTCGGCCACCTTGCCTGGCACGGCGTCCGAGAACACAAAGGTGTAACGCTTGCCGCGGTAGCGCTTGTAGGCCGCGCGTGACGGGTCGTTGACCATCGGGTCGGTGATGTAAGGCTCAACTGAAACCGCCTTGGCGTCGACTGGCTTGCCATTGAACGTAAACTTGACCGGCTTGGCCTCCGGGCCCTCGGCCAATGCCAAGCGGATGCGTTTGCGGAAATAGTTGGGCTGACCGCTGGTCAGACGTTGCATCTCGGCCAGATCGCGCTCGAGAAAATGCAGGATGACCGGGTTGCTCAAAGCCTCGTCGATCGGCGCGAACTCCTTGCTATTGAGCCCACTCAGGAATTTGGCCTTAACCGTGCGGCTCTTGCCATTGAGGGTGACTGCCTCCTCAACGCTGTCCGAGAACCCTTTTTCCATCGAGCCTTGCTTGGTAAACGCGTAGGTCAGCGTGGCAGAGGCCTTGATATTGGCGAGATGCTCATCGAGAAAGACCATCTGCTCGGCGGCGGTGATTTCCTCCTTGGGCTTAAGGCCCGTGTCGTACTGCGGCTTGGTCGGCTTAACCGGGCCGATATCCTTATTGGACGCCGCCGGCTTGTCAGCAGCGACCGGTGCATCCGCGGCAACTGCTGAGAGCGCCAGCGCCGTGCCTGCGGCTACAACTAGGAATCTTGCGGCCAGCAAGCCGCGGTTGTGAGTGTTCATACGTCGAGTTCCTCTAATGGTCACGTCGTCACCGACGCCGCGGCGCGATTGTGCGCCAAGCCCTACTCAGAATGCGTGCATCGCCGAGAGTTCCGGCGTGCGGCGGCCTATGCCTTTCGGCGGGATAAAAGCCGAATCGATTTGTGCTAGCTTTCAACTCGGTCTTGACCTTACTAATGTCCGAGGAAAACGGCGTGTCCGAGAATCTGCTTGCCGACTGGCGTGATCGCGCCAACACCTTTGAAGCCGCATTGAAGACCGCCGTCGTGGGTCAGGATCGCGCCATCCACCTGATCACCTTGGCGGTGTTCGCGCGCGGCCACGTTCTGCTCGAGGGCGACGTCGGCGTCGGCAAGACCACGCTGCTGCGCGCAGTGGCGCGTGCTGTCGGCGGCGCCTACGAGCGCATCGAGGGCACCGTCGACCTGATGCCGACCGACCTTGTCTACTACACCTACATCGGTGAAGACGGCCGCCCGCGCGTCGATGCCGGCCCCATCCTCAAACACGGCGCCCACCTCTCGACCTTCTTCTTCAACGAAATCAACCGTGCCCGACCGCAAGTGCACTCGCTGCTGCTGCGGATCATGGCCGAACGCAGCGTCAACGCCTTCAACCGCGAATACCAGTTCCCGCATCTGCAAGTGTTTGCCGACCGCAACCGCATCGAGAAGGAAGAGACCTTCGAGATCTCCTCGGCGGCACGCGACCGCTTCCTGATGGAGATCCAGATCGAGACGCCGAGCGACGAGGCGATTCAGACCGATCTGATGTTCAACACCCGCTTCCACGACGGCGATGCGCTGATCTCGCAAGTTCCGGAAGCGGTGATGCCCTACACCGAGCTCAACGGCATCGGCAAGCTGATCCAAGAGTCGGTTACCGCCAGCCCGGCGCTGCAGCAATACGCGGTGCGCTTGTGGCGCGCCTTGCGCCGACCCGGAGAGGCCGGCATCCGCATCGACGGCATCGACACCAACCGTCTGGTCGAGGCCGGCGCCAGCCCGCGCGGCATGAGCCTGATGCTGCGGGCGGCGCGGGTCGAAGCTTGGCTGCAGGGCCGCACCCAGCTGGTCCCGGAAGACTTGCACGGCGCCTTGCGCGAAACGGTGGCCCATCGCATCTTCCTGTATCCGAATTACGAGATGCGCCGCAGCGAGGTGGTCAACGCCCTGCTGCAGGCCTGCACCGATCAGATCGCCGCACCCTGACCGGCTCTGACCCATGGTCGCCGAATTCCACTATCGGCTACCGGGCAAGGCTTACAGCCAACGCCCGGGGGCTCACCAGAGCAATATGAGCGGCGGCGGCATGCTGTTTCGCCGCCATGTCTCGCTGTTCGCCCACCCCGACCCGCGCCGGCTCGATGTTCGCGCCAGCCTGCGTGACCCGGCCGAGCAATGGTGGGTCCGCGAGTACCAGCAGCGGGCGGCAATCCCAGTGGTCACCGTGCTCGATCTATCGTCGTCGATGACATTTGCTGGCCAGCATGACACCGCTGCCACGGCGTCTGATTTCGTTCACGCGGCGGCGTGGTCAGCCAGCCGGATGGGCGACCGCTTCGGACTCGTCGGTTTTGACGCACGCTTGCGCGACGACTGCTATCTTCCGGTGCGACAACAGCGTGCGGCGGTCGACAGCGTCCTCGAACAGCTGCGCGACAACCCGCAGCGCCAAGCGGGCCACGCAGGCCTGCTCGAGGTTCCCGCATGGCTGCCGCGTGAATCGGGGCTGATTTTTGTCGTCTCCGACTTTCACTGGCCGCTGACAGTCCTGCAGAGCTTTCTGGAAGCGGTGCCGCGGCACCACGTGGTGCCGGTGGTGATCCGCGACCGCAGCGAATTCAGCGACTGGCCGACGCGCGGCTTTGCCCTGGGGCAGGACATCGAAAGTGGCGAGCGCCGGCTGCTCTGGCTGCGCCGCAGTTGGGACGCTGCGCCGGCAGATGCCTACGCCGAGCGAGACCAGGCGCTGCGCGACCTGTGTCAGTCGTTCGACACCCGCCCCTTGTTTTTGCGCGACGGCTTCTCGGCCGACGCGGTGAGCGCGCATTTCTACGGGATCGCTGCATGAAACGACTGTTTGCAACTTTGGCGGCCCTGCTCCTGGCGGGTTCGGCCCACGCCGACGACACGCTCACTGAAACCCGCATCGCGGTCCACGACCCGCGACCCTACGGCTACCAGATTGGCGACACCTTCCAGCGCGAAGTGCGGGTATTCCCGGCGCCCGGCGTCCGCGTGCAAGACAAAGCGCTGACAAAGCCGGGCCGTGCCGGCACCTGGTTCGAGTTGCGCAGTATCGCTGTGGACCGCCCTGACGATGGCAGTGTCCGCTTGGTGTTGGATTACCAGGTGATCAACGTGCCCACCGAAGTGCGTACGGTGAGCACGCCAAGCTTTGCCGTACCGGTCACCGACGGTCAGCGCTTGGTCCGTCTGCCGCTGCAGCCGGCCTGGGTCACAGTGGCGCCGATGACGCCGCAGACGGTTCTCGGCCGCGACCGGCTCACCGAAACGCAAGCTGACATTCCGGCCAAAGGCATCGATACCGCGCCGTTGACGACGCGACTGCGCTGGCTGGCGCTGGCCGCCTTGCTGCCAATCCTGGCGCTGGTGTACTGCTGGACACCGTGGGACGCCTTGTTGCCGCGCCCACGTCCGTTCGCCAAAGCCGTTCGCCAAGCGCACCGCGCGCGCAACCGCGACGACCAAGAGTTCTGGAGTGCCGCCTTGCGTGCTCTGCACGCAGCCCTCGACCAAACCGCGGGACAGACCGTGTTTACGCACAATGTGACGCTGTTGGCACAGCGCAACGCTGCCTGGGACCGCCTGCTGCCGGCGCTTAGCGAGTGGTTAACGGTGTCGCGAGCCGTGTTCTTCACCGACGGCGCCTGGCCGGGACGCGACCAACGCGCGCGCCTGTTGCAGACGCTCAACGATGCGCGCGCCATCGAGCGCGGCATCCACTAGGGGCACCGGTGAATCTCGCCTTCGATCACCCGTGGCTGCTGCTGGCCCTGCCGCTGGCCTTGCTACCGCTGTTGCGCATCCCGATGCAATCGGTGATGCACCCCAACCTGGCGCTTGTGCCGGCAGACCCCTTGAGCCGCAGCCTCGAGACCGCGCTGCGGGTCGGCTCGATGCTGGGCATCGTCTCGCTGGTGCTGGGCGTTGCCGGACTGTCGCGTGGCGAACGGGTGATCGAAACTGTCGGCACCGGTGCCGAGATCGTCATCATGCTCGATCGCAGCCGCAGCATGGACCAAGGGTTTGGCCGGATGCAAGCTGGCCAACAGCTTCTGATGCAGATGGGCGAAACAAAAAACGCAGCGGCTCGCCGGGTGCTCTCCGAATTCGTAACGCAGCGCCCTAACGACGCCATCGGTCTACTCAATTTCTCGACGCGGCCGATACCGGTGCTGCCGCTGACCACCCATCACGCTGCCCTGCAAGCGGCAATCGACGCCGCGGGTCTGGGCCGTGGGCTCGCCGAGACCGACATCGGCCAAGCGGTGCTGGCGGGCTTGCAGTACTTCGAGAATCGCCCCTACAACGGTCGCGCGTGTTGCTGCTGGTCTCCGACGGCGGCGCCCAACTGGACGAAATCACCCGCAAACGCATCGTCGAGGCCACCCGCTTCTACCGGGTGTCGCTCTACTGGATTTACCTGCGCGGCAGCGGCAGCCCGGGGCTGCAGTCCGCTGCTGCCAGCGGCGAACAGAGCGACTCGGTGCCCGAGTACTTCCTCGACCGGTTCTTCAAGCAGATGGGCGTGCCCTACCACGCTTATGAGGTTGAGGACCCAGCACGGCTGAAAGCGGCGATCGCCGACATCGACCGTCTGCAGCGACTCCCCACCCGCACCACCGAGATCCTGCCGCGCCAACCGCTCGACGTCTTAACCTTTGGCCTCGCGCTGTTGCTGCTGGCCCCCGTGATTGTTGTCTCCGCCCTACAGGTGACCCGATGGTCAAGATCCGCCGCACCCTCATCACGCTGACCAGCGTCGTCGCCCTGGTCACGCTGGCCTCTCTTGCCACGCGCGACGGGCTGGCCTTGCGCGAAGCCGACAGCGTGAATGCCCGCATCGCTGGCGGTCTGGCACAACCGACGTCGCCGCACCCCGAAGAGCTGTTTGCCGCCGCGGTGAAGACCGCTGGCACCGGCAAGATCACCGAAGCCCTGGCGCTCTACAACCGCGTCGAAAACGACGACAGCAGCTCGCCGACGCTGCGCTTGGCGGCGCGGTTTAACAGCGGCAACCTCTACCTGCGCGACGCCATCGAAGCCGCAGATGCCGGCGAGACCGCGGCGGCTATCCCCAATTTCGAGCTGGCGAAAGCCTCGTACCGATCGGTGCTGCGCAGCGAGCCTCTGCAGATGGACGCGCGCTACAACCTCGAGCGTGCCCTCCGCCGCAACCCGGAAGCCGAACTGGAAGAGACCGAGGTGCTGCCGCCGCCGCCCAAAGCCGAGCGCTCGGTGACCACCATGCAAGTGGAAGCCCAGGGCCTGCCGTGATGCGGATTCCCCGATTGCACCTGCCCAGGCTCGGCCGTGGCTTCACGCCGACCCGCCGCGCCATGCTCAATACCGCCGGCGTGCTAATGGCCCTGGCCGCGGTGCAACCGGAAATTCCGGTGCTGCAACCGGTGCATAGCTTTCTGATGGTGGTCGACATCTCGCGCAGCATGTATGTGCGCGACATGCGGGTGGACGGTGAGCTCACCAGCCGTGCAGCAGCCATCCAACGCCGCATTGCTGAGACCGTGCGCGCCCTGCCCTGCGGCACCGAAGTCGGCCTGGGCGTATTCGCCGGCTACCAGACCATGGTCATGTTCCAGCCGGTCGAGGTCTGCGAGTACTACAACGAACTCGAGAAAAGCGCCTCGGGCATTTCGCCCGACACCATCTGGGCGACCGACAGCGAAATCGCCAAGGGCATCTACAACGCGATCGGCTTCATCGATGGATCGTCTAGCAGCACGCAACTGGTGTTTCTCACCGACGGGCAGGAAGCACCACCCGTGTCAGCGCGCTACCGGCCGCAGTTCCGCGGTACGGTCGGCGCGGTCAAAGGCTGGTTGGTGGGCGTCGGCGAGCCGACCCTCAGCCCGATCCCCAAGCTCGACGAGCGTGGCCGGCAAATCGGCGTCTGGCAGGCGCAAGAGGTCGCGCAATCGGATCCCTACACCAGCGGACGCTCGACCACGGGTGGTGGCGAGAAGATGGCCGACGCGGATGCCGGCAAAGTGTCGAGCGACGTCACCTTGCGCCTGCAGGCGCAGCCTGGCCGGGAGCACCTGTCGCAACTGCGCGAGAGCTATCTCAAGCTGCTCGCCGAAGAGCTCGAGTTCGGATACACGCGCTTGGGTACCGGCTCAGGGCTGGCCGATCAGCTGATCGGCGGGCCGGCGTCGACGTGGCGTTGGGTTAAAACCCCGATCAGCCCGGCGCTGGGCGTATTGGCACTGATATGTCTGATCATGGCGTACTGGCGCAGCAACCTCAGCCCCTTGGACTGGACTCGCTACTGGCTCGGCTGGCCGCTACGTCAATGGCGGCAGCAGCGTTTGCGCCGCCGCCCAGTCTGACGTTTACTTGCCCTCAACAGCCTTCTTCAGACCCTCAAGACCTGATTTGTAGATTCCCGTGATGGCTTTTACTGCTGCTTCGTCGTTTTGGTCCGGCGGCGGGTCGTTATTCAGAAAAGCCCGATAGAAAGCGCCCTTCCACTGCACCATCGAACCGCCACCTTGGGCCACGACGGTCATGGCGGCGCTGTAATTGTTGACCGGCACCGGGCCCGGATCTTTCATGCGGTACCGCAGCAACATGCTGGCGTCGTCTACGGCCTCCAACTCCTCGACCACCTTGCCGCCGCTCTTCAGATTCAAGATGCGCTCGTTGCCGTTGCCGCCAACCTCGGCGACTGCCGGGTGCCATTTGGCCATTCCAGCCCAATCTTTGACCATCGCCCACACCTGAGCCGGTGGCGCAGCGATCTCGATGGTTTCAACAGCTTTTTGACGGGTCGGACCGTGCGCAAAGGCGAGGCCAGGCAACAACAAGGTGGCCAGGGCAATCAGGCGGGACAACTGCATGGCAAATCTCCACAGGTTGATGAAACAAGACTGACTCTATTCTGCCAAAACAAACCGGCCAAAACCGCGGGGGTTACTGCCTAAAGGTACGCGGGCGGTCACTTTTAAGGTCCGTGCGTCCAAGGCAATCAGCACCTCGTCCATCCACGACACCACCCACACGCGGTCTCCCAGCGCGTCGATGCCCTCAGGATAGGCGCCGGTCGGAATGGTCGCCACGGTATGCCGTGATGTCGCATCGATCACGCTCAAACTGTCGCCGTACTGATTGGTGACAAAGGCACGACCAGCCGCAAAAGCGACGCAATACGGGCGGTGCCCGACCGGCAGGGTGGCCAGGGTACGCCCTGCGGCGGCTATGGGCGCCGTATCCAAAACCGTGACGTCATGGCTCTGCACGTTGGTAACCCACAATTGGCGGCCATCGGGACTCAGGCGCAGGCCGAATGGATGATCGCCCACCGGCCAGCGCTCAGACTCGCGCCTCGCCTCGATGTCCACCACCGAGACGCTATTGTCGTCACGATTGGCGACGTACACGCGCCGACCGTCGTCGCTGAATTCAACCCCGGCGGGCGCACGACCGACGGGCACCTCGGCTTGCACCGACAAGTCATCGGCGCTCAGCAACCACAGGCTATTGCGGTACCAATCGGCGACCGCCACGACGCCTCGCGCCGGATCGACGGCAATTCCCACCGGACCCGCACCCAGCGCGCGGGTCAGCAGTACGCTGTCGTGGTCGACGTCGATCATGCTGACACTGCGACCCTCGGCGTTGCTAACGTACGCTCGGCGGCGTTGCACATCCACCGCGACACCGGCCGGGGCCTCGCCCACAGCCACCTGACGCCGCACTGACAGAGCCGAGAGGTCCACCATGGCCACTGCATGCGCGCCCTGCTCGGTGACGACTGCCAGCGGCTGGGCCCATACCCCGTCCGCTAGACACAAAAAACCCGCCAGCAGGTGCAGGCGGGTCAGGGCATGGCGAACTGCGTTTACGCTCACTTACGCGGGCGGTCGAAGCGCTCGCCGTTGACCAACACCGAGCCGTCGGTCTGCACCAGCGGCACGCCATAGTCGGCCATGACTTTGTCGATGTCGGCCTTGCGGCGGGTGAGGAAGTCCTCGACCTTGGCTTTCCATTCCGGCTCGCGGTAGCGAACGGCCATGGCGATAGAGAAGTCGGTCACGGTCTCAGCGTCCGGCACCATCGGCACCACCCGCAGCTTGACGGCCTTACTCTGGCGCGCGTGATAACTGCCGATGGGGCCCCAGATAAAGGCCACATCGATGTCGCCCTTCACCAAAGACACGTCCACCATCTGGCCGGGATACGAATTCGGATCGCCCAGCATTTGCTGGAACGGCACCATCTGCTTATCGAACCCGTTGCGCAGCACCCAGTCAGCCCCGGGAGATGCCGGGAACACGCCAAAGCGCAGCTTGGCGAGCTGGTCCTTAGGCAGTTTCAGCAGATCATCCGGCTGACGGATTGCGTCCAGACCTTTGCCGGCCGGCATCACCATAGTCCAGGTCGACGTGTAATAGGTTTTGGTCGCCACAGCACCCTCGGCCTCAGGTGCCGAGCTTGTGGCGAGATCGCACTTGTACCCCTCTTCACCATCGGCCGCTTTGGCCTTCAGGCTGTTGCGGAAGAACGCCATGCGTTGAGGGAAAAAGAAAAACTCGACCTTCCAGCCGAAATCTTTGGCCATCATCTCGGCGATGCGGTTTTCCAGGCCTTCACCGGCTTGATTGGAGAACGGCATGCTGTTGGGGTCGGCGCAGACGCGCAGGATGCCTTTTTCTTGGGCGGTTGCGGCTTGTGCCTGGGGTGCAACAAGGGCAGCAGCCGTAAAGACGGCGCCAGCGAGGGTTGATGCGATGGTTTTCAAAATGCTCCTCCTGCGGACACAAAAAAAACTGGCACTCCCGAAAGAGTGCCAGTTTCCCTGACTCGGTTGCGGCAGTAGGACTGCCGCAGGTCCGAATTAGTTCGCCAGAGCGAAGACCATCAGGGTGCCACCCAGATCGCCGTACTTGGCGAGTTCCTTGTAGCCACCCACAGCGCCCAGACCGTCGCTGTCCTTCTCCAGGCCAGCAGCCATGCCGATACCGGCCCAGCCACCGATGCCGGTCAGAACGCCGACGTACTGCTTGCCTTGGAATTCCCAGCTGTGAACGTTACCGATCACGCCCGACGGGAGCTTCGGCGAGGTCCAAACAACCTTACCAGCCTTGATGTCAACAGCCTTCAGACGGGCGTCCAGCGTGCCGTAGAAAGCCAGACCCGAAGCGGTGGTCAGAGCGCCCGACCAAACCGAGAACTTCTCGGGGATCGACCAAACGATCTTGCCCTTGATCGGATCCCAACCGATGAAGTTGCCCATGCCGCCGTGGCTGTTCGGAGCCGGGAACATGGCCAGGGTTGCGCCAACGTACGGTTGACCAGCGGTGTACTCGACACGGAACGGCTCGTAGTCCATACACACGTGGTTGGTCGGGACCAGGAACAGACCCGAGACCGGATCGTAAGCCGCCGGCTGTTGATCCTTGGTACCCAGAGCTGCCGGGCAGATGCCCTTCGAGTTGACGTCTTCACCGTTCTGGTGGGTCGAGTACTTGGCCACGACTTGCGGACGGCCAGTCTTCATGTCGACGTGGGTGGCCCAGTTCACGGCCGGATCGAACTTCTCAGCAACCAGCAGTTCGCCGGTCTTACGATCCAGGGTGTAGCCGAAGCCGTTACGGTCGAAGTGAGCCAGCATCTTGCGCTCTTTGCCGTTCTTGTCCTTGCCTTCGAACAGCGGCACTTCGTTGATGCCGTCAAAGTCCCACTCGTCGTGCGGGGTCATTTGGTAGACCCAGTTGACCTTACCGCTGTCAACGTCACGCGACCACAGGCTCATCGACCACTTGTTGTCGCCCGGGCGTTGCTTCGGGTTCCAGGTCGACGGGTTGCCGTTGCCGTAGAACATTGCGTTCAGTTCCGGATCGTACGAGTACCAGCCCCAGGTGGTGCCGCCGCCGATCTTCCACTGATCGCCCTGCCAGGTCTTCAGCGAGCTGTCCTTGCCGACCGGAGCCATCTTGCCGTCGGTGAAGGTCATGGTGGTGTTCGGATCCATCAGCATGTCGCTGTCCGGACCCATCGAGTAACCCTTCCATGCCAGCTTGCCGTCCTTCAGGTTGTAGGCAGCAACCCAACCGCGAACGCCGAATTCACCACCGGAGATACCGGTGAAGACCTTGTCCTTGAAGACGTGGGGGGCGTTGGTGTTGGTTTGGCCGACCTTCGGGTCGCCGTTCTTAACCGACCACACCGGCTTGCCCGACTTGGCGTCGAGAGCAACGAGGGTGGTGTCAGCTTGTTGCAGCAGGATCTTGCCGTCGCCGTAGGCCAGGCCACGGTTAACGGTGTCACAGCACATGACCGGGATCACGCTCGGGTCTTGCTTCGGCTCGTACTTCCACTTGATGGTTTGGTCAGCCAGGTTGATGGCGAAAACCTTGTTCGGGAAAGCCGAGTGAACGTACAGGGTGTCGCCGATGACCAGCGGGCCGCCTTCGTGGCCGCGCAGGACGCCGGTCGAGAACGTCCAAGCCACTTGCAGCTTGTTAACGTTGCTCTTGTTGATCTGGGTCAACTTGGTGTGACGATGGTTCGAGAAGTTACCGGCCGGAGCGGCCCAGTTCTTCGAATCAGCCATCAGCTTGGCCAGGTCAGCGTTGGCCAGAGCGGCCGACGGTGCTGCAACAGCCAGGGCCACTACGGGCCACAGGTTCTTAACTGCCATAACAACCTCCTCAGATGAAGTCGCATTTAGCGATTTGCCCGACCATCGGATGATGATCTAGGCGCCAGACCCAACTGGTTGCTCCAAGGGAGACCCTTTTTAGGAACGTTACAGTTGTTTCCGCTTGTAACTCTAGCACAGGAATTCTTCCCTGCAAGACCCTTTTGAAGTTTTCTGAATGAGCCTATTCTTTTTGTGCATATGCACAATTCTGCGCGGCTCACAGCCCGATTTGGATAGTTTCCATATCTCACGGCCGAGCAAATCGCCCCAGCGCCCACACCGCCCCCAAGGAGACACACTATGCAACACACCCACTCGCCTCTAGACCCTGTCGAGGTCGAACGCCGCCTGGCGCTGGAACTGCCGCACTGGCGACTGGAGGACGGCTGGATCCGCCGCCGCTTCCGCACCCAGGGCTGGAAATCGACGCTCATGGTGATCAACACAGTCGGCCACTTGGCCGAGGCCGCCTGGCACCATCCCGACCTCGCCGCATCCTACGCCTTCGTCATCGTCAAGCTGCAGACCCACTCAGCGAACGGCATCACCGAGCTCGATTTCGCGCTCGCGCACAAGATCGAGACAGTGGTTGGCTGGCAGCCAGCACGCGAGGGCATCCTCGAAGGCACACCCGACGACCCCCGCCATCGCTATATCAAATACGACGATTGAAGCGTCCGAAGTGGAGCAGCACCGTCGGCAGGATTAGCAGATTGAGCAGGGTTGAGGTCACCAAGCCCCCGACAATGATGCTCGCCATCGGCCCCTCGATCTCGCGGCCCGGTTCGCCACTGCCAACCACCAGGGGCATGAGCCCCAGCGCGGTGACGATGGCCGTCATCAGGATCGACGGCAGCCGTTCCGACGCCCCCAGCAGCGCGGTCTGGGCGTTCCAGGGCAGGCCATCGACCTCGACCAAGTGCTGGTAGTGCGAGACCAGCATGATCGTGTTGCGCAGGGTAATGCCAAACAGGGTGACGAACCCCACCAGCGAGCCGATCGACAGCCAGCCGCCGGACACCACCACCGCGGCCACGCCACCGATCAAGGCAAACGGTAAGTTGAGCAGGGTGATCAGCAGATTGCGGCCACTGCCCAGGGCCAGGTACAGCAGCAACAGCACGCCCACGGTCGCTAGCACCGTGTGCGCCAAGAGGTCGTTGCGGGCCTTGGCCGCGGCGGCGGCATCTCCGCCGATGCTCAGGTAGTTGCCGGTGCCGAGGCGCACCTGCTGGCGCAGCGCGGTCTCGACTTCGCGCAAGAATCCCGGCACGTCGCGGCCCTGGATGTTGCAGGTGACGGTCTGCACGCGCTTGCCGCCGCTGTGCAAGATCTTGCTGCGGCCATTGGTCTGACGCACTTCGGCAACGTCCTTCAGGGCAAACAGGCTGCCGTCGGGCGCAGTGAAGCGCAGCTGGCCGGCACGTTCGAGGGCCAAGCGCTCATCGCTGGCGGCGATCACCACCAGCGGGATGGTGCGGCCCTGCTCCAGCACCTGACCGACCTCGATACCCCCGTAGACCGTGCGAATGAGCTCAAGCATCTCCAAGGTCTGCAGGCCGCGCTCGGCCAGTCGTGCCGCGTCCAGGCGGAACGTGAACTGAGGCGTACCGGGCGGCGACTGGATGGTGATGTCGCGGGCACCGGCGATGCCCGACAGCGTCTGCGCCACCGCCTTGGCGTCGCGGTCGAGCAAGTCGAGGTCGTTGCCGAACAACTCCACCACGAATTCAGCGGCATAGCCCGACACCGTTTCTTCGATACGCTCGGCCAGAAAGGTATTGACGCCAAAACTCACTCCGGGAAACGGCGCGACGCCTGGCTTGCCCGGTATCGTGGTGAGGTGCTCGCGGATACCGTCGAGCACCCGCGCCTGCTCTTCGGCGGGCAGCGGTCCGATCTCGACCTCGATCTCGGAATAGTGCATGCCAAAGGTGTCGGCGCCGTTCTGCGCGCGCCCGACCCACTGCGTCACCGATTGCACCCCGGGCACGCTGCCGATGGCATCGGTCACCTTGCGCCCGATGCGCAGCGACTCGGCCTCGCTGGTGCCGGGCAGCGCCGTCATGTGGACGATGTAGTGCCCCTCGCGCAGCTCGGGCACGAACTCGATGCGGAACAGCGGCAAAGCCGCCAGACCAAGCAGCACCACAGCCAAGGTCGTGAGCACCACCGGTCGCGCCGAAGTTTCGATGCCCCGCAAAAGCGTGATGTAGCCGCGGCGAAGCCACGCGATCACCGGCGGATCCTCGGACTTTAAGGGCACGCCGTGGGTCAGCAGCAGGTAGCACAGCGCCGGCGTCACCGTCAGCGCCACCGCCAGTGACGCCAGCAGCGCGTAGATATAGGCCAGCCCGAGTGGTTCGAACAAGCGGCCGGCCACGCCGGACAAGGTCAGCAGCGGGAAGAACACCACCACCACAATGAACGTGGCGTAAATGACTGACGATCGCACTTCCAGCGACGCATCGAGCACCACCTGCCAGTCGGGACGCGCCCCGCCTGCCGCACGGTTTTCGCGCAGGCGCCGGAAGATGTTCTCGACATCGATGATCGCGTCATCGACCACCTCGCCCAGCGCGATCACCAAGCCGCCCAGCACCATGATGTTGAGCGAGACGCCCTGCTCCACCAGCACGATGATCGAGGCCAGCAGCGACAAAGGGATGGCCGTGGCCGACACCAACGCCGTGCGAGCGTTGAACAAGAAGAGGAACAGCACCGCCACCACCAGCGCCGAGCCGATGAGAATATCGCGCTGCACATTGCCGATCGAGGTCTCGATGAAGCTGGCCGGCCGGAACAACTGCGTATGCACGGTCAAGCCCTCGCGTTGCAAGAGCGGCCGCAACTGGTCAAGACGAGACTCCACCGCCAGCGTGGTGGCATACGTGTTGGCGCCGAGCTGACCCTGCACCATCAAGAACACACCCGGCGTGCCATTGATCGTAGCCGCGCTGATTGACGGCGCTGGCGCCTCGACCACCGTCGCCACGTCAGCCAGCCGCAAAACCTGACCGTTGCGCACGCTCAACACCGCCTGTGCCAGTTCGGCGGCACTGGCGGGTTGGCCCTCGCTGGTGACGAGGATCCGCTGGTTGCGCGTCTCAACGGTGCCGCCCGGCCGCAGCCCGCTGCTGCGCCGCACCGCCTCCACCAGGTCATTGACCCCCACACCGGCACGAATCAACGTATCCGGCTCGAACTGGACCTGCCACTGCCGCACCTTGCCGCCGAACACATTGACGTCGGCGACGCCGGATGCACTGAGTAGATGCGGACGCACGACGAACTGAGCGAGGTCGTACACGTCCATCAGGGTGCGGTCTTTGGCGGTCAAGCCGATGCCCAGCGTTGAACTGGCCGAGGATGTCAGCGGCGTGATGTTGGGCGCTGCCACCCCGGATGGCAGACGGTTGGCCAGAATGCCGAGCTTCTCGCCCACCAGTTGGCGATTGCGGAACACGTCGCTGTCATCGTCGAAGATCAGGGTGACCACCGACAAGCCCGGGATCGACTGGCTGCGCAGACTCGCGACCCCCACGGTGCCGTTGAGCACCGCCTCGATCGGGCGGCTGACCAAGGTCTCGACCAGTTCGGCGGAAAACCCCGGCGCCTCGGTCTGGATCACCACCTGCGGCGGCGAGAATTCGGGGAAGACATCGAGCCGCGCCACCCGCGCCGAATAGATGCCGTACACCAGGGTCGCCACGGCCAGCGCCAGCACGGCACCGGGGTTGCGGATCGAAAAACGGACAAGGGCCGCGAGCATGACCTGGGCGTGGCCTAGTCCGAGTTCTCGTTCTTGATCTGGAACTTGAACTCTTCGGACAGCAGCAGCTGCGCGCCGCTAACCACCAGCTGCGACTGCGGCGTCAAGGTATCGCTAAACAGACCGTCAGCCAGCGGCCGATCGGTCGCCAGCGGCTGGCGCTCAAACTGCTCGGGCGCGACGCGCACGTAGACCCAAGCCTTGCCACCGAATCGCACCACGGCCGCCGGCGGCACCCGGACACCTGTCAGAGGGCGCGAACTATCGGCCGACACCCGCACCCGCGACCCGGCTGGCTGACCGCTCGGAGGCAGTGTCAGCAACCAGGTCTCGCCGGGCACCCCCGCAAGGGCCTGCGGTGAGCGGCCAATCAGATGCGCAGCGACCCCCGTGGTGCCAGTCGCCACCGGCGCCACCCGCCAATGCACATCGCGCGGATCAAAGCCCGGCGGAACCACGAACTGGACGACGTCGATGGCGCGCGCGGCGGCTTGCCCCAGCAGGCCACCGGTGTCCCCCGGCTGGGCCGCAAATGCCTCGCCCCAAGTCACTCGGAGCGCCTCAACGATGCCACGACGCTCGGTCTGCAAGGCGAGCAAGCGCTGCTCGTCGACCGTCAGCGTGGCTTGTGCCGCCTCCAGCTCACGCGTCGTAGCGTTGCGGCCTTCGTTGTAGAGACCCTGGATCCGCGCCAGCTCGGCCCGCCGCTGCGTCAGTGCGGCCTCAACAGCAGCCATCTGGCTCGACAGATTGAGGTAGCGCTGACGCGCGTCCACCAGCGACCGCGGATCGGCCACAGCGCCGAAGAAGCGTTGCGCCGCACGATATTCGGCCGTCGGTGCACTCTCCACCGCGATGCCGGCGGCACGCTGGGCCTCCGCCGGAATCAGCACACGGTTGCCGACGACCCGCGCTGCGGGTGTGGCGAGCGCGTCGTCACCGTCGCCATCGGCCTGAAACTCGTCGCGGCCATACAGCGCCAAGGTCCACACCAGCCCGACGATGAGCAGCGCCTGAACAGCGATCAATACAGATTTCCAGCGCAGATTCATCGGCTCAGGGGTGTTGGTGTGGCGGGTCGGTCGGCAAAGGTGACTGCAAACCGGTTTCAAGCGCCCATTGTGCCTGCCGCCAAGCCTGGCCTGCGTCATTCAAGTGGCGCCGGGCTTGCAAGGCGAGGCCGCGCGCGTTGATCAGGGTTAAAGCGTCAGCCGCACCGGCATCGAACTGCGCCTGCACCTGCTGGACATGCGTCGTGGTCGCCTCGACCTCAAGCCGCGCCAGCCGTATCGGGGCATCGCTAGCCAGCACCGCCTGACGCAGCGATTCGATCTCGCTGGCGATCGCGCTCTGCCGCGCCAGCACGGTTTGCGCCTGCGCCGTCCGCCGCGCTTCAGCTGCGTCGATCGCTGCCCGGTTGCGCTGGAACAGTTGCAGCGGCAGGCTCAGGCCAAGCTGCCAGACCCGATCGCCCTGGTCCCACAGCAAGCCGGGACTGAGCCGGACCTGCGGGTATTGCCGTGCAACCTCCAGTCGCACATCGGCTTCCGCGACTTCATAGCGCGCCAGTTCGCGGGCGAGGTCGAGGCGGTTGCGCAGCGCGATCGCACGGGCGTCGGCTGCGTCCAGCGCCGGTAACGGTGCTTCGGCATCGGGCGCCAGGACCGGCCAAGGCGCCACACGCACGCGGTCCAAGGCCGCGACCGGCACGGCCAGCGCCTGCGCCAAACGAGCACGCGCCTTGGTCACCGCGCCCTCGGCAACCGCGCGCTCTCGCCGCACCGCGATCAGCGCCTCATTGGTCAGTTGCAACTCGACGGCGGCAGCCACGCCATAGCGCTGCCGCACCGCCACGCTCTCGCTGCGGGCTTGCGCCAGTGCCAGCGCATCGTCGGCGAGCCGCAAGGCCGACTCAGCCGACTGCTGCTCCAACAGCGCATCACCCAACGCTCGGTAGAGGCGCCACGCCACCTCGCCGGCCGCCAATGCAGCGTCGCGCGCCTCGGCGCTGGCCACAGCGATTTGCGCGTTTCGCAGCGGCTGAGAATTGACGCTGAACGACAGCGCCGCCCCAACACTCCAAGGCGACGTGCCGCTAGCACTGTGGTTCTCGAGCGTGGTGCTGAGCTCCGGATTCGGTCGTGGCTTCGGGATGGCCACGCGCGCGGCAGCAGCCTCAGCTCGCGACCTCGCCGCTCGCAGCTCAGGGTGGCGCGCAACCAGCGGCACCAGCAAGGTCTCGCGGGTCCAGACCAGGTCGGGCCAGTCACGCGTGTCGACGCCATAGTGCTCCAGCAGACCGCGGGTGTCGGCATCGTCGAGGCGGCTGGCAACAAAGGCTGCCTCGCCAGCAGGCAGGTCTAGCGGAGCCGGCCGGTATTCGCGCCACGCGCAGCCAGTTAGCGCCGGCAACAGCGTCACGCACAGCAGCGCGGCGCAGGCGAGCGGCTGGCGCAGACGCGCGATCACGCCGAGCATGGTGTCAGTGCAGCTTGATGTGCGGCTCAGTCCGCCGGGTGATGGTGCGCGCGAGCGTATCGAGCCCCACCTTGACCCAGCCGTGAAGAGCCACCAAGTGCATCTGATAGAGCGATTTGTACATCAGCCCGGCAATGAAGCCCTCGAGCATCAGCGTGCCTTTGTGCAGGCCGCCCATCAATGAGCCAACCGTGCTGTATTCGCCCAAGCTCACCAGCGAACCGAAGTCCTGATAGCGGTAGTCGAGCGGCGGACGCCCCTGGAGGCGGCGCTTAAGCGTCTTGAGCAATGTGCTGGCTTGCTGATGCGCGGCCTGAGCGCGCGGCGGCACAGTGCTGTCCTTCTCCGGCCAGGGGCAGGCGGCGCAATCGCCGATGGCGAAGATGTCGTCATCACGACTGGTCTGCAGCGTCGAACGCACCACCAGCAGATGATTGCGCGTCACCTCGAGGCCGTCGAGGCCAGCGAGAATGGGGGAGCCCTTGATGCCAGCCGCCCACACCACCTGACGCGCCGGCACAAACCTACCGCTGGCGGTCTTCACCCCCTCGGCAGTGACCGCAGTGACTTTCTCGTTGGTCAGCACCTGCACATTGAGTCCGCGCAGCAGGTCCATCGCCGAAGATGCCAGCCGGTCCGGTAACTGCATCAGGATGCGGGGCGCCGCCTCGATGATGGTGATTTGGATGTCGCGTGCCGGATCGATCTTGTCGAGGCCGAACGCCGCCAGCTCGCGCACGGTGCGGTGGAGTTCTGCCGCCAGCTCGACGCCCGTGGCGCCGGCACCCACGATCGCCACACTGAGCTGCCCCGCTTGCAAGGGGCCGCGCTGGGCTTGCGCGCGCATGCAGTTGTTGATCAGCCGCTTATGAAAGCGCTCGGCGTCGGCTTGGGTGTCCAGCGAGATGCAGTACTCGGCCACACCCGGCGTGCCGAAGTCGTTGGACACCGAACCGATGGCAACCACCAGGGTGTCGTACGGCACCGTACGCGCCTCGATGATGACCTCGCCCTCGTCGTCGAACACTGGCGCCAGCTTGACCAACTTCTTCTGCCGGTCGATGCCGGCCAGAGCGCCGAGTCGGTACTTGAAGTGGTGCCAGCGCGCCTGCGCCAGGTACTCCAACTCGTGATCGTCGATGTCCATGCTGCCTGCGGCGACCTCGTGCAGCAGCGGCTTCCATAAATGCGTACGGCTGCGGTCGACGAGCGTGATCTCGGCCACACCCTTTCGCCCCAGCGTGTCGCCCAGCCGAGTGGCCAACTCAAGGCCACCGGCACCTCCACCGACAACGACGATGCGGTGCGGAGACTGAGCGGCAGAGGTCATGGCAGCGGCCTTCACAACGTTGACTGATGGATCGAGTGTAACAAAGTCGCGCCTGCCAGGCGCCCGGCGGTAGACTCGTTCTATGAGCAATCCTCGCTGCATCGCTGCGGTTTCGCGGGCCCGTCCGGCGGACATCCGGCGGGTCGGCGGATGGCTGCGCATGCCAGCTCTGGTCCTGACGCTCGCGCTGACCGGCGCGAGCGGATCAACGCGGGCGGCGGACCCCGCACCGGTGAATGAAGTCGCGCCGGGCGTGTTCGTGCACACGGGCCAGATCGCGGAGGCCACCCGCGACAACGATGGCGACACCTCCAACTGGGGTTTCGTGGTCGGCGAACGCTGCATCGCCGTGATCGACAGTGGCGGCAGCACCGCGACCGGCGAAGCCCTGCTCGCCGCTATTCGTAGCCAAAGCCCATTGCCAGTGTGTGCGGTAATCAGCACACATGTTCACCCCGACCACATTCTCGGCAACGCCGCGCTGGCCTCGCTGAAGCCCGCGCCAGAGTTCGTCGCCAGCCAGCGCTTGCCAGCAGCCTTGGCCGCCCGTCAGTCGACGTACACGGCCTTGGCCTTGCGCCAGCTTGGCGCCGACCGTGCACCGGTGTTCGTCGCGCCGACCTCGCTGGTGGGGGCGCAGACCGTGCAAATCAACCTGGGCAATCGCGACCTGACCGTACGCAGCTGGCCCACCGCCCACACCGACAACGACCTGACCGTATCCGACGAGACCAGTGGCACGCTGTTCGCAGGCGATTTGCTGTTTGTCGACCACATTCCGGTGCTGGATGGCAGCCTGACCGGCTGGCTGGCGCAGATCCCGACCCTGCGGGCGCTATCCGCCACCCGGGTGGTGCCGGGTCATGGCGGCGTCGCCAGCGGCGCCGCGGCAGTTGCAGCCGCTTGGGACCGCGAACACGCCTATCTGCTCGACCTGCGTGACCGGGTGCGCGCCAGCTTGCGCATTGGCACCGCCTTGGCGCGTGCCGTCGACACGCTGACTGCGCCCGCCGGCTGGCAGCTTACGGAGCTGTACCACCGCCGCAATGTCACCGCCGCCTACGCCGAACTGGAGTGGGAAGACTGACTGCATCGCAACAGCCACAAAACCTTGTAAGGTTCGCGTTGTCTGAAAACTAACTACGGCGTTTCGGCACGCTTACGCCGACAACGCAACAGACCTTGGAGGTTTCCATGACATCCCCGCGTTCCCTGCTCCGCGCCGTGCTTGTTGGCATCGTCAGCCTGATGCTTGGCACGTCCCTCGCCATCGCTGCCGACGAGCCCTCCCCCGACACCGAACAGTGGGCGGGCCTGCGCCAGTACCTGTTCGCTAACCGCCCGATTGCCGACAACGTGGGCGATGTGGTGGACCTCGACGCGCCGTTCCGCGCCGAGGACGCCTCGGTGGTACCGATCGGCCTCAAAGCCAAGATCGACCAGTCGGGTGGACGGTACATCCGCAAACTGTGGCTGGTGGTCGACAAGAACCCGACCCCGGTCGCCGCCAGCTTTGAGCTGACCCCCGAATCCGGCCGCGCCGATGTCGAGACGCGCATCCGCCTCGAGGAGTACACGTGGGTGCGAGTGATCGCCGAAACCAGCGATGGCCAATTGCACATGGCGCGCAAGTATGTGCGCGCGGCCGGCGGTTGCTCGGCACCAGCGGGCAAGGACAACGAGGCCGCCCTGGCGCGGCTGGGCAAGATCAAGTTCAAGCTTGAAGGTGAGGTCGAGACTGGTAAGCCGACCCTGGCGCAGATGATGGTCTCGCACCCCAACAACTCCGGCATGCAGATGGACCAGGTGACGCGCTTGTTCGTCCCACCGCAATACGTACGCCACGTTGAAGTGGCGTATGGCGGCAAGGTGATTCTGAGCGCCGATGTCGACTTCTCGATCAGCGAGAATCCCAATTTCCGCTTTTACTTCATGCCGAAGGCGGGTGGCAGCGAGCTCACCGCCAAGGTTGTCGACTCCAAGGACTTGACCTTTTCCTCAACCTTGAGCCTGCCGAAAGTCGGCATCTGAGGCCTGCGGGCAGCCCCTTGAGCAAAGCGTTTTTCAAGGAGGACACACCGCCGGACGACGACGAGGAATTCGTTGACGCGAATCCGGTGCCCGCGGGCAGTAAGAACTACATGACACCGGCCGGTCACGCTCAGCTGCAAGCCGAGTTCGACCAACTGTGGAAAGTCGAGCGGCCCAAACTGGTGGAGACCGTGGCTTGGGCAGCCAGCAACGGCGACCGCTCTGAAAACGGTGATTATCTTTACGGCAAAAAACGCCTGCGCGAGATCGACCGCCGACTGCGCTTTCTCGGTAAGCGCCTCGACAACGCTGAAGTGGTCGACCCGGCCACCCGCGACGCCACTGACCAAGTGTTCTTCGGCGCCACTGTAGACATCTTCGATATCGATTCGGGCGAGGAGCAGACCGTCAGCATCGTCGGCATCGATGAGGCTGACGTCGGCCGCGGTCGCATCAGCTGGGTGTCACCCATGGCCCGCGCCCTGCTCAAAGCACGCGAGGGCGACAGCGTGACTCTGCGCACGCCGGGCGGCGACCGGCGCTTGGAGGTCAGCGCCGTGCGGTACGCCGCGCTGGATTGAGTCGCCGTACGGCTGTAAGGCTCAGTCCCGCCGGAACACCACGTCCCACACGCCATGCCCGAGCTTGAGCCCGCGCGCCTCGAACTTGGTCTGCGGCCGGTAGGCCGGCCGCTCGGCATAGCCGGTCACGAGATGTTCGCCGGATGACAGTCCCGCAGCCGTATTGACTAAACCCGGCGTCGCCGAGAACACCGCCAACATCTGCGCCGCGTAATCCTCGACATCCGTCGCAGCGTGCAAATAGCCGCCAGCTACCAATTTGCGTGCGAGTGTCGCGACCAGCGGAGCCTGCAGCAAACGCCGCTTGTGGTGGCGCTTCTTCGGCCACGGGTCGGGGAAGAACACGTGCACGCCCGCCAGACTGGCGTCGGGAATCATCGCGTCGAGCACTTCCACGGCGTCGTGCTGAATGACGCGCAGATTGCGAATGAAGTGGGTGTCGATCAACTTGAGCAAATTACCGACCCCCGGTGTGTGCACTTCGATCGCGATGAAATCACGCTCCGGCATCGTGCGGGCGATGGCAGCCGTGGTCTCGCCCATGCCAAAGCCGATCTCCAGCACCACTGGCGCCACGCGACCGAATACCGCTGCGTAATCGAGCGGCTCCGGCGAAAACGGTATCCCCCAGCGCGGCAACAGGGTCTCGACCGCGCGCGCCTGGGCGTTGGAGACGCGGCCCTGACGCAACACGAAGCTGCGCACCGCCCGGTGGCCATCGGCCGCCGGCGTGTACGGTTTGGGCAGAAGCAGACGCTGCTTGGGCGGCAGCGTGTCGTCGCTCACGACCCAATCAGTCCGCTGGTGGGGGAACTCGGACTCGCCGTGTACACCTTCTTCGGCATGCGCCCGGCCAGATACGCCTCGCGGCCCGCCTCGATGCCCAATTTCATGGCGTGCGCCATGCGAATCGGGTCCCGGGCGGCGGCGATCGCTGTGTTCATCAGCACACCGGCACAGCCCAGCTCCATCGCGATGGCCGCATCCGAGGCGGTGCCGACGCCGGCATCGACGATTACCGGCACCGTCAGCCGCGAGAGGATGATCTCCAGATTCCACGGGTTGAGGATGCCCATACCCGAACCAATCAGGCTGGCCAAAGGCATGACTGCGCAACAGCCGACGTCCTGCAGTTGCTGCGCAACGATGGGGTCGTCAGAGGTGTAGACCATCACGTCGAAGCCCTCGGCCACCAGCACTTTGGCCGCTGCAATCGTCTCCACAACATTCGGGTACAGCGATTGCGGGTCGCCGAGCACCTCGAGCTTCACCAGTCGATGGTCGTCGAGCAGCTCACGCGCCAGACGCAGCGTGCGCAGCGCGTCCTCGGCGGTGTAGCAGCCGGCGGTGTTGGGCAGCAAGGTGTAACGGTCCGGCGGCAGCGCATCGAGCAGGCTCGGCTGATTCGGGTCTTGACCGATGTTGGTGCGGCGGATGGCGACGGTGACGATCTGCGCGCCGCTGGCCTCGACTGCCAGCCGCGTCTGCTCAAAATCGCGGTACTTGCCGGTGCCGACCAGCAAACGAGAGTGGTAAGTCGTGCCAGCAATGGTGAAGGGCGTGTCCATGGCGTCCATTCTAGGCGCTCGCAAACGATCGCAAATGACGGTCGGTCAATTCGAGGATGCGACCGGCACGCGCCGCCAGCCGCTCGTCGTGGGTGACGATGATGAACGCCGTGGCGTGACTTTCCGCCAGTTCCAGCATCAGACCGAACACCTGCTCGGCGGTGTGGCGATCCAGATTGCCGGTTGGCTCGTCGGCCAGCACACAGGCTGGCTCACCGATCAGCGCCCGCACCACGGCAACCCGCTGCCGCTCGCCACCCGACAACTCGCCCGGGCGATGGTCGAGTCGCGCCCCCAATCCCACCCGCCGCAGCCCTTCAGCCGCCGTGGCCAGTGCCACGTCGCGGTCGATGCGGCGCAGCAGCAGCGGCATGGCGGCGTTCTCCTGCGCGGTGAATTCCGGCAACAGGTGGTGGAACTGGTACACAAAGCCGAGGTGGTGATTGCGCCGCTCGCAGCGGGCCGATTCGCCGAGACTGGCAACGTCAACACCCGACCAGCACACCCGACCCGCATCGGGAGGCTCCAGACCACCGAGCAGATGCAAGAGCGTGCTCTTGCCAGCGCCCGAGGCGCCAACAACGGCCACCCGTTCGCCGGCATCGACCTCGAGGTCGACCGCGTCGAGCACCGGCGTAGCCGTGGCCCCGCTGCCAAAGTGCTTGGCCAGACCCTGCGCCGACAACACGTGTTGCTCACTCATAGCGCAAGGCCTCGGCCGGCTGCGTCGCCGCGGCCCTTGAACTGGGGTAGAGCGTTGCCAGCACCGAGAGCAGCATCGACACCCCGGCCACCCAAACCATGTCGGCCAGCTGCGGATCCGACGGCAGCTCGCTGATGTAATAGACCCCACTGGCCAAAAACTTGAAGCCCAGCGCGTGCTCGATCGCCGGCAGGATGACGTCGATATTGAACGCCACCAGCGCGCCACCCGCCACACCCAGCACAGTGCCGATGCAGCCGGTCACCACGCCCTGCACCAAAAAGATCTGGCGGATGCTCGACGGCGTCGCGCCCAGGGTTCGCAGGATCGCGATGTCAGCGCGCTTCTCGTTGACCGCCATCACCAGCGAACTCACCAGATTGAACGCCGCCACCGCGATGATCAGCGTCAGGATGATGAACATCATGCGTTTCTCGGTCTGCACGGCAGCAAACCAGTTTCGGTTCTGCGACGGCCAGTCCACCGGCAGCACGTCAGGCGGCAGAGTCAGCGCCAGTTGGCGTGCCACCTCGGTGGCGCGGTGCAGGTCGGCGAGCTTGAGCCGCACGCCACTGACATCACCGCCCAAGCGGTAGAGGATCTGCGCGTCCGCCAGGCTAATCAGCGCCAGACCGCTGTCAAACTCGGCGTGCCCATCTCGAATACGCCGCTAACGTTGAACTGCTTGAGTCGAGGGATCATGCCGGCGGCAGTAACCTGGCCCTGCGGGATGATCAGGGTCACTTTGTCGCCCAGTCGCACATCGAGATTGCGCGCCAACTCGCGCCCCAGCACCACGTTGAACTCGCCCGCCTTCAAGCTGCCCAGTGAGCCCCCAAGCATGCTGCGGCCGATATCCGAGACTGCGGCTTCGGCAATCGGGTCGATGCCGCGCACCGCGGCGCCCTGGACTTGCTCGCCGCGGCTTAGCAGCGCTTGGCCGACCACGAAAGGCGCTGTCGCGACCACCTCCGGGTGACGCTGCGCCGTCTGCTGCACGGCAGGCCAGCCACTCAGGCGGTTCCCCGGCCCCACCAGCTCGACGTGCGCCAACACCGAGAGCATGCGGTCGCGCACCTCCTTCTGAAAGCCGTTCATCACCGACAGTACGATGATCAATGCCGCGACCCCGAGCGCGATGCCCAGCATCGACACGCCTGAGATGAACGAGACGAAACCGGAGCGCCCGCGCGACCGGGTGTAGCGGTAGGCGACAAAGAGTTCGAAGGGCAGCCGCATAAGCCCGCCATGCTACACGCCAGCGGCTACACTCCGACGCATGTCGAACGCCCTCGGCTCCACCCTGATTGCCTCCGCCGACGCGCAGCAACTGTTGCGCGACGTGCCCGGACTGGCGGCGCGACTAGCGCGGGCCGACCATCGGCGTGATGACTTCTTGGCACTGGACGACTGGCTGCTGGCGCAACACGGCATCCCTGCCGAGGCCGAGGCGGCCCTGCTGGCAGCAACACGGGGATCGCCCGCGGCGCAACACGGCTGGCTCAAGCTAGACGCGCTGTCGCTGGTTATCACCCGCGACCGGCTGGTGGCCCTGCCGCAGCAGCCCGAGGACGCTGCCGACGCTGCGCAGCTGATCACCGACGTGCTGGCACACCTGCCAGCGTTGGGGGCGCTGCATGCGCCGGCCGATGACGCGGGTTTCGCTCTGCTCGATCTCGCAGCACCGGCCGGAGCGCGCTTTCAGCCGGTGTGGCGGGTCGCGGGTCGGCCGCTCGACGCGCACCTGCCCGACGGCCCGCGCGGCGCTGACTGGCGGCGCTGGCTCACCGAGGCGCAGATGCTGCTGCACGTGCATCCGCTCAACGAGGCGCGCGAAGCCCGCGGCCTGCGGCCGCTGAACGCACTGTGGTTGAGCGGCGGCGCACCCAGCGCGCCGCCGCCGCGGGCAGCCGGCGTCCACCTGATCGGCGCCCATCCGCTGCGCTGCGCCCTGCCCTTGGCCGACGTCACCGTGGCGCAGACGCTGGTTTGGCTGCACCAGCCAGGACAGCCGGTGCCGGCACCGGTGTCAGCCCGCCTCAACGCGAGCCGGCTCGACCTGCGCGTGCTCGAGACCAGTGGCAGTCAGCATTACCGGCTCTTGCCCTGGCATCGCTTGCGCGTCTGGCGCAAGCCGCCGGCAGGCTCGCCATGAACCCAAGCACCCGCCGCGAGGCCCTGCAGCGCCTCGCCGCCATCATGCCGGCGCCCACCACCGAGCTCGAATACGACTCGGTCTTCCAGCTGCTGATCGCCGTCATCCTCTCGGCACAAGCGACCGATGTCAGCGTCAACGCCGCCACCCGCAAGCTCTACCCGGTGGCCGGCACGCCCGAGGCCATTCTCGCGCTCGGCGTCGACGGCCTCATCCCCTACATCCAGACCATTGGCCTCTATCGCAGCAAGGCCAAAAACGTCATCGAGACCTGCCGGCTGATTCTCGAGCAGCACGGCGGCGAGGTGCCACGCGACCGCGACGCGCTGCAGGCCTTGCCCGGGGTCGGCCGCAAGACCGCCAACGTGGTGCTCAACACCGCCTTTGGCGAGCCGACCATCGCCGTCGACACGCACGTGTTCCGCGTCGGCAACCGCACAGGGCTGGGCAAGGGCAAGACGCCGCTGGCAGTGGAGCTGGCGTTGCTCAAGAACATCCCGGCCGAGTTCAAGGTCGACGCACACCACTGGCTAATCCTGCATGGGCGCTACACCTGCCAGGCGCGCAAGCCGCGCTGCTACGACTGCGTGATCGCCGATCTCTGCGACTACCGTCACAAGACGCCGCCGCCCGGCGAGTCGCTGGCAGTCAAAGCGGCCCAGCGCAAACCAAAACCGACGCCGCTGGTCTGAACCAACTCTCCCCCGCCCCTTGCCATGTTCAACCCCTCCCGCGACGACGTCCGCAGCTTCATGTTCGAAACCTGGCGCAAGTACCGCGCTGGCGTCGGTCTACAGGGGGCAGAGACCACGCTGCTGCCGATCATCCTCGAGCACCCCGAGTACCACCCGGTGTTGGAGGCGCCGGACACCTATGCCGCCCGAACCTGGCATCCCGAAGACGGCGAAACCAATCCCTTCATGCACTTGAGCTTTCACCTCGCGCTGGCCGAGCAGTTGGCCATCGACCAGCCGCCGGGGATCCGCGCCGGATGGACCGCCGCAGCCGAGAAACTGGGCGACCCGCATGCCGCGAGCCACGCTGTCCTCGATTGTCTGCTGGAACAGCTGTGGACCACCCAACGCCACGGCACGCCATTTGACGTGCCGGCCTATCTGGACGCCGTGCGGCGTCTTGTCTGAGGAGCCCCGATGAGCGACCGCCTGACCCACATCACCACCCGCAGCGGCGACGCCGGCGAAACCGGCCTGGCCGACGGCACCCGCGTGCCAAAAACCGACCCGCGCATCCACGCGCTCGGCGACGTCGACGAGCTCAACAGCCAGCTGGGGGTCTTGCTGACCCACCCGGTGCCTGAGGACATCGGTCGGCTTTTGGCGCAAGTGCAGAACGACCTGTTCGACCTTGGCAGCGAGCTGGCCATCCCCGGGTCGAGTCTGCTCAAACCCGAGCATGTCGGCCGACTGGACGCCGCCATCGCCGCCTACAACGCGCTGCTGCCGCCGCTGAAGGAGTTTGTGCTACCGGGCGGCTCATCCGCCGCCGCGCATGCCCACGTCGCCCGCACCGTGTGCCGCCGCGCTGAGCGTTCGCTGGTGGCGCTGGACCGCGCCAGTATCGTGGGCGACAACCCCCGGCTGTATCTCAACCGCCTGTCCGACCTGCTGTTCATCCTCAGCCGCTGCCTCAATCAGATGGCCGGCGTAGCGGACGTCAGCTGGCAACCAGCGATCCGGCGAGACTGAACACAGAAAGCCGAGCGCCCAAAGAAAAACCCCGCCGAAACGGGGTTTTTCTTTTGCAATCGAGCGTACTCAATCCCAGCTCAAGGCCCCACCGGTCTGATACTCGGTGACGCGCGTCTCGAAGAAGTTCTTCTCCTTCTTCAGGTCGATCATCTCGCTCATCCACGGGAACGGGTTCTCGGCACCGGAGAACAGCTCGTCAAGGCCGATCTGACGGCAACGACGGTTGCAGATGAAGCGCAGGTATTCCTTGAACATCGGCGCATTCAGGCCGAGCACGCCGCGCGGCATGGTCGCCTCGGCGTAGGCGTATTCCAGGTCCACCGCCTTCTTGAACAACGTCACCAACTCGGCGCGGAATTCCGGCGTCCAGAGGTGCGGGTTCTCGAGCTTGATGGTGTTAACCAGGTCGACGCCAAAATTGCAGTGCATCGACTCGTCGCGCAGGATGTACTGGTACTGCTCGGCAGCGCCGGTCATCTTGTTCTGGCGGCCCAGCGCAAGGATCTGCACAAAACCGACGTAGAAGAAGATGCCTTCCATAATGCAGCTGAACACGATCAGGCTCTTCAACAGCTTCTGGTCGTTTTCCAGCGTGCCGGTGGTGAACTCGGGGTCAGTCAGCGTCTCGATGAAGGGGATGAGGAACTCGTCCTTGTCACGGATACTGGCGACCTCGTGATAGGCGTTGAAAATCTCGCCCTCGTCCAGCCCCAGGCTCTCCACAATGTACTGATAGGCGTGGGTGTGGATCGCCTCTTCGAAAGCCTGACGCAGCAGAAACTGGCGGCACTCCGGCGCGGTGATGTGGCGGTAGGTGCCGAGCACGATGTTGTTGGCGGCCAGCGAGTCGGCGGTCACAAAGAAACCCAGGTTGCGCTTGACGATCAGGCGCTCGTCCTCGGTCAGGCCATTCGGGTCCTTCCACAGGGCGATGTCGCGTGACATCTGCACCTCTTGCGGCATCCAGTGATTGGCACAGCCGGCCAGGTACTTCTCCCACGCCCACTTGTACTTGAACGGCACCAGCTGGTTGACGTCGGTGCTGCCATTGATCACGCGCTTGTCAGCGGCATTGATGCGGCGGTCCGTCTCGTCGGCAACGGCGGCGTCATCGGCCAGCGTGCTGAGGTCGGCACGGGACGGCGTAGCGCCGTCGAACAGGTCGCCCACCGGCGCTTGCGGCAAATGAGGCTGCAGGCGCGGCTGCGGTGCGGCGAAGTCGTCTTCAAAATTCAGCATCAGGGTCTCTCCTCAAATCTTCAGTCGGCCGGCCTTACTGGCAGGCCTCGCACTCGGGGTTGTCGATCGAGCAGAACTTGGCCTCGGCCGCTGCAGCAGCGGCTTCGCCGCCCGCCACCGGCACGGCATTGAGTTCGCCGCCGCGGCCGGTCGACTTCTCGGCACTGGTGGCACCCATGGTGCGCAGGTAGTAGGTGGTCTTGAGACCGCGCAGCCAAGCCAGCTTGTAGGTCTCGTCGAGCTTCTTGCCCGACGGTTGAGCCACGTACAGGTTGAGACTCTGCGCTTGGTCGATCCACTTCTGACGACGCGACGCCGCCTCCACCAGCCAGCTTGAATCCACCTCAAAGCTGGTGGCATAGAGCGCCCGCAGGTCGGCCGGAATGCGGTCGATCTTCGATAGGGAGCCGTCAAAGTACTTCATGTCAGCCACCATCACTTCGTCCCACAGGCCACGCGCTTTGAGGTCGCTCACCAGCTGATCGTTCACCACCGTGAACTCGCCCGACAAGTTGCTCTTGACGTAGAGGTTCTTGTAGTTCGGCTCGATGCTGGCCGACACACCGACGATATTGGAGATGGTCGCGGTCGGCGCGATGGCGACGCAGTTGCTATTGCGCATGCCGTATTGCTTGATGCGCTTGCGCAGCGCGTCCCAGTCCAGGGTCGACGAGCCGTCGACCTCGACATGACCGCCGCGTGCCTCGGCCAGCAGCTTCAGCGAATCCTGCGGCAGGATGCCGCGGTCCCACAGACTGCCGGTGAAGCTCGAGTAGCGACCGCGCTCGGCGGCGAGGTCGGTCGAGGCCCAGTAGGCGTAGTAGCAGACGGCTTCCATGCTGCGATCGGCAAACTCAACGGCCTCATTGCTGGCGTAGGGCACACGCATCTTGTGCAGACAATCTTGGAAACCCATGATGCCCAGGCCCACCGGGCGGTGACGCAGGTTGCTGTCGCGCGCTTTTTTGACGGCGTAGTAGTTGATGTCGATCACGTTGTCGAGCATGCGCATCGCGACCTTGACGGTACGCTCGACCTTGGCCGTATCCAGACTCCAATGTCCTTCGGCGTCTTGCACCATGTGGTTGGCCATATTGACCGAACCGAGGTTGCAGACGGCAATCTCGCTGTCATTGGTGTTGAGCGTGATCTCGGTGCACAGGTTGGACGAGTGCACCACGCCGACGTGTTGTTGCGGGCTGCGAATGTTGCACGGGTCCTTGAAGGTGATCCAGGGGTGGCCAGTCTCAAACAACATGGTCAGCATGCGACGCCAGAGTGTCTGCGCCGGTACCTTCTTGAACAGCTTCAGTTCGCCGCGCGCGGCCCGGGCTTCGTAGCCGGTGTAGGCTTGCTCGAACGCCGATCCATACAGATCGTGCAGGTCGGGGCAGTCAGCCGGCGAGAACAATGTCCACTCGGCGCCCTCCATCACCCGCTTCATGAACAGGTCGGGGACCCAGTTGGCGGTGTTCATGTCGTGGGTACGACGGCGGTCGTCGCCAGTGTTCTTGCGCAGCTCGAGAAACTCCTCGATATCGAGGTGCCAGGTCTCGAGGTAAGCGCAGACCGCGCCTTTGCGCTTGCCGCCCTGATTCACCGCCACGGCGGTGTCGTTGACCACCTTGAGGAAAGGCACCACGCCTTGCGACTTGCCGTTGGTGCCCTTGATGTGGCTACCCAGGGCGCGGACGTTGGTCCAGTCGTTGCCGAGACCACCGGCGAACTTCGAGAGCAGCGCGTTCTCCTTGATCGCCTCGTAGATGCCATCGAGGTCGTCGGCAACCGTGGTGAGGTAGCAGCTGGAGAGCTGGCTGCGCTGCGTGCCGCTGTTGAACAGGGTCGGTGTGCTGCTCATGAAGTCGAAGGTCGACAACACGTTATAGAACTCAATGGCGCGGGTCTCGCGGTCGATCTCGCCGAGCGCCAGGCCCATCGCGACCCGCATGAAGAACGCCTGCGGCAGCTCGATGCGCTTGCCGTCGGTGTGCAGGAAATAGCGGTCGTACAGGGTTTGCAGGCCAAGATATTGGAACTGCAGGTCGCGCTCCGGCTTGAGCGCTGCTCCGAGACGGGCGAGGTCGTAATGGCCCATCTTGTCGTCGAGCAGCTCGACGGCGATGCCGCGCTGGATGAAGCCCGGGAAATATTCGGCGTAGCGGGTCGCCATGTCGGCCTGAGTGGCCGGCTCACCGAGAATCTCGTGGCGAATCTGGTCCAGCAGCAGACGGGCCGTGACCTGGCTGTAGGCCGGGTCGTGTTCAATCAGGGTGCGGGCAGCCAGTACCAGCGACTTGGCGACCTCTTCAGCCGGGATGCCGTCGTAGAGGTCGCGAACCGCCGACTTGAGGATTGCTTGCGGGTCGACTTGGGGACCGAGACCCTCACAGGACGCAACGACCAGCGCCTCGAGGCGCTTCATGTCGAGCGGGCGCTTGGCGCCATTCTCGGTCACGCTCAAACCGGTCAGTTGTGTCTCACCGGATTCGGCTGCTTGCTGGGCGCGCTCGCGTGAGCGCTCCTCGCGATAGAGCACGTAGGCGCGGGCGACGTGATGCGCACCGGCGCGCATCATCGACAGCTCGACCTGATCCTGGACATCCTCGATGTGAATGGCACCACCCTCTGGCTTGCGCCGCATCAGCGCCGCCACCACCTGCTCGGTGAGCATGGCGACTTGCTCGCGCACCCGCGCCGACGCTGCGCCCTGAGCGCCATCGACGGCGATGAACGCTTTGGTCATAGCGACCGCGATCTTGGACGGCTCAAAGGGGACCACCGCGCCATTGCGGCGGATCACCTTGTAATCGTTGTAACGGGCGTCGCTGGCCAAATCGCTGGCAGGCAGCAAGGAGGCCTGGCGATGATCGCCGGCTGAACTGGTTTCGGTGGTGGTCAGTTGCATGGCTTAGCCCCCTCTGCGGTGGATCTTGGACAATGAGTCGGCCCGACGAATCAGGACCTTATTGGGTGGTTCTGCGGCCTGCCGAGCATCGCGATGTCCGGATGATCAAACACTACATCTTGTGTCTGGCTCGTGGGCATGACACTAATCCTAGGGGTTTGCGGTCACCAGCGCAAGGACAACCGTGTTGCATTTTTATGCCAGCTGGAAGACCGCCCAATCCCTAGTGTGCGCTGCAGCAAACGGCCGCCCACGCTGGGTCAGTTCAGGCGAATCGAACGCCAGAAGCGCGGCCACTCGAAGTGCGGACCCGGGTCGGTCTTGCGGCCCGGTGCAATATCGCTGTGGCCCGCCACCCCGGCCAGTGGCAACTCGGCCATCAGCTGCATTGCCAAGGCTGTCAACGCTATGTACTGGTCCGAGGTGAACGGCGCGGTATCGGTGCCCTCAAGCTCGACCCCGACCGAATAATCATTGCAACGCTCCCGGCCCTGCCAGCTGGAGACGCCGGCGTGCCAAGCGCGCTGGTGAATCGGCACGCACTGGGTGATGCGGCCGTCGCGCTCGATAACGAAATGCGCCGAAACCCGCAGCCCTTCGATGGTTCGGTAGAACGGATGCCGCGTCACGTCCAGTCGGTTGCCAAACAACGCGAAGATGTCACCGCTGCCGAACTCGTCAGGCGGAAGGCTAATGTTGTGCAGCACCAACAGTTCGACCGGCTGCTCGGGGCGCGGGTCGCAGTTTGGAGAGGGCTCGCGGCGAACGCCGCGCAACCAGCCCGCCCGGTCGAAGCCCACGCTCAGTACCCCGCGGCGGCGCGATGCTCGGCGCAGCAGAACACGTGTTTCTCCGCGTTGACCGCCTCAGACTCTGGAAAGTGGACGTTGCAGTACTCGCAACGGAGCATCTGCGGCGCCAGACGGGCCGGATCGGAACGGCTCCGGCCGCCGCGATCGCTCGACCGCACTCGACCAGACCGAGCAAACCACCATAAACCGCCGGCGATGCCTATGAGGAGAGCCAGGAGCTTGAACATGACGTTGGCAAGTCTCCGAAGAATCGATGGTCGGGGTGAGAGGATTCGAACCTCCGACTCCTGCGTCCCGAACGCAGTACTCTACCAGGCTGAGCTACACCCCGATTCCCGCTTCGCACGGCCCAACGTGACTCAACGGTCGCGTTCGGCTGCAAAGACTGTCAAAGATAGCAGAACTTCGCGATCGGGTGAAGCCTGCAGCGAGTCCAACGCGGCCCGCGCGGCGGCCAACTCGGCGTCTGCGACCTGCCGCGCGTAATCGAGGGCGCCGGTCCGGCGGATCGCTGCGAGCACCGCGTCAATGTCGCCGGCGCCGCCATCCTCGATCGCCCGCCGCACGAGGGCGCGCTCCTCGGCGTCACCATGTTTGAGCACGTGGATCAGCGGTAGCGTCGGCTTGCCCTCGGCGAGGTCGTCACCCACATTCTTGCCCGTACTGCCCGAGTCGCCCGAATAGTCGAGGATGTCGTCGACCAGCTGGTAGGCCGTGCCAAGACGCATCCCGTACTCGGCCATAGCGGCCTCGTGAGGCGCGTCGGCCGCACCCAGCACGGCGCCCAGTCGCGTCGATGCCTCAAACAGTTTTGCCGTCTTGTAACGAATCACCCGCAGGTAAGCGGCCTCGTCGATGTCCGGGTCGTTGCAATTCATCAGCTGCAACACCTCACCCTCGGCAATGATGTTGGTGGCGTCGGCCAGCACCTCCATCACTCGCATGCTGCCAATCCCGACCATCATCTGAAACGCGCGGCTGTAGAGAAAATCGCCGACCAGCACAGCCGGCGCATTGCCGAACGCCGCGTTGGCGGTGTCACGTCCGCGGCGCAGCGCCGACTCGTCGACGACGTCATCGTGCAGCAGGGTCGCGGTGTGGATGAACTCGATGATGGCCGCCAACTCGTGGACGCGGGCATCCTGGATGCCATGCGCCCGCGACGACAGCACCACCAGCGCCGGACGCAGGCGCTTGCCGCCCGCCGAGATGATGTAATCCGCGACTTGGCTGACCAGCGCCACCTCGGAATGCAGGCGCTCGCGGATGACCCGGTCGACAGCGGCCATGTCGGCCGCGAGATGCTGCTGGATGAGAGCGAGTGCCACGCAGGGTCCTGTGGCCGGACGGCCTTGATCAAGTGCGGCGAGTCTAGCGCAGCGGCCAGCCACGCCTCAACCGCCCACGCGACTCCGCCCCCCGAAATCTTTGACGAACTGGCAGATGCCTTGATATCCTTACCGGTTTACTAATCCCGCAATGGCAGGACACGATATGTACGCAGTGATCAAGACAGGTGGCAAGCAGTACCGCGTCGAGCCGGGCGCCAAGTTGCGCGTCGAGACTCTGGTGGCCGAAGCCGGCAGCCAGATCGCGCTGGACCAGGTTTTGATGATCGGTGACGGCGAGTCGGTGTCGGTGGGCACCCCGCTGCTGGCCGGCGCCTCGGTCAAGGCTACCGTGGTGTCCCATGGCCGTGGCGATAAGATCCGCATCTTCAAGATGCGCCGCCGCAAGCATTACCAGAAGCGCATGGGACATCGTCAGAACTTCACCGAACTGCTGATCGACAGCATCTCGGCCAAGTAAGGAGAAAGCACAATGGCACACAAAAAGGCAGGCGGCAGTTCACGCAACGGCCGCGACTCGGAAAGCAAACGCCTTGGCGTCAAGGTCTACGGCGGCGAAGCCGTGGTACCGGGCAACATCATCGTGCGCCAACGCGGGACCGAGTTTCACCCGGGCGATAACGTCGGCATGGGCAAGGACCACACCCTGTTCGCGTTGACCGAGGGACGCGTCGACTTCACCGTCAAGGGCGAGAAGAAGCGCCGCACTGTCAGCGTGGTGTCGGAGAGCACGGCTTCGGCCTAAGTCGGCCACGCCTCGGCAGCCGAAAGCCCTATCGTGCCGGTAGGGCTTTTTTGTTTGCGGACGACATGAGCGCATGAAATTCATCGACGAAGCAGTCATCGAGGTGCGCGCCGGCGACGGCGGCAATGGCTCGGCCAGCTTCCGCCGCGAGAAGTTCCTGCCCAAGGGTGGACCCGACGGTGGCGACGGCGGTCGCGGCGCGTCGGTGTATGCGGTGGCCGACATCAACCTCAACACCTTGGTGGACTATCGCTACAAACGACTGTTTCGCGCCGAACGCGGCGAAAATGGGCGTGGCGCCGACTGTTACGGCAAAGGCGGCGAGGACGTCGACCTGCGCTTCCCGCCCGGCACCTTGATCTTCGACGCCGAGACCGACGAGCTGCTGTACGACCTGGCCACCCCGGGCGACCGGGTGCTGCTGGCGCGTGGCGGCCAAGGTGGACTCGGCAATCTGCACTTCAAATCGAGCATCAACCGTGCGCCCAAATTCGCCACCCCCGGCGAGGAAGGCGAGCAGAAGCGCCTGCGCCTCGAACTCAAAGTGCTGGCCGATGTGGGTCTGCTGGGTATGCCCAATGCCGGCAAGTCGACATTTATTCGTGCGGTGAGCGCGGCGCGGCCGAAGGTCGCTGATTACCCCTTCACCACCCTGCACCCCAATCTGGGCGTCGTGCGGGAGGGCGCCGACCGCAGTTTTGTGATCGCCGACATTCCCGGACTGATCGAAGGCGCGGCCGAGGGTGCAGGATTGGGGCATCAGTTTCTGCGTCACCTGGCGCGCACCGAACTGCTGCTGCACATCGTTGACGCCGCCCCGCTGGAGGGCGCTTCCGATCCTGTAGCCGAAGTCCGCGCACTAGGAAAAGAGCTAAAAAAGTACGATCCCGCGCTATTCGCCAAGCCACGCTGGCTGGTCTTCAACAAGCTCGACATGGTCGCCGCTGAAGATCGTGCTGCGGTCTGCCAAGCCCTGCTGAAGAAGCTGCGCTGGAAGGGCCCGCACTTTGCCATCTCGGCGCTCGCCGGAGACGGCTGTGCCGACCTGACCGCACAGATCATGCGTCACGTCGAAGAGCGGCGTGCCGAGTCGCGGGCCCTTGCGGCACAGGCCACCAACCCTGTCGACCGAACCGTCTACGATCCGACCCGCGACGACAGCGGAGACCGCCATGGCTGATGTGCGGCGGCTGGTCGTCAAGGTCGGCTCGAGTCTGGTCACGGCCGACGGGCGCGGCCTCGACACCGCCGCGCTCGCCAACTGGGCCGCGCAGATCGCTGCGCTGGTGCGCGAAGGCCGACAAGTGGTGCTGGTGTCGAGCGGCGCCATCGCCGAGGGCATGCAGCGCCTCGGCTGGGCCACGCGACCGAGCGCGGTGCACGATCTGCAGGCGGCGGCGGCCGTCGGCCAGATGGGACTGGTGCAGGCGTACGAGCGGTGCTTCGCCGGCCACGGCCTGATCGCCGCGCAGGTGCTGCTCACCCACGAGGACCTGGCCGACCGTCAGCGCTACCTCAACGCCCGCTCGACACTAACCACTCTGCTAGAACTGGGGGTAGTGCCGATCATCAACGAGAACGACACGGTCGCCACCGACGAGATCCGCTTTGGTGACAACGACACGCTCGGCGCGCTGGTGACCAATCTGATTGAAGCCGACCTGTTGGTGATCCTCACCGACCAGCCCGGCCTCTACACAGCCGATCCGCGCAAAGACGCAGCGGCGACATTGGTCAGGGACGCGCAGGCTGGCGACCCGGCACTCGAAGCCATGGCCGGCGGGGCTGGCAGCGGCGTCGGCACCGGCGGCATGCTGACCAAGGTGCTGGCAGCCCGTCGCGCCGCTCGCAGCGGCGCTGACACCGTGATCGCCAGCGGTCGTCACGAGCAGGTCCTCACCCAGGTCCTGGCCAACGCGCCGGTTGGCACTTGGCTACGTGCTGCAACCGCGCCGATGGCCGCGCGCAAGCAGTGGCTGGCCGACCATTTGCAGACACGCGGCTCGCTGGTACTCGACGACGGCGCCGCGCGCGCACTCGCCGAGGGTGGCAAAAGCCTGCTGGCGGTGGGCGTGCGCATGACCACCGGCGAGTTCGAGCGCGGCGAAGTCGTGGACTGCCGCGAGGCCAATGGCCGCCTGATCGCACGGGGCCTGGTCAACTACAGCGCCAGCGAGACGCGCCGCATCATGGGACGGGCCAGCGCAGAGATCGAAGGCGTCCTCGGCTACGTCAACGAACCCGAGTTGATCCACCGCGACAATCTGGTCGTGCTGTAACTCCCGCAAATCAAGCCGCGGCAGACGCTCAGGCCGGGCCCTGCGGAAGCTTCGAGATCGCGTCATCGCCCCCGAGCGCCGGCTTAAGCGGTGCCGGCACATAAGCGCCGCCGGTCTGCACGATGTGGTGGCAACGCACCTCGCGTCCATCAGCAACGGTGACCGGCGGGTATTCCTGGCGGCACAACCGATCGGCGTGCGCGCAGCGCGGGTTGAAGTGGCAGCCGGTGGGTGGATCGGCCGGCGACGGCAACTCGCCGTTCAGCTGGATGCGCTGCGGCTGACGCGCCACGTCGACCCTCGGAATCGCTGACAGCAGCGCCTGCGTGTACGGATGCTGGGGACGCTTGAGTACGGCTTTGGCCTCGCCTTGCTCGACGATGCGGCCGAGGTACATCACCGCGACCTCGTGCGCCAAATATTCGACCACCGACAGATTGTGTGAAATCAGCAAATACGCGACGCCCAGCTCGGTCTGCAAATCACGCAGCAGGTTGAGGATCTGCGCTTGCACCGAGACGTCGAGCGCCGAGGTCGGCTCGTCGCAGACGATCAGTTTCGGCTCGACCGCCAGCGCCCGGGCGATGGCGATGCGCTGGCGCTGGCCACCCGAAAACTCATGCGGATATCGCCAGCGCGCTGCCGCGGGCAATCCGACCTGGTCGAGCAAGCGGTCGACTCGCGCCAATCGCTCCGCCGAGCTGCCGCCGACGCCGAGCGAGGCCATACCCTCCATGAGGATGTCGGCCACGCGCATTCGCGGGTCGAGTGAGGCGTAGGGATCCTGGAACACGATCTGGACTTGGCTGCGCTGACGCCGCAGCGCCTCGCCGTCCAGACTGGCCCACGGCTGACCGGCGTAACGGATGTCTCCGGCAGTGAGTCGATTTAAGCGAACGATGGCCTTGCCGACCGTGGTCTTGCCGCAGCCCGACTCGCCGACCAACGCCAAGGTCTGTCCCGCCGCAATCGCAAGATTCACGCCGTCGACCGCCTTCACCGCGCCCACTTGGCGCTGCAGCAGGCCGGCGCGAATCGGGAAATGGACCTGCACGTCCTGCACCTGCAACAGAGGGGGGCCGACGTGCAAGGGCCGCGCCATCGGCTCGCGCAGTTGCTCTGGCAGCGGCGCGAGCTCCGCCACATGCGGGCAACGCACACCGTCGCGCAACTCGCCCTGCCAGACCGGGGCCCGGCTGCGACAGTCGTCGCGCACCCACGCGCAGCGCGGCGCGAAGCGGCAGCCGGCAATGCCGCCATCAAGCGGCGGCACCTGCCCGGGGATGGTCGCCAGCTGCTGGTTGCTGCCGGTGATCTCAGGCAGCGCAGTCAACAGCAAGCGCGTGTACGGGTGGCGGGGACGCTGCAAGACTTGCTCGCAGGACCCGCTCTCGACCACCTGGCCGGCGTACATCACTGCCACCTGATGGGCCATGTTCGCCACGACGCCAAGGTCGTGGGTGATGAGCAGCAGCGACATGCCGCGCTCGGCCTGCAGGCGGCGCAGCAGGTCGAGCACCTGCGCCTGGATGGTCACGTCAAGCGCAGTGGTTGGCTCATCAGCGATCAGCAGTTCCGGCTCGCCCGCCAGCGCCATGGCGATCATGACGCGCTGCTTCATACCACCCGACAACTGGAACGGGTATTCGCGGATCCGCCGTTGCGGGTCGGCGATGCCGACCGCTGTCAGCAACTCGATGGTGCGCGTCCGCGCCGCAGCACCCGACAGCCCCAAGTGACCGGTCAGCACCTCGCCGATCTGGTCGCCGATGGTCATCACCGGATTCAGCGAGAGCATCGGCTCCTGGAAGATCATTGCCATGCGGCGACCGCGCAACTCGCGCATCAGGGCCTCGGGGCGCTGCAGGATGTCCTCGTCATCGAGGCGCACTTGGCCACCGGCGATGCCGGCGACGTCGGGCAACAAGCGCATCAGCGCCAGCGCCGTCATCGACTTGCCGCAGCCGGACTCGCCGAGCAGGGCAAAGGTCTCGCCGCGACGGATCTCCAGACCGACGCCGGCCACCGCCCGCACCCGCTTGCCGCCCAGGTGCAGGTCGACGTCCAGATCGCTGACGCGCAATACGCTATCGCTCATGCCACCCCCCGCACACGGGTGCGCGGATCGAGTGCGTCGCGCACGGCGTCGGCGAACAGATTGGCCGCCAGCACCAGCACGAACATCACCACGAAGGCCGCCGCCAGTGCCCACCAAACCATGGGTTCGCGGGCCATCTCGAGGCGCGCTGAGTTGATCATGGTGCCGAAACTGATCATCGACGGGTCGACCCCGACGCCAACATAGCTGAGGACCGCCTCGGCCAAAACGAGGCCGGAAAAGTCCATCACCAGACTAATCAGGATGATGTGCATGACATTCGGCACGATGTGCCGCCCGATGATCGCCGCACTCGACACGCCGAAAGCCTGCGCCGCCTGCACGTACTCGAGCTCGCGCAGCTTAAGCGTCTCGCCGCGCAGCAGTCGTGCCAGCCCGGTCCAGCTGGTGATGCCGAGGATCAGGCACAGGAACAACAAGCGGAAATCGGCACGCTCGGTGACCGTCTCGAACGCCTCGGGATGCGTATCCATGAACACCTGCGTCATCAGCACCGCGGCGGCAATCAGCAGCACACCCGGGATCGAGTTGAGGGTGGTGTACAGGTACTGGATAACATCGTCGATCCAGCCGCGGAAGTACCCTGCCGCTATGCCCAGCACCACGCCGATGGGCAGCGTCACCAGCGTGGTCAGCGTGCCGATGACGAGCGCGGTGCGGATGCTCTTGAGAATCTGGTAGAGCACGTCCTGTCCCACCTTGTCAGTGCCGAACACGTGATAGCCCTGCGCCAGCGTCGCCACAGCGCCGCCCAGCACTGAGAGCGCCAACACGGTCCAAGCGACGCAGTGCACGGCGTCGTCACCATTGCCGACCAGCCAGCGGAACAACCGCGACAGGGCCTGCGCCGGACCCCGCACGAAGGCCGCGAACAGCAGGATGGCCAGTCCCGTCGCCAAACCCCAAAGGGTGCCGCGCAGTACACGGGCGCTGATGTCGGTGGCCCATTGCGTGTTGGAATCGGACAGGTGCGCCCCGCCAAACTTGAGCCGTGGATAGTCCCGCACGGTGCCCGAGTCACTCTCCATCGAAGTCTTGTTGAAGGCTTGGGTCGCCAGCGGCGCCGAATAGCTGGTCTCCACCTGCACCGGCAGCGGATCGAGCAGATGGTCCAGGAGGCTGCGCATCTCGACCGCGTAGCGCACCGCTCCAGCCGGGGCTCCCGGCTCACGGGGCAACTCCGGTCGATAGTGCATCGAATCGAGCAGACCAATCGTGGCGAACACCATCAACACGGTGGCCGAAACCATACCCGCACGCGACAGCGCGACTTTGCGCCAGGGTGCCGCCAGGTGCTCGTGACGGCGGATGTGACGCACCACCAGCAAGACCGCGACTACCAGCAGCAGCAATAGTGCATCGGTCCACAACAGTGCCGGCTTAAACCCGAGGAATGCGCTCATTCCAGCCTCACCCGCGGATCAGCCCACGTGTACGAGATATCGGTGAGCACCAGTCCGACGATGTACAGCGCCGAGCCGAGGAACACCATCGAGCGCACCACAGCGAAGTCCTGATGGTTGATGGCGTCGATGGTGTAGCTGCCCAAACCGGGGATGCCGAAGAAGCTCTCGGTCAGCAGGCTGCCCATGAACAGCAGCGGAATGGCTGCAACCGAAGCCGTGAGGATGGGAATGAGACCGTTGCGCAGCACATGCCGGAACAACACCTGCAATTCGGACAGGCCCTTGGCGCGCGCGGTCCGCACATACTCGCGGTTGATTTCCTCGAGAAACAGGGTGCGATACCAACGCGCGCCGGAGCCGATGCCGCTGACCACGCCGATCAGCACCGGCAGCAGCAAAAAGCGCAGCGCATCGCCGCCGTCGGCAAAGCCTGAGATCGGCACCAGCCGCCAGACCTTGGCCACCAGCCACTGTCCGGCGATGATGTAAAACAGGGCCGAGATCGACATCAATGCGACGCACAGCACCACGCCACCGGCGTCGACATACGTAGCCCGGAAAAACACCATCAGCAGGGCCACGCTGACCATGGTCATCAGCCCTACAACGAACACTGGCAAGGCGATGGCGAGGCTGGGGCCCGCGCGCTTGGCGATCTCGCTGGCGATGTCACGACCGTCATCAGCCTGACCGAAATCGAGGGCGAACATGGCCGCGGACTTCTCAAAGAAGATGGTCTCGGTGACTGTGTGCACACCCTGCTTGCTTGCGTCGAATACCAAGGGCTTGTCGTAGCCGCGCTCGGCCTTCCAGCGCTCGATGGCCTCCGGCGTGACTCGCTTCATGCCCAACTGCATGCGCGCCATGTCCTCGGGCGTGTTCACCACAAAGAACAAGGCAAAGGTGATCAGATTGACGCCGATCAGGATCGGCAAGGCATACAGGACGCGCCGGATAATGTAGTTGATCACGCCGCCACCCCTTTCGCCGTCTCCTTGCGTCGCCATGCCAGCCATGCCGGCGCAAACACAATCAGCGACAACAACGCCACAGCCAGTAGCGGCCACACCACCGGAGCATTCCACTCGGCGCGGGCGGCTTCACGCGCGGTCACATCGAGCCGCTGGTACTTGAGCCCGTTGCGCGCCATCTGGTTGGGCTTCACATTGCCAAGCCAGCCATGCACCAGGCTGTAGCGCTTGGGGTGCAGACCCCAGATCCACGGGGCGTCCTGACGCACGATCTCGAGCATGCGATCAATGATGGCTTGACGCGCCGAACCGTTGGGCATGTTCTTCATCTGCTCGAACAGACGATCGAACTCCGGATTGCTGTAGTTGGCGGAATTCTCGCCGCCACTCTTGACCCGGCTCTGCGGGCCATACAGCAAGAACAAAAAATTCTCCGGATCAGGGTAATCGGCATTCCAGCCCCACTCGAAGATTTGCGCGGTTCCCTTGCGCACTTTTTCTTGGAACCGGTTGTAGTCGGTGCCACGAACCACCAGCTGGATGTTGAGCTTGCCGAACTGCTTACGCATCCAGTCGAGCTCGGCTTTGTCGTCGGGGCCGCGACTGGTCGCGTCAAAGTTGAGCACCAGCGGCTGGCCCGTGGCGGCGTCGCGTCCATCCGGATAGCCGGCTTCGGCCAAGAGACGACGCGCCTCGGCGATCGACTTGCGCCGCGGTTTGCCCTCGACCCAGTCGTACACCAGCGGATTCAGGCCTGCCTCGCCATCACGGTAGCCCCAGATGCCGGGCGCGATCGGCCCCATCGCCGGAATACCCCGCCCGTTGGCGAAGATGGCGATGTTCTCCTCGAAATCGATGGCGATCGACAGCGCCTGCCGGAGCTTGCGCGCACGCTCGGAGCTGCCGCCAACGACCGGGTCGAGCATATTGAAGCCGACGTAGTTGATCGATGCCGACAGCGCCGTTTCGAGGCGGATACCTTTTTTAGCCATGTCCTCGGAGATGACCGAATCACCACCGGACGCGCTTTGAACAGCCTGGTCGAAGTTGTCGGAACTGATGCCGGAGGTGTCGTACCAGCCCTGCAGAAACTTGTTCCAGTACGGGATCGACTCGCGCTCGCGACTGAACACCACCGTGTCGATGAAGGGCATGGTCTTGCCCGCGTCTTTCAGCAGTCCGCGGTCGCGGTCGCCCGATTCGCCCTCAGCCGGGTAGCGTTCACCGGGAAAATGCGGATTGCGCCGCAGAACCATGCGGCTGTTCGGGTTGTTCTCGGCCAGGTAATAGGGACCAGTGCCAATCGGATACCAGTCGAGGCTGACGTTGCGTTCGGCGAATCCAGGCTGACTGTAAAAGCTATCCGCCTCCCAGGGAACCGGCGCAAAGAAGGGCATCGCCAGCCAGTAAACGAACTGCGGGTACTTGCCTTTGACGCGCACGCGATAGGTATTGGTGTCGATCACCTCGGCGCCCGGGAGGTCGAACTTCCGCAGGTCAAGAAAGCCTTGGCCACCAATTTTCTTGTCCTCGACCCGCAAACGCTTCGCGTAGGCGTCCATGCCGACGATGTATTCGGCCATCAGCCCGAAGATCGGCGAGTGCAGGCGCGGATGCGCCAGCCGCTTGATCTCGTAAACGTAGTCCTCGGCACGCAAAGGCCGGCTGCCGGTCTGCGGCAGGTCGTAGATGGACGTGACCGCTGCCCGCTGCGGCTCACCCATCTGGTGGTAGAGGAGCTGGCCTTGGCCGTCACGGGCGAGCGCCGGGTGCGGTTGGTAGGCGCGGTCGTCACGGATGCGGATGGTGTACACACTCTGCGCCACCAGTTGATCGGGCGCATCGTCGGGCAGCAGACCGCCGTAGGCGTCGAGGTAAATCGGCTTCGGCAACTCTTTGGCGGTCAAAGGGATCAACTGATACGGACGCTTAAAATAGTGGTACTGCACCACCGGCTCGTAGATCTGCGCGTTGAAGGTGGCCTCGTTCTCGCTGTACGACTGCGCCGGGTCAAGGTGTTTGGGCCGCTCGACGAACGCCGAATAGAGGATGGCCTGACCCGTTTCGGCCGCCGGATAGGGGTTGTTCCAGGGCTGCGAGCACCCGCTCAAGGCGCACGCCAGCAGCGCGCCGGTCATCAAGCGCGCCACCAGGCTGCGGGGGGGATGCGGGGCTCGGCTATACTCGCCGGCTCTTGTCTGGGTCATTGATCGGAGTCTGAAATGCCATTTCTTGCCGGCAAACGCTTGCTTGTGACCGGGATGCTATCGAATCGTTCGATTGCATACGGCATCGCTGTCGCAGCCCACCGCGAAGGCGCCGAACTGGCCTTCACGTGCCAAGGTGAACGCGTCCGGCAGCGTACCGTAGATCTGGCCCGCGAGTTCGGCGCTGAGTCGCGCGTGTTTGATTGCGATGTCGCCTCTGATGAACAAATCGACGCGGTGTTTGCCGACTTGCGCCAACACTGGGACTCCCTCGACGGCCTGGTGCACGCCATCGCGTTTGCGCCGCGTGAAGCGCTGGCTGGCGATTACCTTGATCACGCGACGCGGGAAGATTTCCGCATCAGCCACGACATCAGCGCCTACAGCCTGACCGCGCTGGCAAAGGCCGCGCTGCCGCTGATGCAGGGCCGCGCCGGATCGATCGTGACGCTGTCGTATCTGGGCGCCGAGCGCGCCATCCCCAATTACAACGTGATGGGCGTCGCCAAAGCTGCGCTGGAGGCCAACGTTCGCTATTTGGCGGCGAGCCTCGGGCCGCGCGGTATCCGCGTCAATGCAATTTCGGCGGGACCGATTAAGACGCTGGCAGCCGCTGGCATCGGCGGCTTCGGCAAGATTCTCGCTGCAGTGGAGCAAACCGCACCGCTGCGCCGCAACGTCACCATCGACGACGTCGGCAACACCGCAGCCTTCATGTTGTCGGATCTCGCCAGTGGCATCACCGGCGAAGTCACCTACGTCGACGCCGGTTACAACATCGTCGGCATGAGCGGCACTTAAGGCGCCGTCTTCTCGACCGCTGCGGTCTTGACCTCGACCTTGGCTGAGGCCCGCAGCGCCGCCGAATAAATCTTCTGCTCTTCCTCGGCCATCATCCGGTTGGCATCGTCGGAATACCGCTTGCGCTCAGCCGGATCGGACACCGTCGGCGGAGCGACGCGGTTGATGCGGAACATCGCGTAGCCCTGACCGGGGATCTCCACAGCTGCGTATGAGGGCAATGGCGCCGTCCGGGCGCGGAACACCAGTTGCATCGCCGGCAGCGGCAGACCCGTCGGCTTTTTGCGGCTGACAGTCAAGTTGGCACCCCACTTCACTGGGGCATCCTTACCGGCGGAGAGGTCGGCCATGATGCGCTTGCCCTCGGCGATCGCAAGTTCGGCAGCCTTTTTGCGCTTGAGGCGATCAGTCAGGTCCGACTGGATGACCGCGAACGGCAGTATCGATGAGGGTGTCTCGGCCAGCACCCGAGCCGCCACCAATTGCGTCGGCGACAGCTCAACCACTTCGGTGTTGCGTTTGTTGGGGAGGGCGTCCTCAAACAGCGCTTTGAGGAACTTGGCGTTGCCCAGCAAGGGGTCGCGCTCGATACCCTTGCGAGTCACGTTGTCTGCAGTCTGGATGCTGGTTCCCAGCTTGGCCGAGGCCGCGGACAGGCTGTCGCTCTGCTCGTAAACGGCGTCGGCAAATGTTTCGGCGAGTTCGGCAAACTGCTTGGCGGAGCGCTGCTTCTTCAGTTCTGCCTCGATCTGCGGGCGAGCTGAAGCGAGATCGCCCTTGCCACCGCCCTTGATCTCGGTGAGCTTGATGATGTGGTAGCCGAAGTCGGTTTCGACGACATCCGACACCTGCCCGACCTTGAGCGCGAACACGGCGTCTTCGAACGGCTTGACCATAGCGCCACGGCCGAAGGCGCCGAGGTCGCCGTTCTGTTGCGCCGAGCCAGGATCGGTCGAATTGGCCTTGGCCAACTCACCAAAGTCCTTGCCGGCACGCACTTCGCCGAGCAGCCGCTGCGCTTTTGCCTTGGCTGCCGTTCGAGCCGCCGCATCGGCGGCCTTATCAACGCCAATTAGAATGTGAGACGCACGACGCTGCTCTTCGGTAGCGAACTTGCCTTCGTTCGCTTTGAAGAAAGCTTCGATCTCAGCGTCGGGCACCACAGCCTTTTCGGCCACTTTGGCGGCGTCGAGCATCACGTATTCGATCTTGAGCCGTGCCGGAACCTCGAACTCTTTCGGATTCTTGTCGAAGTACGCTCGCACTTCGTCGGCAGTCACCGCAACCTTGTCAAGGAACTGATCCGGGCTGATCAGCGCCTGCTGAACATCGCGCTCTTGTTCGCCGAGGTCAGCGGCACGGTCCACCACCACCTGCGGCATCCATTGCATGCGCTGGAAGAAGCCATTGCTCTGCTCGCCAACAATCTGCGCGCGGATCTGCTCTTGGAAGCTGGCTGGCGTGTAGCCCTGCTGGCGCAGCAGGGTCTCGTAGGTCTTGACGTCGAACTTGCCGTCCTTCTGAAAGGCCGGGATCTTGCGGATGATGTCCGCGAGTTTGTCGTCTGGCACGGTCATGCCATTGCCGACCGCCGTGCCGATCAAAAGCTGGCGGTTAATCATGTCCTCGAGCACCGCGAGCTTGAACTTGCTGGATTCAGCCACCGTCGGATCGAAGCGCTCGCCCATCTGCTCGCGCAGCGCGTCACGCTGGTCAGCCAATTGCTGCTGGTAATCCTTTTCGGCGATACGAACACCGGCCACCGTGGCGACCCCGTCACCGCCGCTGCTGGTGAAGTAAGACTCCAAGCCCCAGACGGCAAAGGGCAGAATCAACAGGGCAAGAATCGCCTGGGCGATGCGAGGGTTGTTTCGGATTAAATCGAACATAGCGAGAGCTCGGGGCAACGGACATGAAAAAGGGGCGACTCGATCGCCCCTGTCTTCAATTTTGGCGGAGTGGACGGGACTCGAACCCGCGACCCCCGGCGTGACAGGCCGGTATTCTAACCAACTGAACTACCACTCCAATAACCGGAACTGCCTTACAGCAGGGCTGCACTGCAGCGCGAGACTCACTGCGCTGCGTGCTGGTGGGTGCTAACGGGATCGAACCGCTGACATTCGCCTTGTAAGGGCGACGCTCTACCAGCTGAGCTAAGCACCCGACCTAAGCCCTTTAGTTTACACCATCCTTCAGCGCCTTGCCAGGGCGGAACTTCGGCACCTTGGTCGCCTTGATCTTGATTTCGGCGCCGGTGCGCGGGTTGCGGCCGGTGCGGGCAGCGCGCTCCGACGCGTAGAAGGTGCCGAAACCGACCAGGCTGACAGTGTCGCCACCCTTCAACGCGTGCGCAACAGCCGCCACGACGGCGTCAAGTGCGCGTCCGGCTGAAGCCTTGGAGATATCCGCTTCCGCGGCGATTGCATCGATCAGATCCGATTTGTTCAACTGAGTCCCCTTCTTTGTCAGATTTTTGTTGACTACAACGATTTCCGCTGGAGTTGTTACTGCCAGGTGCTGCGAAGTACAAAGTCCGTATGCCTGTATAGCAAGCCGTAAAAAGGCGTGTCAACCGCGTGACATAATTACAACCGCAAAAACTGAGTCTAAGAGCTAGTGTTTGACGACCGGAGCGGGCGCTCCCTCGGCCAAGGGCACCGCCAGAGGCGGCACCTCGACCAATTCCGCTGGAGGCTCTGGCAACCGTTCCAAAGCCGTCGCCAGGACCTCGTCGATCCACTTCACCGCCTTAATGTCCAGACGACTCTTCACATTGTCGGGAATCTCACTGAGGTCTTTGACGTTTTCCTGAGGGATCAACACGGTCTTGATGCCCGCACGATGCGCCGCTAACAGCTTTTCCTTGAGACCGCCGATCGCCAGCACCTCGCCGCGCAGCGTAATCTCGCCGGTCATGGCCACGTCGGCACGCACCGGGATACCAGTCAGCATCGAGGTCAGCGCAGTGACGATGGCGATGCCGGCACTCGGGCCGTCTTTCGGCGTGGCGCCTTCCGGCACGTGGATGTGGACGTCACTGTTCTGATAGAAGTCCGGCTTGATGCCAAGCTTGTCGGAACGCGCACGCACCACGGTCATCGCCGCCTTCATCGATTCCTGCATCACCTCGCCCAGCTTGCCGGTGGTCACCACATTGCCCTTGCCAGGCATGGTCACGGCCTCGATGGTGAGGAGCTCGCCGCCGACCTCGGTCCACGCCAAGCCAGTGACTTGCCCGACTTGGTTGTGCTTCTCAGCAAGGCCAATCTGATAACGCCGCACGCCGAGGTACTTGTGGATGGATCGCGGCGTCACCGAGACGCGGCCGGTCGATTTCTTCAGCAGCAAGTCCTTCACGACCTTGCGGCAGATCTTGGCCAGCTCACGCTCCAGCGAGCGCACGCCAGCCTCGCGCGTGTAGAACTGGATCATTTCGCGGATCGCGGCTTCGCCGATGTTGACTTCCTCGGCCTTGAGGCCGTGGTTCTTCATCTGCTTGGGCACCAAATAGCGTAGGGCGATACCGACCTTTTCGTCCTCGGTGTAACCCGACAGGCGAATCACCTCCATCCGGTCGAGCAGTGGCGCCGGAATATCGAGCGTGTTGGCGGTAGCCACGAACATCACGTCGGACAGGTCGTAATCAACCTCGATGTAATGATCGGCGAAGCTTGAGTTCTGTTCCGGATCAAGCACTTCCAGCAAAGCCGACGAAGGATCGCCGCGGAAGTCCTGACCCATCTTGTCGACCTCGTCGAGCAGGAACAAGGGGTTCTTGACGCCGACCTTGCTCATGTTCTGCAGGATCTTGCCCGGCATTGAGCCGATGTAGGTGCGACGGTGGCCACGGATCTCGGCCTCGTCGCGCACGCCGCCAAGCGCCATGCGCACGAATTTGCGATTGGTGGCGCGGGCAATCGACTGGCCGAGCGAAGTCTTGCCGACGCCCGGAGGCCCGACCAGACAGAGGATAGGCGCCTTGACCTTGTCGACCCGCTGCTGCACCGCGAGATATTCGAGGATGCGTTCCTTAACCTTCTCGAGACCGTGGTGATCGGTCTCCAGAACCTTGCCGGCAGCCGCCAGGTCCTTGCTGATCTTCGACTTCTTCTTCCACGGCAGGCCGATGAGCGTTCGATGTAGTTGCGCACGACAGTGGCTTCAGCCGACATCGGCGACATCATCTTGAGCTTTTTGAGTTCGGCTTCAGCCTTGGCCAACGCCTCCTTCGACATGCCCGAGGTGCGCAGCTTGCGCTCCAACTCGTCGAGGTCGCTGCCCTCTTCCAGCTCACCGAGCTCTTTTTGGATCGCCTTGACCTGCTCGTTGAGGTAGTACTCGCGCTGCGACTTCTCCATCTGCCGCTTGACGCGGCCACGGATGCGCTTCTCGACTTGCAGGATGTCGATCTCGGCCTCGAGCAGACCGAGCAGGTGTTCGAGCCGCTGGCGCACGTCAAAAATGTCGAGCACGTCCTGCTTCTGCTCGAGCTTGAGCGGCAGGTGGGCGGCAATCATGTCGGCCAGACGCCCGGCTTCATCGATGCCCGCGACCGAGGTCAGCACCTCGGGCGGAATCTTCTTGTTGAGCTTCACGTATTGGTCAAACTGCGCCAGCATGGCGCGGCGCATCGCCTCAACCTCATGGGTCTCGGCGTTGAGGTCGCCGATCAACTCGGCGCGACCGCTGAAATGCGTCTTTTCGTCGCGCACGTCCAGAACTTGCGCGCGCTGGCCACCCTCCACCAACACCTTCACCGTGCCATCGGGCAGCTTCAGCATCTGCAAGATGCTGGCGACCGTGCCGACAGCGTAGAGGTCGTCGGTGGCGGGCTCGTCCTTGGCGGCGGACTTCTGCGCCACCAGCAGGATGCTCTTACCGGCGTCCATCGCCAGCTCGAGCGCTTTAATCGACTTGGGTCGCCCAACAAACAGCGGGATGACCATGTGCGGAAAGACCACGACGTCGCGCAGCGGCAGCAGCGACAAATCCACGGTGTCGCCAGTGGTGGGGGTCGAATCGGTCATCGGGGTTCCTTATTGGCCGTTTGGCGCGGGTTCTAGCGCAGATTACTGCGACAGATGGAGGCGCTCAAGCAAAAACTCAAGACAGCCGGATTACGCGCTCCCAGCAGCGGCCTGTTCGGCATAGACGACGAGTGGCCGATTGCCCGAACTGATGACGCCGGCATCGACCACCACCGACTCGACATGGCTCAGCGAGGGCAGGTCGAACATGGTCTCAAGCAAGGCCTGCTCAAGGATCGAACGCAGCCCGCGGGCGCCGGTCTTGCGCGCCAGCGCTTTCGCGGCGATGGCCTGCAGCGCATCTTCACGCACTTCGAGTTGCACGCCTTCCATGGCGAACAAGGCTTGGAACTGCTTGACCAGCGCGTTCTTGGGCTCGGTGAGGATGCGCACCAGCGCCGCCTCGTCCAACTCCTCGAGCGTCGCCGTGACTGGCAGGCGCCCGATGAATTCGGGGATCAGCCCGTACTTGATGAGGTCTTCCGGCTCGACTTCGCTCAGCAAGCTGCTGATCTCGCGGCTGGAATCCTTGCTGCGCACGTCGGCACCAAAACCAATGCCGCCGCGCTCCGAGCGGTTGCGAATGACCTTGTCGAGGCCGTCGAAGGCGCCGCCGCAAATGAACAAAATATTGGTGGTGTCGACCTGCACGAACTCTTGATTGGGGTGCTTGCGCCCACCCTGAGGCGGCACCGATGCCGTAGTGCCCTCGATCAACTTGAGCAAGGCCTGCTGGACGCCTTCGCCAGACACGTCGCGGGTGATTGACGGGTTATCGCTCTTGCGAGAGATCTTGTCGATCTCGTCGATGTAGACGATGCCCTGCTGGGCCCGCTCGACGTCGTAGTCGCACTTCTGCAGCAGCTTCTGGATGATGTTCTCGACGTCCTCGCCGACATAACCAGCCTCGGTGAGGGTGGTCGCATCGGCCATCACAAATGGCACGTTAAGCAGACGAGCCAGGGTTTGCGCGAACAAGGTCTTGCCCGAACCGGTCGGGCCGATAAGCAGAATGTTGCTCTTGGACAGATCAACGTCGTCGCGGCGGCTGCCACTGCGGATACGTTTGTAGTGGTTGTAGACCGCCACCGAGAGGATTTTTTTGGCCGACGACTGACCGATCACGTATTGATCAAGGATGTCGCGCACCTCATGCGGCGTCGGCAGGCCATCTCGGGTCGACGCCTCATCACCGTCGCCGACCTCCTCGCGGATGATGTCGTTGCACAGCTCGATGCACTCGTCGCAGATGAACACCGACGGTCCGGCGATCAGCTTGCGAACATCGTGCTGCCCCTTGCCGCAGAAGGAGCAGTACAAAGGCTTGTCGCTACTGGTCTTGTCGCTCATTGCCGGTGAGTGTACGCCAAGGCGCTCAGGCGGTGATGGCCGCGCGCGAGGTCAGCACCTGGTCGATCAAACCGTAGTCACGCGCTGCTTCGGCGCTGAGGAAGTTGTCGCGATCGGTGTCGCGCTCGATGGTCTCGATGGTCTGACCCGTGTGGTCCGCCAGCATCTGGTTGAGCCGCGCCTTGAGGTAGAGGATCTCCTTGGCGTGGATCTCGATGTCCGAGGCCTGACCGGAGAAGCCGCCGAGCGGCTGGTGAATCATCACGCGCGAATTCGGCAGCGCAAAGCGCTTGCCCTTGGCGCCGGCGGAAAGCAAGAACGCGCCCATGCTGGCGGCCTGACCGATGCACAAGGTGCTGACGTCGCACTTGATGAAGTTCATCGTGTCGTAGATCGCCATGCCGGCTGTGACCATCCCGCCCGGCGAGTTGATGTAGAACGAGATGTCCTTGTCGGGATTCTCCGACTCAAGGAACAGCAGTTGCGCCACCACCAAATTGGCGGTGACCTCGTTGACCGGACCGACCAAAAACACCACGCGCTCCTTGAGCAGGCGCGAGTAAATGTCGTAGGCGCGTTCGCCGCGGCCGCTCTGCTCGACCACCATGGGCACCAAGCCGAGGTTTGCGGTTCGGTCATGGCGCCGGCAGTGGCGTCGGGGTATCCGTTCGGAAAGTGCATCATCAGGCGATGTCCATGAGTTCTTCGAAGGCGATCTTGCTGGTCTTGGGCTTGCCTTGGGCGAACACCCACTCGACCACCTCGTCCTCCAGCACCACCGCTTGGACTTCTTGCAGGCGGCGCGGGTCGGCGTAGAACCACTGCACCATCTCGGCCGGGTTCTCGTAGCTGGTGGCTTGCTGGATGACCAGGTCGCGCACTTTTTCCGGCGACGGCTGCAGCTGGTTGAGGCGAGCGATTTCGCCAACCAGCAGACCGAGCTTGACGCGGGCCTGAGCCTCCTCGACGAAGATCTCCGGCGCCAGCGGCACGTCCTTGGCATTGGGGATGCCCTTGGATTCGAGGTCGGCACGGGTGATCTGCATCAAGCGACGAATCTCGGTGTCGACCAGGTTCTTCGGCAGGTCGACGTCCGGCAAATCGCGCAGGGCCTCCATCACCGAGTTCTTGGCTTTCGACTGCAAGCGGCGGGCGACCTCGCGCTCAACATTGGCGCGCAGTTCGCGACGCAGCTCCTCAACATCACCACTGTCGACGCCAAGCGCGCGGGCGAAGTCCTCGTCGATCTTCGGCAGCACCGGCGACTCCACCAACTTCACCGTAACCTTGAATTGCGCCGTCTTACCGGCGACATCGGTGGCGCGGTAATCGGTCGGGAACGTGAGGTCGAACTCGACCGCCTCCTTGGCCGCCTTGCCAGTCACCGCCGCCTCGAAATCGGGCAGCATCTGGCCGGCGCCGAGCACGAAGGGGAAATCGGCGCCCTGACCACCGGCCATCGGCTGGCCGTCGAGGGTCGACTCGAAGTCGACAGTGACGCGGTCATCGGCCTTGGCGGCGCGCTTGGCGGTCTTGTACGTGGTGCGCTGCTTGCGGAGGATTTCGAGCGTCTTGTCGACGTGCTTCTCGGTCACCTCGAGCGTCTGGCGCTCCAGCGACCAAGTCTTGATGTCGCCCAGCTGAATGTCGGGATACACCTCGAAATGCGCGTCGAACAGCAGATCGGTCTGACCATCGCCCGCCTTCGGCTCGAAGCGCGGGTTGCCGGCGATGCGCAGCTTGTGGGTCAGTGCGGCTTCGGTGAAAACCTCGCGCAGCTGGTCGCCCACCACCTCCTGACGGACTTGCTGGCCGTACTGCTGATCGACCAGCTTGACCGGCGCTTTGCCCTTGCGGAAACCCTTGATGTTGACGGTGCGGGAAAGGTCCTTGAGCCGCCGTGCCGCTTCGGCTTCGATGGTGGCCAGAGGGATGGCCAGGCTAGCCTTGCGTTGCAGGCCCTGGAGGGTTTCGATGTTTGCTGCCATGGCTGTCTCGTTTGCGCGGTCAGGCCGCGAATATGATGTAGAACCCGACATTATACGCAGCCCCCGGTGAATTTCCGGATCAGGCTGCGAGATCTGATGGGCACTGGTGCGACCGAGAGGACTCGAACCTCCACAGGGTTGCCCCCGACAGGACCTAAACCTGTTGCGTCTACCAATTTCGCCACGGTCGCGCCGACGGTCATCGCCGACCTGAGCCGGCAGCCGAGCCGCTGCGCCCTCGAGTGTAAACTACGCGCTCCCGACGCGAGCCGCTCCCGCATGCAGGTCGATCATTACGAGAACTTCCCCGTGGCCTCGCTCGCATTGCCGCGTCGCCTGCGCGAGCCAGTGCGCTGGATCTACCACTTCGCACGCAGCGCCGACGACTTTGCCGACGAGGGCGACGCAAGCGCTGGCGAACGCATGGCGCAGCTTGGCGAGTACCGCCAGATGCTGGCCGCCATTGGTCGCGGCGAGACGCCTGACCACGCGATCTTCGCGCCCCTCGCCGATGTAATCCGTCGCCATCAGTTGCCGCTCGAGCTGTTCACCGACCTGCTGAGCGCGTTCGAGCAGGATGTGCGCGTGACCCGCTACGCTGGCTACGCCGAACTCGCCGACTACTGCCGCCGCTCGGCGAATCCGGTGGGCCGTATCCTGCTGCACCTGTTCGGCGCGGCCACCCCGCGCAACCTCGCGTACTCAGACGGCATCTGCACCGCCCTGCAGCTGATCAATTTTTGGCAGGACGTGACGGTGGACTGGGACAAAGGCCGCGTCTACCTGCCGCAAGACGAACTCGCGCGCTTCGGTGTGAGCGAGGCTGACATCGCCGCGCGCCGGGCATCCCCGCAATGGCGGGCGCTCATGGCCTTCGAGACCGACCGCGCACGCCGTCTACTACAAGCCGGCGCACCGCTGGGACGGGCGCTGCCGGGGCGACTGGGACTCGAGATCCGGCTGATCGTGCTGGGTGGCGAGGCCGTGTTGCGCAAGATTCACGCGGCCGGAGGCGATGTGCTGACGCAACGGCCGGTGGTCGGCTGGCAGGACATCGCGCGCAACCTGCCGCGAGCACTGTTCCCGGGGCTGGGCTCGCTATTCGCCGAGCCAGCCGGCGGGGGCTGCCAGTGAGTCCGGACCAGTATTGCGCCGAGGTCTGCCGCAAGGCGGGCTCCAGTTTCACGCTGAGCTTCCGCCTTCTGCCCGAACCTCGGCGCCGCGCCATGACCGCGCTATACGCCTTCTGCCGTGCGGTGGACGACGTGGTCGACGACATCACCGATCCGGTGCCGGCCTACACCGTGCTGGCCTGGTGGCGCGACGAGGTCGGGCGGCTGTATGAAGGCGCGCCGCGACATCCGGTGACGCGCGCACTGCTGCCAGCGGTGCGCGACTACACGCTGCCACGCGAGCACTTCGAGGCCATCCTTGATGGCATGGCGATGGACCTGCAACACGGTGGATTCGCCGACTTCGAGGCCTTGCGGCTGTATTGCCACCGTGTCGCCGGGGTGGTGGGTCTGCTCTCGGCGCGCATCTTCGGCTATCGCGATGCCAGCACCGAGACTTACGCAGCTCGCCTCGGCCTCGCCTTGCAGCTCACCAACATCGTCCGCGACGTCGGCGAGGACGCCATGCGGGGCCGCATCTACCTGCCAGCCGATGAATTGCGCGCACACGGCGTGCTGCCCGGCGATGTGCTGGCACGGCGCGAATCGCCCGGCTTTGCGGCCCTGATGGCGATGCAAATCACGCGCGCACGCAGCACCTTCACCGAAGCCCTGGCCGTGCTGCCAGATTGCGATCGCCGATCGCAAAGACCCGGCCTGGTCATGGCGGCGGTGTATCGCACCTTGCTCGAAGAGATCGCGACGAGCGGCAGCCGCGTACTCCGCGAAAAGACCAGCTTGCCACCGTTGCGCAAAGCGCTGATCGGCTTGCAGGTGGCGCTGACCGGACGTCTGTGAAGCCGGCGCTGACACGAATGCGCGTCGCCGTAATCGGCGCCGGCTGGGCGGGATTGGCCTGCGCCGTGCGTCTAGTGGAGGCCGGCGCGGCGGTGCAGGTGTTCGAGGCCGCACGCGTGCCGGGTGGACGCGCCCGCACCGTGCACGGGCGTCTCGGCGCGGTCGACAACGGCCAGCACGTGCTGATCGGCCCGTACCGCCAGACCTTTGACCTGATGCAAACCCTTGGCGTCCGGCGCGAAGCCGTGTTGCGCCGACTGCCCTTGAGCCTGCATCACCCCGGGGGCTTGCAGATGACGGTGCCGGCATGGCCCTTCGGACTGGGCGGACTGGCGGCTGTCATCACCGCACGCGGACTCGATTTTCGCGCGCGACTGGCCCTACTGCGGCTGGCACCTGCCGCTCGCCAAATGGCGAATAGCCACACGCCTGACTGCGTCGCGCTGGACTGGCTGCGCCGCACCGGCCAGCCCGACGCGCTGGTCGAGGCCCTATGGGCACCGCTCTGCGTCGCTGCGCTCAACACCGATGTGCACGAGGCCTCGGCGCGGGTGCTCGCCCGCGTCCTGGTAGACGGGCTGTTCGCGGCGGGCCGCGACGCTGGCCTCGAATTGCCCTGCGTACCGCTGGGCGAGGTGCTGGCCGAGCCGGCGGTCGACTGGCTGCGGAGCCACGGCGCCGACGTGCACTACGGTGCTCGGGTGCACGCGCTGCAGCCTGCGGACGGCGCATGGCAGTTGGCGCTGGGTACCGCTGCTTCCGAATCGCTGACGAGCGAGGCTCCGATCGTGTACCCGGGTGCGCGGTTTGATGCGGTGGTGATTGCCACCGCACCGCAACATGTCACAGCGCTGCTGCGAACCGGCGCTGCAGCGGGAGCGCCCTCGGGCGAGAGCGAAAGCGTCTGCTCAGCGCTTGATGCCTTCGAGTACCGGCCAATCACCACAGTCCACGTGCGCTATCCGCAGGCATTGCAACTTGAGCCACCGATGCACATGTTGGATGGCAATCCTGGCGAATGGCTGTTCGACCATGGCGAAGGACGGCTCAGCGTTGTCACCAGTGCCCGGCAAGACGCACAGGCCGACGCCGTCGTCCGCCAATTGGCGCAGCGATTCCCGCATTGGCCGCCAGCGCTTGCCAGCCAGCTGATCTGCGAGAAGCGCGCCACCTTCGCCTGCACGCCTGACCTGGTCCGCCCCGGTCATGCAACCGGCCTGCCTGGTGTCTGGCTGGCTGGCGACTACACCGCTGGCCCCTACCCGGCCACACTCGAGGGTGCGGTGCGCAGCGGGGTAGAATGCGCGCGCCGAATTGCCGCGGCTGCCGCTTGAGCGTGGCACCCGAACTGCCTACCCACGCAGCCCCTTAATTGCTGTCCTTGCGGAGCCTTGCCGATGTCTGACCCCCTGCACCTGCCAGACTTGCGCGACCACGTGGTCCTGGTCACTGGCGCCGGCTCCGGTTTTGGCCGCGCCAGCGCACTGGCGCTGGCGTCAGCCGGGGCTACGGTAGTGCTGCTCGGTCGCAAGACGCAGCCGCTGGAGTCGGTCTACGACGACATCGTCGCGGCCGGCGGGGCGCACCCGTCGATCATTCCGTTCGATCTGGCGCGCGCCGACGAGACCGGCTTCGAGCGCATCGCCGAGGGCATCGCGTCACAACTTGGCCGGCTCGATGGCATCGTCCATGCAGCTGCTCAATTCCGCACGCTCACGCCGATGGCCCAGCAAGACCTCGACACCTGGAACACGCTACTCCGCGTCGACCTGATGGCGCCGGCCCTGCTCACCCGCGCCTGCAGCGAGTTGCTGCAAGCCGCGTCCACCGCAACGGTGGTGTTCGTCTCCGACACGCACGGCGCCCGGCCGGCGGCCTTCTGGGGCGCCTACGGCGTGGCCAAGGCAGGCTTGATCGCGCTGGCGGAGTCGTGGGACGCCGAGTGGTCGCACCGGCCGACGCACCGCGTCCACGCCGTAGTGCCGGGGCCGATGAAGTCGCCAATCCGCCTGAAGAGCCACTCGGCCGGCGACGCCCTTGGCGAGACCCACGCACTGCCGCTGCCGGAAACGCTGGCGCCGGGCCTTGTCGCACTGTTCAGCCGGGCGCCGGACGCACCCGCGCCCGTGGTGGTGCATCTGCAAGACTCACATGCCGGCCACCGCGGCTGATCGAGCCTCTGAAAGTCCGAACGAATCACCTGTACCGCCCGTCATAGACCCTGCATTCGCGATCGGTTGACCCGATCTCAGCCCCCAAGTACCGGAGTCCCCATGCCCCGCCACATCCGCCTGCTCATCCTCGGTTCCGGCCCCGCCGGCTACACCGCCGCCGTCTACGCCGCGCGCGCCAACCTCAAGCCCGTGATCATCACCGGCATCGCGCAGGGCGGACAGTTGATGACCACCACCGAGGTCGACAACTGGCCGGCCGATGCCGACGGCGTCCTCGGCCCCGACCTGATGGCGCGCTTCGAGAGGCACGCGACGCGATTCGACACCGAACTGGTGTTTGACCACATCCACACCGTGCATCTGCAGGAGAAACCGATGCGGCTGGTGGGCGACAGCGGCGAATACACCTGTGACGCGCTGATCATCGCCACCGGCGCCAGCGCCAAGTACCTCGGCCTGCCGAGCGAGGCGGCGTTCTCAGGCAAGGGCGTTTCGGCCTGCGCCACCTGCGACGGCTTCTTCTACAAGAATCAGCCGGTGGCGGTGATCGGCGGCGGCAATACCGCAGTCGAGGAAGCGCTGTACCTGGCCAATATCGCCAGCAAGGTGACGCTCGTGCACCGTCGCGACAAGTTCAAGGCCGAGGCGATCATGATCGACAAGCTGATGAGCCGCGTCGCCGAGGGCAAGATCGAACTCGCGCTTGACAGCACGCTCGACGAGGTGCTGGGCGACACCAGCGGCGTGACCGGCATGCGCATCCGCTCGGTCAAGGACAGTGCCACCCGCGACATCGGGCTGCAGGGCGTGTTCATCGCCATCGGCCATCAGCCCAACACGCAGATCTTTGAGGGGCAACTGGACATGGAAGGCGGCTACATCGTGACCCGTGGTGGTCGCGACGGCAACGCCACCGCCACCAGCATCGCCGGGGTCTTCGCGGCTGGCGACGTGCAGGACCACATCTACCGGCAGGCGGTGACCAGTGCCGGCACCGGCTGCATGGCGGCGCTCGACGCTGAGCGCTACCTCGACGCACTCGGCGGCTGAACCGGCTCACTCCCACGACGACGACCTGCAAGGCCACTGGCGTGAGCAAACGACCTGCCGACAGCCCCCTCGCCGCGGCCTTGGCCGGCGTTCAGCGCACCCTGGAGTCACAGGCCCGCGATCGCGCTGCGGCGGAGCGCCGCGCCGCCGCAGCGGCGCAGGCGGCGGCCGCTCAACGCGATGTGTTTCGCAAGGCAGTGACTGATGTCACGCCGCTACCGCCCAGCGACCGCGTCGAGCCACCCCGCCCTACCGTCCCGGCCTGGCCTGCGCAGCGCCTGGCCGACGAGCAGCAGGTGTTGGCCGACAGCCTCTCGGACTACGAACCGGAAGACCTCGAGACCGGCGAAGAACTGCTATTTGCCCGCCCAGGTGTTACTGCCGCCGCGCTGCGCAAGCTCAAACGCGGCCACTGGGTGATCCAGGCGCAGCTCGATTTACACGGCCTGACGCGCGAGGTGGCGCGGCTGGAACTGGCCGGTTTCCTGGCTCGCTGCCGGCAGGCCGGTTTCCGCTGCGTTCGCATCATCCATGGCAAAGGGCTGCGCTCGCCAAACAAAGAGCCGGTGCTCAAGGGCAAGGTGCGGAGCTGGTTGATGCAACGCGACGAGGTGCTGGCTTTTTGTCAGGCGCCGAACGTCGAGGGTGGTGGTGGCGCCGCGCTGGTGCTGCTCAAGTCGCTGACCGACTAAGACCGCGCGCGCACAGCCGCCACCAGACTGGCGCTCACGATCATCGCCCCGCCCAGCCATTCACGCGTGGTCAAGACTTCGTCCGACAGCAAGGCTGATGAGATCGCACCCGCCACCAACTCCACCAAAAAGACCACGATCGCCGTGTTGGCCGGCACTCGCGCCACGCCGTATTGGATGATCAAGCTGATGGCGAACATGACCACGCCCAGCAGCACCAGCACGAGCCAATCAGCCAGCACAAGCGACGTTGGCATCGCCCAGACGCCCCCGCCGAATCCCAACCAGAATGCTGAGACCAGCAGCACGCCAAGCCAGATTGCTGTGGATTTGGCCTCGACCGTGAGCGCCTCAGCGCCCAGCGACAGGACATTGAGCAGCGCAAAACTGACGCCCGCCGACAGGCCGATCCACTCGGCGGCATTGGCCGGCAGCGGCCAGCCCTGCGCTGGCCACAGCATCACCAACGCGCCCGCCAGCGACAACAGCACCAGCAGCGCCGACGAGCGGGTCAGGCGCTCGCCCAGCAGTACCCGGGCAAAACCGACGGTCCACAACGGCGCGAGGTAGAACAGCAGGAGCACGCGCATGACTTCGCCATCGACCATCGCCAGGACGTAGGCCAGGTTGGTCCAGCCGGCAGTGATGGCGATCGCCAGGGCAGCGCGCCAATGGCGTGTGAGCTCAGCCGCTCGCGGGCCGAACAGCGACACGCCCAGCAGCAGGCTGATGGCATAGCTGATCACCGTCGATGCGGTGGACGAGAATCCGGCGATCTCCAGCGCGCGGTACGGGTACCAGACCAGTCCCCAGACGGCAGCTCCCACCAGCAGGGTTGCCATCACCACCGCCGATTGGCGGGTTGCCGACCCTGACACCGCATCCAGCCGCCACTCCATGCCTTTGCCCCTCACCCGCCACCCCCTATAATCGAC
>RFMI01000134.1 GCA_009927815.1 Betaproteobacteria bacterium | reverse complement strand
CCTGGCTTCGAGGCCCGTCTGCGCACGCGCTTCCCAGCGCTGGGGCCGATCGAGGCCTCGATCAATGACCGGCAGGTGTCATTGGCACACGCCCTGCAGGCCGCGACGCTGGCGCTGCAATCGCAGGCCGGCTGTCCGGTGACTTTCGGACGCACCGTGCACGCTGTGCAGGACAACATTTATCAGGTGGTGGTGGAGTACAGCGAGGAGGCGGTCGGCCGTCTGGCCATGAGCCTCGCCGAACAACTCTGCCGGTCTGCGCTTGACGATGCCGCGTTCGACCTCACCGACGCGCTGCACCAATTGCGCGAACTCGACGAGGACCAACGCCTCGGCCCCAGCACCGGCGCCATCGTCAGTGCCGCGGTGGCGCGTGGCATACCCTATCGCCGCCTGACTGAAGGCAGTTTGGTCCAGTTCGGCTGGGGCTCGCGGCAAAAACGCATCCAGGCCGCCGAGACGCATCACACAAGCGCCATCGCCGAGGCCATCGCGCAGGACAAAGAGCTGACCAAGGACCTGCTGCACGCCGCCGGCGTGCCGGTGCCGCTGGGGCGTACCGTCGACAGCGCCGAGGACGCCTGGGCAGCCGCGCAGGAGATCGGCTTGCCGGTGGTGGTCAAGCCCAAAGACGGCAACCAGGGCAAGGGTGTGGCCGTCAATCTGGGCAGTCGCGAGGCCGTGGAGGCCGCCTATCGGGTGGCGGAGGGGTTCCGCGACGACGTCATGGTCGAACGCTATCTGCCCGGCAACGATTTCCGCCTGCTGGTGGTGGGCGACCGCCTGGTCGCTGCAGCGCGACGCGACCCGCCGTTGGTGATCGGCGACGGCGCGCGCAGCATCCGCGCACTGGTCGATGAGGTCAACCTCGATCCGCTGCGCGGCGAAGGCCACGCCACCTCACTAACCAAGATCCGCCTCGATGACATCGCACTGGCCACCCTCGCAGCAAGCGGCCTGACCCCCGAGAGCGTCCCGGACATGGGCCAGCGGGTGATACTGCGCAACAACGCCAACCTCAGCACCGGCGGCACCGCGACCGACGTCACCGACCACGTCCACGCCAAAGTCGCGCAGCGTGCGGTGCAGGCCGCGCAGATGGTCGGGCTCGACATCTGCGGCGTCGACGTCGTCTGCGAAGGCGTACATCGACCCCTGGAGGAGACCGGCGGCGGCATCGTCGAGGTGAACGCCGCGCCGGGGCTGCGCATGCACCTGGCGCCGTCGTATGGCAAGCCCCGCGCCGTCGGCGAGGCGATCATCGACCTAATGTACGCCCCCGGAGACAACGGCCGTATCCCGGTCGCAGCGGTGGCGGGCACCAATGGCAAGACCACAACCGTTCGGCTGATCGCGCACATGCTGCACCAGCATGGCCTGCGCATTGGGATGACCACCACTGACGGCGTCTACGTCAACGGCCAGATGATCGACGACGGCGACTGCAGCGGCCCGAAGAGCGCTCGCAACGTACTGCTGCATCCCGACGTTGACGCTGCCGTGTTCGAAACCGCTCGCGGCGGGATCTTGCGCGAGGGTCTGGGTTTCGACCACTGTGACGTTGCCGTGGTCACCAATATCGGTGCCGGGGACCACCTCGGCCTTAACTACATCAACACGGTCGAAGACCTCTCGGTGGTCAAACGGGTGATCGTCCAGAACGTGTCCCCGCAGGGCATGGGCGTGCTCAACGCCGCCGACCCGATGGTGGTGCGTATGGCAGAAGCCTGCCCGTCCCGGGTGACGCTGTTCGCACGTGATCCGGAGACGCCCCACTTGGCCGCCCACCGCGCAAGGGGTGAGCGCGTGGTCACGCTCGAGAACGACACCATCGTCTGCATTGAGCGCGACACCATCGCACGCTTCACTCTGGCGAACGTACCGCTAACGCTAGGTGGCGCCATCGGCTTTCAGGTCGACAATGTACTGGCCGCGATCGGCGCCGGTTGGGGCTTGGGCATCCCCTTTGACACACTGAAAACCGCTCTGGCGACCTTTATTGGCGACGCCGGCGTCACGCCCGGACGCTTTAACCTCTTGCGCCACAATGGCGCCACCGTAATCGCCGACTACGGCCACAACCCTGACGCAATGGTGGCGTTGGCAGAAGCGGTCGAGCGCATCGCCACCGGCAAACGCGTCGTGGTGATCTCTGGCGCCGGCGACCGGCGCGACGAAGACATCCGCCGGCAGACCGAGATCCTCGGCGGCACCTTCGACGAAGTCATCCTCTACCAGGACGCCTGCCAACGCGGCCGCGCCGACGGCGAAGTGATCGGCCTGCTGCGGCAGGGTCTGGTGGGCGCGAGCCGTGTTCGCCACGTCGAGGCCATCGACGGCGAGTTCATCGCCATCGACCGTGGGCTCGAGCGTCTCGCCACCGGCGACCTGTGTCTGGTGCTAATCGACCAGGTGCAGGAGGCGCTGGCGCACCTCAAGGCGCGCTGCTCGGGCTAGGGATTGCTCGCGCGCCAGCCGCGGTACCACTCGGCCCAGCGTGCCAGCCCCTCGGCCAGCGGCGTGCTCGGTGCAAAGTCGGTGGCGATTCGCAGGCGCTCGACATCGGCGTAGGTGGCCTCCACGTCGCCCGGCTGCATCGGCTGCTCGTCGACAATCGCGGTCACGCCCAGCGCTGATTCCAGCGTCGCCACGAATTCGCGCAGCGGCACCGGCTGGTGGTTGCCGATGTTGAACACGCGGTAGGGCGCCCAACTCGTCCCCGCATCCGGCTGCAGCGGATCGAAGTCGGCGTCTGCAACCGGCACCGCCTCCAGCGCGCGAATCACGCCCTCGACGATGTCATCAATAAACGTGAAGTCGCGCTGCATGTTGCCGTGGTTGAACAGCGTGATTGGACGACCAGCCAGCATCGCTTCAGAGAATAGCCACACCGCCATGTCAGGGCGTCCCCACGGCCCGTAGACGGTGAAGAAGCGCAAGCCGGTGGTCGGCAAACCGTAGAGGTGGCTGTAGGTGTGCGCCATCAGTTCGTTGGCCTTTTTAGTGGCCGCATACAGGCTCACCGGATGATCCACCGCGTCGGCCTCGGAGAACGGCATCTTTCGGTTGCCGCCATAGACGCTGCTGCTCGAGGCGTACACGAGATGTCCGACGCCGTGATGGCGACACGCCTCCAGAACGTTGGCAAACCCGACGAGGTTGCTCTGCACGTAGGCCTGCGGATGGCTGATGGAGTAGCGCACGCCCGGTTGCGCAGCGAGGTGCACGACCCGCTCGGGCGCGAATTCGGCAAACACGGTCTGCAGCGCTGCCGCATCGGCCAGATCAAGCTGCCGCTGCTCAACACCGGCGTCGGCTGCGCGTTGCCAGCGCGCCTGCTTCAAGCGGACGTCGTAGTAGTCGTTGATGGTGTCTACGCCCAACACACGGTGACCGCGTCGAGCCAGTTCGATGGCGGTCTGGGCGCCAATAAAACCGGCGCTGCCGGTGACCATGATGCGCATGCTGAGTCCTTGCGTGCGCCCGCAAAGGCGCCTCGAAATGAGGCGCTATACTGACACGCTTCGTCGCTGCGGCCGAGACCCCCTTCACCCCGTGAGCCTGACAACGACCCCACCGACCGTGCGCTACGGCTGGACCCTTCTGGCGGTCTTGCTGCTCGGCTTGACGGTGCTGAGACTGGTGGTGCGTAGCAACCTCGACATCGACCTGCACTATGACGAGGCCCAGTACGCGGTGTGGTCGATGCAGCCCGACTGGGGCTATTACTCCAAGCCGCCCCTCATCGCTTGGGCCATTGCTGCCGCCCGCGGTGTCTGCGGCGACAGCGCCTTCTGCGTTCGATTGCCCTCGGCAATTGCCTTCACCGTGACACCGCTGCTGGTATTCGCGCTGGGCCGTGAACTCTGGCCCTACCGGCCGAGCGTGGCTTGGCTTGGCGCTGGGCTGTTCACGCTGGCGCCGCTCACCAACTTTTACGCGCTGTTCATGACCACCGACTCACTGCTGCTGCTGTGCTGGTCGGCGGCGCTGCTGGTTCTGGTGCGAGCTATCCGCCTGGGTGGCGGTTGGTGGCCACTGCTCGGTATCGCGCTGGGATTCGGCCTGCTGGCGAAATACACCATGGGCATCTTCGCCGTGTCATCGGTGATGGCCTTGTGGTTGATGCCGCAACTGCGACGAGTGCTGGTGTTGCCCGGCCCATGGATGGCGCTGTTCATCGCCGTGCTGATGTTTGCCCCGAACCTGTGGTGGAACGCCGTCCACGACTTCCCGACCTGGCACCACACCGCCGAGATTGCGCAGATCGACCGCGCCGGCAACGGCCTCGGCGGATTGTTCGAATTCATCGGCGCGCAGATCGTGATCTTCGGTCCGCTGGCCTTTGCCGCAGCGGCCTACTCGGTGCGTCGCGGCTTGCAAGCGCCGGTAGCGCCAACCGACATCGGCCCGGGGCAGGCTATGCCGATCCCGGCTCTGCGGTTCCTCGTGTGTTTTGCCGTGCCGTTCTTGGCGATCATCTGCGTGCAGGCGGGCTTATCGCGCGCTTTCGCCAACTGGGCAGCCCCAGCCTACGTCGCCGGCAGCCTGCTGGCGCCAGCGCCCTCCTGGCCACCCGCCTGCGCTGGCTGATCGCCGCCGCGCTGGGGACATCGCTACTCCTAAGCGCACTGGCCTACGGCCACGAAGCGCTGGCGCGCGCGGCCGGCTTGAACTGGGAGGGGCCGCTGCACGAGGTCCGTGGCTGGTCTAAGCTCGGCCGCCAAGTTGACGCACTCGCGCAGCAGCATCACGCCACTCTGGTGCTCGACGACCGCAAGCTGGCCTCCGAGATGGGCTTTTACGCAGGCACGAGCGGCCGCACCCTGCGCATCTGGAACCCGACCGGCGCCCGCCAGAACCAGTTCCAGATGACCCGCGATTTGCGAGACCTGCCTAAGCGCGACGGTGCCTTTTTGGTGATCAGCCGTCGCGAGTTACAGCCGGCACTCAGCGCTGCTTTTGCCGAGGTGACCCCGCTGCCGGTCGAGCTGAGCATGTCCAGCGGACACCGCACCACACCGCTACGCGTGTGGCTGGCCCGTGATTTCAGCGCCTACCGGTAACGCTGGCGCACCCCGCGTGCGTACCGTGCTGCTGGCCCTGCTCTTGGTGAGCGCCGCGTTCTACGCGCTACCCGACATCGATCTCGCCATCGCCCGCAGCGCGCGTGTCGACGGCGCCTGGCTGTTCGAATCGTGGCCGGGCATGGTCACCTTCAACTCAGCGTTTAACCGGGCAACCCACGGCTTCAGCGCCTTGCTCGCGCTCACCACGCTGCTTCTCGCGGTGCAGGCCTGGCGCCACCCACAGCGGCCGCGCCAGACCCTGCGTCAGTGCAGTTATCTGCTTGTTGTGATCGCCTTGGGGCCGGGACTTCTGGTCAATGCTGTGCTGAAGGACCACTGGGGCCGCCCCAGACCGGCGCAACTGGCCGAGTTCGGTGGCAGCGCTGCCTACGTGCCGGTGTGGCAAACCAGTGATGCTTGTCGGCGCAACTGCAGTTTCGTCTCGGGCCATGTCGCGTTCGCCAGCTTGCCGGTGGCCGGCGCGTGGATGGCCCGCACCCCGCGCAATCGCCGGCGCTGGCTCTTCGCGGGCATAGCCAGCGGCCTGCTGATGGGCCTCTGCCGCATCGGATTGGGGCGCCACTTTTTCAGCGACACGCTGATCGCCATCGTGCTCGTGACACTGGTGGCCGCGCTGGTGGCGCGCCTTCTGGCGGCGTCGGGTTCGCCTGCGGACAGCGGCTCCGGCACAATGCAGGACGCAACCCAACGACCCTGATCCGCCGTGACCGCAACCGCCGCCGAAACCCTCGCCACACCGCCCGCCCTCGCTCTGTCGGTGGTCATTCCGGTCTACAACGAGGCAGAGAACGTCGAGGAGCTGGTCAGTCGCGTCCATGCTGCGCTGGCCGATCGCGACTTTGAGCTGATCCTCATCGACGACGGCTCGAGCGACGGCACCGGCGCGTTGATCGACAGCCTCGCGCAGACACGCCCCTGGCTGCGGCCGGTGCTGTTGATCCGCAATTACGGCCAATCGACTGCCCTGCAAGCCGGTTTTGACGCGGCGCGTGGCAGCCTGATCGCGACCCTCGACGGCGACCTGCAGAACGACCCCGCCGACATCCCCGAGCTGCTGCGCATCCTCGACGAGCGGCCCGACATCGACCTCATCTCGGGCTGGCGCAAGGACCGCCAGGACGCGGCGATGTCGCGCAAGCTGCCGTCGCGCATCGCCAACCGCATCATCGCCCGCGTCACCGGCATCCAGCTGCGCGACAACGGTTGCGCACTCAAGGTCTACCGCCGCGAAGTCATCGAGCGGCTGCGTCTTTACGGCGAGCAGCACCGTTTCATCGTCGCGCTTGCAGTGGAGGCCGGCGCCCGGCTGATGGAAGTGCCGGTGCGCCATCACCCGCGCACCCGCGGCGTCAGCAAGTACGGCATCGACCGCACCGTGCGGGTGCTGCTCGACCTGCTGTGGATACGCTTCTCGATGCGCTTTCTGCATCGGCCGCTGCATGCGTTCGGCACCATTGGGGCCATGCTCGGGCTGGCCGGGTTCGCTGTGCTGACCTGGCTCGCCTTCGACAAGCTGGTGCTCGGTGAAGACATCGGCCAGCGGCCCCTGCTGTTCCTCGGCATGCTCCTGCTGTTGCTGGGCGTGCAGTTGGTGGCCACCGGCGTGCTGGGCGAATTGCTGACCCGCATCTACCACGAGCCGCAAGGGCGCCCGCAATACCTGACCCGCGGCACACCGCGATCCGAGTGAAGCGCTGGCGTAAGGCCTTGCAATGGACCGCCGGCCTGGCAGTGCTGGCGGTATTGGCCTGGCAGATTGGCTCGGGTGACATCTGGGAGCACCTGCGGACCCTTAATCCGCTTGATCTCGCACTCGCGCTGGGCTGCGCGGTGGTTGCCAATGGCCTGTCGGCGCTGCGCTGGCGGCAGATCGCCGACGACTTCGGCTGCGCCGCTCCGACCAGCGGATTCCTCGTCCGCTACGCGCAAGGGGTGTGCTTAAGCACAGTGCTCCCCGGCGCAACCCTGGGCGGCGACGCTTGGCGCAGCGCCTGGCTAGTGGGGCTGGGGCACTCGCTCACCCGAGCCAGCGTCACTGTGCTGCTGGACCGCGTCGTCGGACTGTGGGCGCTGGCAGCGCTGGCGCTGGTCGGGGTGTGGGCGACTCAAGCGCGTCTGCCCGAAGTTTTGGCGCTGGCCTTTGCGGCGATCGTTGGCGGGCCCTTGGTCTTGCTCATGCTGCTGGGCGACCGCACGCCCTGGGTGGCCCGTCTGCCTCGCGCCGATGCACAGCTGTGGTGGCGCGCCGCAACGTGGTCGTTCGGTGTGCAGGCGCTCTCCAATGCCGCGCTCTGGTTCAGCTGCCGAGCCGTGGGCGTCGACCTCACCATGCCGGACCTGCTGGTGTTGGCCGGTGGCTTGTTCATTGCCGCCGCGCTGCCACTGAGCGTGTTTGGCTTTGGCAGCCGCGAAGCCGCCGCCGCCTGGCTGTTCCCGCTGTTTGGTGTGGCGGCTGATCAGGGCGTGGCGGCATCGATCGCGTTTGGCCTGCTTGGGACGCTACAAGGCGTCTTGTACCTGCCACTGTGGTGGCGGCGGCACTGACAACGCTAACGTCCCCGCCGCCATCCAACGCTCAGGGCGTGTAGGCCGTCAGTTCCCAAACGATCCAGTCGTCGCGCAGCACCTCGCCGCGCCGCCCGCGCTGATAGGGCGGGCGAGTCCAAGTGCCTGCCAGCTCCCGGCGCACCCAATGCTGCACCTCCGGCGCGTACCACAGTGTCTCGCGACGCTCGGTGCGCCAGCGAAAGGGGTCGTCGTCGTAGTACGACATGACGCGCTCGTAGCGCGCGACGCGGAACGTGCCAGCCGGGACGGTCACGGTTTCCCAGCCGCGGAAACGGCTGAGCGCGATCCAATTCTCGGCACGCGGTTTGGGCGGACGCTCGACGCGCATCCGGTCGTCAACGCGGGTCTCGAGTGGCGCATCGGCGCGCAACAGCGGCATGGCAGGGGTGTAACGACGCACACGGCCATAGGACGCGTCTTCGAGCACGTCCCAGGGACGGGCGTAGCGTTCGACCTGACCCTCGCGAAGTCCGCTCAGGGGCTGTCCGTCAACCGTCACCGCGAGTTCGACACCGTCGGCATCGCTGCGCGTCACGCGAAAGCCCACGCGTGCCAATTCGCGGTCACTAAATCCGTCCAGCTCGCGGAACTGCCAGCTCTGCCCCAGCTTGGGCAGCTGCAGGACCGGCGGCGCGCCAACAAGGCGGGCGGGCGGCGCGGCGCAACCGGCCACAGCCGCCAGCACAGCCAGCGTCGCGACGTGGCGAACCCATGAGGCGCGCTTAAGCAGATTTCGAATCATGCTGATTTGGCCGCGGCGGACGGGAATTGGTTTCACCATCATCGCATTGTCATGCGGCCGTCATCTGCGGGATGCACAGTCCGCGCATGAATTCGTTGCGCGACATGCCCCTGGAGCTGCCAGCCGACGCTGCAACCCGGCACTATCGCGCCATCTGGATCTCCGACATCCACCTCGGCACCTCGGGCTGTCAGGCCGAGTGTCTGCTCGACTTCTTGCGTCATTTCGAATCCGACCGTCTGTATTTGGTCGGCGACATCCTCGACGGATGGCAGCTTCGCAAGGGCTGGTACTGGCCGCAGGCACACAACGACGTCGTGCAAAAGGTGCTGCGCAAAGCGCGTAAAGGCACTCATGTGGTGTACATCGCCGGCAACCACGACGAAATGGTGCGGCAGTTCATCGGTATGCACTTTGGCGACATCGAGATCGCCGACGAGGCGGTTCATACGCTGCTTGACGGTCGCAAGCTGTGGGTGGTGCACGGCGACCTGTTCGACGGCGTGATGCAGCACGCCCGCTGGCTGGCGCTGTTGGGTGACACCGCCTACACGATCATCCTCAAGCTCAACCGCTGGTTCAACGCAGTGCGCCACCGGCTTGGGTTCTCGTATTGGTCGCTGTCGCAATACCTTAAGCAAAAGGTCAAGAAGGCCGTCAACTTCATCACCGCGTTTGAAGAAGCGGTGATCGACGAGGCGCGCCGGCGCGGTTACCAAGGCGTGGTCTGCGGCCACATCCACAAGGCCGAGATGCGTGAGATCAACGGTATGCTCTATTGCAACGACGGCGACTGGGTGGAAAGCATGACCGCGCTGGTCGAGACGCTCGACGGTGAGCTGCAGCTGATCCACTGGCCGCACCGCGGGACCGTCAAATCCGACGATGCGGTTGCGCCGCACGACGCCGAACCCGAACTCGCCAAGGCCTGATGACAAACGCCCCTCAAACCATGCAGCGCGTCCTGATTGTGACCGACGCTTGGCTGCCGCAGGTCAATGGCGTCGTCAAGTCGCTGCAAAACACCGCCGCCCAGCTCGAAGCGCGCGGCCACACGGTTGGCTTCGTCACGCCGCTGAGCTTTCGTACGCTGCCTTGCCCGACCTACCCGGACATCCGCCTGTCGCTGACCACGCCCGGCGCGGTGGCGAAGCACATCGACGCCTTTACCCCTGATGCCCTGCACATCGCGACCGAGGGACCGCTGGGATGGGCGGCTCGCAGCATCGCCCTCAAGCGCGGTTGGGCCTTCACCTCGGCCTACCACACGCGCTTCCCCGAGTACGTTTCCAGCCGCTCGCCGATTCCCGAGAGCTGGTCGTACGCGCTGCTGCGGCGCTTCCATGGCGCCTCGGCAGCCGTCATGGTGCCTACCCATTCGATCATCGACGACCTGCAGACGCGCGGATTCGACCGCGTGGTGCATTGGTCGCGGGGCGTCGATCACAGCATCTTCCGTATGGACCCGCCGCAAGACCGCCGTGCCGACAAGCCACCGGTGTTTCTGTACGCGGGCCGCGTGTCGGTAGAAAAAAACATCGAGGTCCTTTTTGCAGCTCGATTTGCCGGGCGAGCAGTGGGTGGCCGGCGGTGGTCCGGCCTTGGAAGGGTTGCGTAAAAAGTATCCCAAAGCCAAGTTCCTCGGCATGAAGACCCACGCCGAGCTTGCCGACGTCTACCGTCAGGCGCGCGTGTTCGTATTCCCCAGTCGCACCGACACCTTCGGACTGGTTCTGGTCGAGGCCATGGCCTGCGGCTTGCCGGTGGCTGCCTACCCGGTGCCGGGACCGCTGGACGTGGTGGGTGACAGCGGGGCTGGTGCGCTCGACACCGATCTACGCGCCGCCTGCCTGCGTGCACTCGAGGTCGCGCCGGAAACTGCGGCCGCGCACGCGCAGCAGTTCAACTGGCCAGCCGCGACCGCTCAGTTTGCAGCCGCGCTGGTGCCGATCAGCGGCTAGAGCTGCGCCCGCGCGGGCAGCGTCACTTCACCGGCAAAAACAGCATCGACGCCAAGC
>RFMI01000075.1 GCA_009927815.1 Betaproteobacteria bacterium | reverse complement strand
GATTGATGCTGCCTGGACCGTTCACGGCGTAATGAACACCTCAAAACTGCGGCGTTCGCCCCGAGCATTGCATGAGACGTTTTGGCCCGGGGAAACGCTCAAGCACATATCTTAAAAAAACTCGTAAGTCCTTGCTTGGTTTTAACTATACAGGTCTTTGTCTAGGTCTAATGGCGTATTGTTGGTGGCTTTGGTTTCTTCGCCCGCGACGGCCTTCACGTGCTTGTGCCGCGCCACCACCACTTCACCCGCTGTCATCAAGACTTGTTACAGTGCGAGAAGTATTCCAGCGCGACTCCCCCGAACCAGATGAAGATCGATTTTCTCGGCTGCAGCGGCGGCATCGAAGGCAGCGCGCCGGCCGGTCGCTCACCCAGCGATTACGCGCGGTCTACCTGCTATCGAATCAACGACACCGTGCTGATCGACGCCGGCACGGGTGCCGCGCGGATGAGCATGTCCGAGATGGTGCGCATCGAGCACATCCTGCTGACGCACGCTCACCTCGACCACATCGCGTGTCTGCCGCTGATGATCGACACCATCGCTGGTCTGCGAAAGACGCCGACCCTGGCTTGGGGGCTGCCCGGCGTGTTGAAGGTGCTGCGCGACCACATCCTGAACGATGCGGTGTGGCCCGACTTCACCACCATCCCGTCTGCAGAGCACCCCTTTCTGACCCTGAACGACTACCCGACCGATGGCCCGCTGCGGGTTGAAGGCTTGGAAGTCCACACGATGACTGCCGATCACGGTATTCCGGCCTGTGGGCTGTTGGTTCGCCACGGCGGGCTGTCGGTCGCTTTTTCGGGGGATACGGGTCCGGATGAACAATTCTGGAGCGCGGCGGCGGCAGTTCCCGATCTGCACGCGGTGGCCATCGAGTGCTCGTATCCCAACCGCGAGGCCGAGCTCGCGCGCTTGTCCAAGCACATGCACGTCGACGAGGTGGTGCGCCACGCTCGACTGCTGCCGCCCCATGTGGCGCTGATCATCGTGCACCGCAAGCCTGGCCGGGAGCGCGAGATCCTGGCGCAGATTAGTACGGCTGTCACGGATAGGCGGGTAGAGTTTCCGGTCAGTGGCGACAGTCTGACGCTGCCCTTTTAGCGGCTTCTTTCTGGCACCCCCGCGGTGCCTTTTATTTGTGTTCATGCAATCAGGAGATAACGATGTTGAAAGGCAAGTGTGCAGTGGTGACCGGTTCGACCAGCGGCATCGGTCTGGGGATCGCCGAGGGTTTTGCCGCCGAGGGCGTCAATCTGGTGCTGAACGGCTTCGGTGACGCTGCCGAGATCGAGACCATCCGTGCCGGTCTGGAAAGCAAGTTCGGCGTCAAGGTGATCTATGACGGCGCCGACATGAGCAAGCCGGAGCAAATCGAAGCGATGATGGACAACGCCGCTACGGTGTTCGGCGGAGTCGATATCCTGGTCAACAACGCCGGCATCCAGCACGTCTGCCCGGTCGAGGAGTTCCCGACCGCCAAGTGGGACGCCATCATCGCCATCAACATGAGCTCGGCATTCCACACCACCAAGAAGGCCGTGCCCTACATGAAGAGCAAGGGCTGGGGCCGCATCATCAACGTGGCATCGGCTCACGCGATGGTCGCCTCGCCGTTCAAGAGCGCGTACTGCGCCTCGAAGCACGGCATCATGGGCTTCACCAAGACCGTCGCTCTGGAAGTCGCCGAAAAGGGCATCACCTGCAACGCGATCTGCCCGGGCTACGTGCTGACCCCGCTGGTCGAGAAGCAAATCCCCGACACCGCCAAGGCGCGCGGCATCACCGAAGAGCAGGTCAAGCGCGACGTGTTGCTGGCTGCCCAGCCGACCAAGCAGTTCGTCACCACGCAACAGGTCGCCGGCACCGCCGTCTTCCTCTGCTCGGATTCGGCTGCTTCGATTACTGGCACCAACATCATGGTTGAAGGCGGCTGGACCGCGCACTAAAGCCTTGCCCCGCCGGGCCACGTCAGGTGGCCCGGTCGTAGTCTCTGCAGCACTAAAGGAATCGAACCATGGCTACAACTCCCCGCAACACTGCGACCCGCGCCGCTGTCCGCCGTCGCCCGGCTGCTGCCGACAAGACCGAGACCGCTGCAGCACCAGCAGCGGCCGAATCGGTGGTCTCGCCAGCGGCAAGCCAACCCGAGGCTGCGGCTCCTGCGCCGGCTTCGCGCGCAAGCGCTCCGGCTCCCGCTGCTGCGCCTTCGATCAAAACCTCGACCTCCGGCCAGCGCAAGAAGGTCAGCCTGGCTCTGCAAGGCGGTGGCGCCCACGGCGCGTTCGCCTGGGGGGTGATGGACAAGTTCCTTGAGGACGGCCGTCTGGAGATTGAGGCTCTGTCGGGCACCAGCGCCGGCTCGATGAACGCGGCCGTTGCAGCCTACGGCCTGATCAAGGGCCCGGAGGGTGCACGCGAAGCGCTGCATCAGTTCTGGCACTCGATCTCGAAAGCCGGTGAGCGCTACAGCCCGCTGCAGCAAACGCCTTTGGAGAAGTTCTTTCACGGTTGGAAGCTTGAGCACTCGATGGCCAACCAGATGTTCAAGAACATCACGCACATGCTGTCGCCGTATCAGACGAACCCGCAGAACTTCAACCCGCTCAAGGATGTGCTGGAGTCGGTGGTTGATTTTGAGGAGTTGGACAAGCACAGCAAGACCAAGCTCTTCATCACCGCGACCAATGTGCGTTCGGGCAAGGCGCGGGTGTTTGGTACCGAAGAGATCACCTCGCAGGTGTGTCTGGCATCGGCCTGCTTGCCCTATCTGTTCCAGGCTGTCGAGATCGACGGCGAGCATTACTGGGACGGCGGTTTTATGGGCAATCCCGTGCTCTACCCCTTGTTTTACAACGCCGAATCGCGCGATGTGATCATTGTTCACATCAACCCGATCGAGCGCCCGGGCCCGCCCACGGCCATCGAGGACATCTACAACCGCGTCAACGAGATCAGCTTTAACACCAGCTTGATCAAAGAGTTGCGTGCAGTTGCGTTTGTTCAGAAGTTGATGGATGAGGGTTGGATCAAGGACGAGTACAAGGCCAAGATGAAGTACGTGCTGATGCACTCGGTGCGTGCTGACAGCGCCATGAGCGACTTGTCGGTCACCACCAAGTTCGCTTGGCAGTGGGAATTCCTGACCATGCTGCGCGACCGCGGTCGTGCATACGCCAAGCAGTGGCTTGACGAGAACTACGAACACGTTGGTGTCCGCTCGTCAGTCGATATCCACAAAGAGTTCCTGTAGTCCCTCTCGACCGCAAACCGGAGACCCCCATGAAAGTTGAAGAAATCCTCAAGCTGCCCTCGATGCCGGCCGCCAGCCCGAGCTACCCGATGGGCCCGTACCGCTTCGTCAACCGCGAGTACATGATCATCACCTACGAGACCTGCAAGGACGCGCTGCGCCATGCGGTTCCCGAGCCGCTCGAGCCGAACCCGGACGGTCTGGTTCTGTACGAGTGGATCAAGATGCCGGACAGCTCGGGCTTTGGTGACTACACCGAGTCGGGCGTGGTGATCCCCTGCCTGTACAAGGGCGAGCCGATCAACTTCACCGCCCAGATGTATCTGGACGACGAACCGCCGATCTCCGGTGGTCGCGAAGTCTGGGGCTTCCCGAAGAAGTACGCCCACCCGAAGCTTGAAGTGGTGGCTGACACCCTGACCGGTACCCTGAACTACGCCGGCCAGATGGTCGCGATGGGCACCATGGCGTTCAAGCATCGCGAGAGCGAAGGTGGCGTTGAAGCCATGGCCAAGGCCATGACCAAGACCCAGTGCAACCTGAAGCTGATCCCGGACGTGGATGGCACCCCGAAGATCGCGCAACTGGTGGCTTACAACCTGACCAACATCACCATCAAGGGCAGCTGGGTGGGTGATGCGCGTCTGCACCTGATCCCGCACGTCAATGCGCCGGTGGCTGATCTGCCGGTCAAGCGCATCGTTGGTGGCAAGCACTTCATCGGTGACATCACGCTGCCGCACGGTCGCGTGCTGCACGACTACCTGGCCTAAGCCGGGCTGCTGTTCCTGCGCGCTGCGGTGGCCCAAGGCCGCTGCAGCGCCAATTTGTTTCCAATGACCCAAGATCCCGTTCCGCCGATCACGCCGCGTCGCTTCCTGCTGAAGCTGGTCTGGATCTATCTGGCTGGCACCATCGGTGCTGTCGGGGTGGTGATTCTGCTGATGTATGCCGGACTCAATATGAGTCTGGAGCAATGGCTGCTGTTCTTTTCAGCCCTGCCAGCCGCCATGGCGGTGTTCGTCGGGCCGGACATCGTCCTGATCCGGCGCGATGCTCGTCCAGTGATGAAGGCGCTCCGCATTCTCGACACCGGCCAGCACATCGCAACCCGGTTTCTTGATGACGCTACTGCTGCGCTGCTGAACCTGCCCGTTCCGGTCCTTCCTGCGGGTGACCTTCGTGCATGGCCCGCTCGCGGCTTTGGCAATGGTGCTGGTGCTGGAGGGATTCAACTACACCCTGGATGTTGGATTTGTCGATTGGCAGGTCTGGACCATGGCCGCGTGCATCCTGTTTTTTGCGCGCCGGTGCACGCCATCATCGAATACTTCAGCCTGAACCGAATGATCGAGCCGATCTTGGTTGGGCTCAACCAGTTCCGCAACGAGGACGACCTCGCCGATCAGCTGCCCAAGCTGATTGCTGTGCGTCTGCGCGACAAGCTGCTCTACCTGTCCTTGTTCGTTGCCGCCATCCCGTTGGTGTTCTTTGCTGGCTCGACCATGGTTAAGGTCAACATCCTGTTCGATGACCTCGGCGTGAAGGTGACCAGCGAGCAGATGCTGCCACTGTGGATCTGGCTCGGCGGTGTCGCTGCAGTGACCGGCATTGCGGCCCTGACCATGTCGATCTTGACCGCCGCCGACGTGTCGCGCGCCGCCGGGCGCTTGATCGAGGCGATGCATCGGGTGGAAAAGGGCGATCTGGCGACCAAGCTGCAAGTGACCACGACCGACGAATACGCCGACCTCTACGCCGGCTTCAACAAGATGGTCGAGAGCCTGCGCGAAGAAGTGCACATGCTCGAGATCACGCACGATCTGGCCGGTGAGATCGAGATTGACGTGCTGATTACCCGCATCATGAAGGCGGCCAGCAAGCTGTTGAACGCCGATCGCGGCACGCTGCTGCTCGACGACCCGAAAACTGGCGAGCTGTGGTCGCGCTTCGCCGAGGGCCTGGAGATCCGCGAGATTCGTATGCCGGACGACGTCGGCATCGCCGGTGCGGTGTTCAAGACCGGGCGCACTGTCAATATCGTCGATGCCTACCAGGATTCGCGCTTCAACCCGGCGGTCGACCGTGCCACTGGGTATCGAACCACCAGCATTCTCGCCGTGCCGGTGGTCGGCAAAAAAGGCCAGCGCATCGGCGTGGTGGAAGTGCTCAACAAGGAGGGCGGGCCCTTCAATCAGAAGGACGAGATCCGCCTGCGTGCGTTTGCCGCCGAGATCGGCATTTCGCTGGACAACAGCCGCCTGTTCGACGAGGTGCGTCAGGTCAGCAACTACAACGAGTCGATCCTGAAGAGCGTGGCCAACGCCATCATCACCCTCGACGAAAACGGTTTCGTCGCGTCGGTTAACGAGGCGGCCCGCGAACTCCTGCAGCTGGAGGAGGGCTCCTTGGTGGGCAAGTCGATCTGTCCGACCATCGAAGGCAGCTTGGGCAACCAGAACCCTTGGATCACCGAGGCGCTGGTGCGGGCGCGCGACAGTGGCAACCGGCAGATCAACATCGACCACACGCTCAACTGGTTCGGCATCGAGAGGTCGGTCAACAGCGTGGCTACCCCACTGATCGGCCTAGAAGGCGAGCCGATCGGCAACATGCTGGTGCTGGAAGACATCACCTCGGAAAAGCGCGTCAAGACCACTATGGCGCGTTATATGAGTCAGGAGGTGGCCGATCAGCTGCTGGCGGGTGGCGAGGACCAGCTGGGCGGCAAGGCGCAGGAAATCGCCATTCTGTTCTCGGACATCCGCAGTTTCACCACGCTGTCCGAGGCACTGGGCGCCCGCGGCACCGTGAACATGCTCAACTCGTACTTTGGCGAGATGGTGGACGTGATCTTCCGCCACAAGGGCATTCTCGACAAATACATCGGCGACGCGATCATGGCGTTGTTCGGCGCGCCGTTCCCGGCGGAGGACGATGCCGACCGCGCCGTGTTGACCGCGCAGGGCATGCTGATCGAGCTCGACAATCTCAACCTTCGTCGCGCCGAGGAGGGCTTGATGCCCATCCACATCGGTGTAGGCATCGCGCTGGGGCAGGTGATTGTCGGCAACATCGGTTCGCCCAAGCGCATGGAGTACACGGCGATTGGCGACAGCGTCAACCTGGCGTCACGGCTGGAAGGAGCGACCAAGTACTACGGCGCCGGCATCCTGGTGAGCGAGTCGCTGGTGCAGCGGCTGCGTTCGCCGGTGCTGATGCGCGAAACCGACCAGCTGCGCGTCAAGGGCAAGCTCGAGCCGGTAACCATCTACGAGGTGGCCGGGCACATGCAGGGTGCGGCGCGGGCGGCGTTCCAAGACTCGATCGGCGACCACGCGGCGGGCTTGCAGGCGTATCGGGCACAGCAGTGGGATGTTGCCGAGTCGGCGTTCCGTGCGGTGGTCGAGCGGCGCGGCAAGGACGTCACCGCTGAGCTTTACCTCGACCGCATTGCCACCCTGCGCGAGACGCCACCGCCGGCCGATTGGAACGGCGTGTGGACGATGACCGACAAATAGGCCGACCGGGCTGAGCCGGTCACGGCCTAGAACATCCGGCGCAGCGACAGCCCAACGAAATGCGCCTCGGGATTGCCGGTGGCGCGTGTGATGGCTAGCCCTTGCGCGTCCGGGCGGTTGATGGTGACCGTGTTCCACTTGATGAACTGGTAGGCGGTGTCAAACGCCCAGCCCGGCTGGAAGGCCCAGGATGCGCCCACACTGAACAGATGGCGGTTGGCGTCGGGCACGGCGACGCTGCGGGTGGTGTCGGTGGTGGGGGTGAGCTCGAACATGTAGCCGGCGCGCACCGTCCACGCCGGGTTCAGCCGGTATTCGGCGCCGGCGGCGGCGGACCAGGCGTCGCGGTACTTTTCCGGGCGCACCAGCGTCGGCCCGCCCTGCAGCTTGAAGCGCAGCTCGTTGAAGTGCGACCAATCCCACCAGCGGACTTCGGTCAGCAGTTGCAGCGCGTCGGTGGCCTGCCAGGCGGCGGACGCGGCGACGCTGCCGGGGTACTTGACCGTGACCGAGGTTGGGAAGGTCTGGTTGAGCCCTGCCAGAGGGCCGGTTAGGCCGCTGCCGGTGAGCTTGCCATCGAGAGCGTTGTCGATTGATGAGCGGTAGTGCAGGCCGAACTGCCAGTCGCGCAGGGGCCGATAGTGTGCGCCGAGGTTGTAGCCGATGTCGGTGTTGCTGCCGCGCACCGACAGGAGGCCGTCGGTGGTCGGTGAGCCGGGAACTGCCGTACCCGAAAGGTTGGGCACGGCGTTGACGAGGTGCGCGTTGGTGTTCTGCACATTGACACCGCCGCCCAGCGACAGGCTGTCGCTGACCTTGAAGCCGATGACGGCGCTGGCGTCGATGACGCGCAGCCGCACTTCGTCGGTGTCGTAGCGGACTTTTTCGTTGCCATCGTAGGTGAGGCCCAGGCCAAATGGCGCCTGCACGCCGGCACCAATCCAAATGTTGCGCTCGCCACCGATGCGCCTAGCCCAAGCCAGCGTCGGCAAAGCACTGAAAGCGCTGCCGTTGGCGGTGTCGATGCCTTGAGCCGGGAGGTCGACGCCGTTGATCACGGTCGAGCCACGGTCGTGCATGACGTTGTTGATTTTGAGCGGCGTGAGGCCCAGCACAAACTGCTGCGTGCCCTCAAGTTGGGTCAACGCTGCGGGGTTGGTGAAGACGCTGGTGGCGTCAAAGCCGACCGCTGAACGGCCGGCCGAGGCGCGGCCGAGGTTGACCACGCCGTCGGAGGC
>RFMI01000061.1 GCA_009927815.1 Betaproteobacteria bacterium | reverse complement strand
CCCCTTGTTCAGGCGCAACCCACAAGCACGACGCCTTGCAGCAGGTCGCCTGCTGTCGAGCCACAGGCCGTGCCCAGGAAACTTTTCCTTTCCCGTGCCGGTCTTAGTCCCTGTCGATCGCGCCGCGCCGAAGCCACTGGTGAGCCGGTCAAATGGGTGCCGCCAGCGCCCGCCGCGCGTCTCTCCGCAGCCACGGAAGCCATGGACACCAGCCCCCCGACTCGTTACACCACCACCGCCATCACGCTGCACTGGTTGGTGGCGCTCGGCATTCTGGGGGCGTTCTCACTGGGCCTTTACATGCAGGACCTGCCCCTGTCCCCAGCCAAACTCAAGCTGTACTCGTACCACAAGTGGGCTGGCGTCACGATCTTTCTGTTGGTGTTGGTTCGGCTGTTTTGGCGCGCCACCCACCCCGCGCCACCCCTGCCCTTAAGCATGCCCGTCTGGCAGCGCCGCCTCGCCACCAGCATGCACCATCTGCTCTATGGCTTAGCGGTCTGCATCCCGCTCTCGGGTTGGCTGATGAGTTCGGCCAAGGGCTTTCAGACCGTGTGGTTCGGCGTATTACCGCTGCCCGACCTCGTGACCAAGGACAAGGCGCTCGGCGATGCGCTGGCCGACGTCCACCAGTTCCTCAACCTGAGCATGGCCACGCTGGTGACGGTGCACGTGACCGCCGCCATCCGCCACCACCTGCACGGTAGCGAGGCCATTCTCGCGCGCATGCTTCCCTTTCTCCGCAACAAGGCCCGACCATGACCCGCCCCATTCTCGCCGTCCTGGCCGGCTGCCTGCTGACCGCGTCTGTCTCTGCGGCCGAGGTCGGCGCCATCCTCGCCGACAAAAGCAAGCTCACGTTTGTATCTAAGCAGATGGGCGTACCGGTGGACGGCGAGTTCCGCAAGTTCACGGTGAACATGAACTTCGATCCGGCCAAACCCGACGCCGGGCGTGCCCAGATCGACATTGATATGGCCAGCGTCGATGCCGGCGCCGCCGAGACCAACGAGGAAGTCACCAGCAAGAACTGGTTCAACGTTAAACAGTTCCCCAAGGCCACGTTCGTGTCCAGCAGTGTCAAAGCGCTTGGCGGAAATCGTTTCGAGGTGGCCGGCAAGCTGACCATCCGCGACAAGACGCGCGACGTGGTGGCGCCCTTCACGATGACGCCACAAGGCCCGAATACCCTGTTCGAAGGCGTGTTCACCCTGCGCCGCGGCGACTTTGGCATCGGCCAGGGCGTGTGGGCCGACTTCGACACCGTCGCCAACGAGGTGCAGATCCGCTTCCGCTTACTCACCGCAGCCAAGAAAGGCTAGTCGTGGCGGCCGCTACGATCGCAGTAATCCCCGAAATTCATCCATCAGTTCTGACCACACGGAGACTCACATGAAGCAACTGCTCGCCGGGCTCGCTGCCCTCGCCATCGCCGGCCCCTCGCTGGCTGCCGAGACCTTCACCCTCGATGTCCGCCACACCTTCCCGGTGTTCGAGATCAACCATCTCGGCTTCTCGACGCAGCGCGGCCGCTTTAACAAGACCGAAGGCAAGATCACCCTCGACCGCACCGCCAAGACCGGCAACGTCGATATCCGCATCGACAGCGCGTCGATCGACATGGGCCTCGACGACTGGGACAAGCACATGCGCGGCGAGGACTTTTTCAACGCAGCCGCCTTCCCGAGCATGACCTTCAGCGCCGACCGCTTTACCTTTGACGGCGACAAGCCGGTGGCGGCCGAGGGCACGCTGACGCTGCTGGGCGTGGCCAAGCCGGTGAGCTTGAAGATCGCCGGCTTCACATGCGGCAACCACCCGATCAACAAGAAGGCGCTGTGCGCGGCCGACATTAGCACCACTATCAAGCGCTCGGAGTGGGGCATGAAGAAGTACCTGCCGGCCATCTCCGACGAGGTCGTCATCAAGATCCCGGTCGAAGCCTTCAAGGACTG
>RFMI01000115.1 GCA_009927815.1 Betaproteobacteria bacterium | reverse complement strand
CCGGTGGTCTCGATGGTGACCTGAACAAAAATCGGAATGTCCTCGCGGCCTTTCTCGCGGCGCGCAATCTTGCAGCCGTTGATGGCCGCCTTGATGGTCAGCAGGTCCTGGTTGGTCTCAAGCAAAAAGCAGTCGATACCGCCGTCGATCAGGCCACGCGCCTGCTCGGCGTAGCTCTCTTCGAGAATGTCGTAGCTGGTGTGGCCGAGGCTGGCGAGCTTGGTACCGGGCCCCACCGAGCCGAGCACGTAACGCGGCTGCTCCGGCGTGCTGTATTCGTCGGCCAGGCGGCGCGCGATGGCGGCGGCGTCGCGATTGAGCTCGTAAGTGCGCTCGACCAGGTCGAATTCGGCGAACACCACCTTGTTGGCGCCGAAGGTGTTGGTTTCGACGCAATCCGCGCCAGCCTCAAAGTACGCCCGGTGCACCTTTTCGACGAAATCCGGCCGGGTGGCGACAAGGATCTCCGAGCAGTTCTCCAGGCCCATGAAATCCTTCTCGACGTCCCAGTCCTCGGCTTGAATGAGCGTGCCTGTGCCGCCGTCACACAGCAGCACGCGTTGCGAAAGGCGTTCGAGGAAGGTCGGTCGGGCGGTCACGGGGTGTCCTGGGTTGCATGGCCGTGCCACGGTCGGCCGCTGTGGGCGGGCCATCGCGCGGCGTGTGGCGGAAGGGGCGCTGATTTTAGCCCAGCACGCCATTTTTGTCGGCTCGGCACGCGGCCACGTAATCACCGACAATAGCGGGATGCGCTCACTCGGTTCCCCATCCACGCCGCACCCCCGCCCGGGTGATCTCAATACGGTGCGCAGCCTGCTGCCCTACCTTGGCGAATTCAAAGGCCGAGTCGCCGCCGCAATCGCCTTGCTGGTCGCCGCCAAGGTCGCCAACGTCGGCGTGCCGGTCATGCTGAAGGCTGTGGTCGATGCACTGACCGGCTCGGGTCAGCCCGTGGTGTTGGTGCTGCCTTTGGCACTGGTGCTCGGCTATGGCGCGCTGCGCTTCGCCTCCACCCTGTTCGGCGAGATCCGCGACGCGGTGTTCGCCAAGGTCACGCAGCGGGCGATCCGCCGGGTGGCGCTGCGGGTGTTCCGCCACCTGCACGGACTCTCGCTCAAGTTCCACCTCGAGCGGCAAACCGGCGGCGTCTCGCGCGACATCGAACGCGGCACCCGCGGCATCTCGTTTTTGCTGCAGTTCATGATTTTCAACATCCTGCCGACCCTGGTCGAGATCGGCCTGGTGGCGGGCTATCTGTTCTGGCATTACGACTGGCGTTTCGGCGCGGTGACGGTCGCCACGCTGGCGGTCTACATCGCCTTTACGCTGTTCGTCACCGAATGGCGGATGGTCTTCCGCCGGACCATGAACGACATGGATTCGAACGCCAACACCCGTGCCATCGACAGCCTGCTCAATTTCGAAACGGTCAAGACCTTCGGCAACGAGGACTGGGAGGCGCAGCGCTACGACGACAGCCTGACCCGCTGGGAGACTGCTGCCGTGCGCAACCAGACCTCGCTGGCGGCGCTCAACGCCGGGCAGGCGTTCATCATCGGCGCTGGGGTGACGGCCCTGATGGCGCTGGCTGCCGACGGTGTGGTCACGGGTCGCATGAGTCTGGGTGACCTGGTGCTGGTCAACGCATTCCTCCTGCAGCTGTATCTGCCGCTCAACTTTCTCGGCTTCGTCTACCGCGAGATCAAGAACGCGCTGGCCGACATGGAGCGGATGTTTGACCTGCTGCGCCAGCATCCGGATGTCGCCGATGCGCCCGCAGCGCCACCCTTGCAAGTGGCTGGCGCACGCATCGAGTTCGACCGCGTGAGCTTTGCCTACGACCCGCGTCGACCGGTGCTGCACGAGGTCAGCTTCGTCATCGAGCCGGGTCAGAAGGTGGCCGTCGTGGGCACCTCCGGCTCGGGCAAAACTACGCTGTCGCGACTGCTGTTCCGCTTCTACGACGTTGGCGACGGGGTCATCCGCATCGACGGACAGGACATCCGTCAGGTGACGCAAAAAAGCCTGCGAGCAGCCATCGGCATCGTCCCGCAAGACACTGTCCTGTTCAACGACACTATTGGTTACAACATCGCCTACGGCGCACCTGGCGCCGGGCCCGAGCGCGTGATCGAGGCCGCCCGGGCGGCGCATATCGACCAGTTCGTCGCGTCCCTTCCCGATGGGTTCGAGACGCGCGTCGGCGAACGTGGCCTCAAGCTGTCGGGCGGCGAGAAGCAGCGTGTGGCAATCGCCCGCGCCTTGCTCAAAGATCCGCGCATCATGGTCTTCGACGAGGCCACCTCGGCCCTGGACTCGGCCACCGAAGCTGCCATCCAACTGGAGCTGGCGCGCGTGGCACAGAACCGCAGCACGCTGGTCATCGCGCACCGCTTGTCGACCATCGTCGACGCCGACGAGATCTTGGTGTTGGAAGAGGGGCGCATCGTCGAGCGCGGCAGTCACCCGCAGCTGCTGACGCTCGACGGCGTCTATGCGAGGATGTGGGAGCGCCAGCAGCGCGAATCCCACTGATTCCCCCAATTTTGCGATTCGACTTGATGTTGATCGCGCAAGCCTGTATTTTCACAGCGAATTGACTGTTTTTGGAGATGCCGGACCATGCCCAAGGCCACGCTTTCGATGCCCGCAGGGATCGTCGCACTGCCCAGCGCACGGCTGAGCCGTCTGGTTCGCGCGCTCGGCGTTGTGGTGATTGCGTCGAGTCTGGTGGTTGCGCCGGTTGAGGCCGCTCAGCACAAGTCGCGCAAACACGTCAGCGCCAAGGTCGCTAGCAAAAAACCAACGCGGGTCGCCAAGGCGGGC
>RFMI01000058.1 GCA_009927815.1 Betaproteobacteria bacterium | reverse complement strand
GATCGTGCGCTCGCACGGACACGGCAAAAGCACCTGCGTGCTTCGGTATGAGAAAGATCCATCGTTCCTGGCTCCTGCAGACGCTGCTCTGCGGCGGCGTCCATGTGTTGAGCTCACCACCGCAGGCAGCGGTGGCAACCGTTCAGGCGTCAGGGCAGGGGCGGAGCGCGCGGTGGAGGCCGCGGAGACGAGTCGAAACGTGGCGTCGGCATTACCGCCGGCAGACCGACGGCACCAACCACGCCAATCGTCAGGACAAGGTCGGGAACCGCGACCGGTGTGTCGACAGACTGCTGCGCCAGCGTGCAGAGCTGGCAATGCTGAACGACAGCCTTGCCACCGTCTTTGCCGGCCGCCTTATTGACCGAACAGATGATGGCGCCGGGCACGCCGGCGTCGATGCGCGTCATCGCCTGCGCGGCGATCGGAGCCACCAACAATGCCAGCCACGCCAACAGCGCCAAAAGCGCGCCCGGGAGGGCACGGCGCCGCGACACTGCGGAGGAAGGCTGGCTTGTTCTAGACATAGTCTCGAAGACTAAACCGCATCGAACGGACGCACAAGCACCCGCTTTGCCGCTCACACGCCGAAGTATTTGGCCTGCGGGTGATGCGCGACGATGGCCGTTGTGCTGTCTTCGGGCCAGAGCTGGTCCTCGTCGCCCAACACCACACCGATGCGGTCGGCGTCGAGCAGCATCAGGATCTTGTCCTGGTCGGCCAGATTGGGACAGGCCGGGTAACCAAAGGAGTAGCGGCTGCCGCGGTAGTCCTGCTTGATCAGCGCCTCGAGGTCGCGCGACTCCTCGCTCTGGAAGCCGAGCTCGACGCGGATGCGCTTGTGCACCCACTCGGCCAGTGCCTCGGCGCCTTCGGCGTTGAGGCCGTGCCAGTAGAGGTATTCCTGGTAGGCGTCCTTCACAAACAGCTCTCGGGCGAAGTCGGATGCGCTCTGCCCGACAGTCACCAGCTGAAACGCGACGACGTCGCGTTCGCCACTGTCGATCGGTCGAAAGAAGTCGCTGATACACAGACGGCGCTCGGTGGTCTGGCGCGGAAAGGGGAATCGGCAAAGCTCCTCACGGCTATCGGGCGCCGCGTAGACCACCAGCTCGTCGCCCTCGGCATTGCAGGAGAAGTAGCCATAGATGGCTTGCGGCCGCAGCACGCCCTGCGCCTCGGACGCTTCGACCAGGCGCTTGAGAATGGGCTCGCAATTCTCGCGCGCGTAGTCCTTGTACTCCTCGACCTTGCGCCCCTGCGGCTTAAAGCCCCACTGGAACTTGTAGAGCGTGGTGCGGTTGATGTACGGCAGCAGCGCCTTCAGCGGAATCTGCTCGATGCAGCGGGTGCCCCAGAACGGCGGCGTCGGGACCGGATTGTTGGTCACCCGCTCGAACCGGCGCGATGACGGCGTGGGGCTAGAAGATTCTGGGGCGGTTTCCTGGGACATGGTCGGGCTCTGCGGCAAGGCCGCGACTATAGCGCAGCCTAGGCTACAGCCGGCTCGCCGATGCGCGCGGCGTTGCGGCGCAGCAGTACAGCCGTGAGGCCCTTGAGGATGATCGGCGTGAATGCGTAGACCGCCGTCAGCGCCGCCAATCCCTGCGGATCGCGGCTGCCGGCGTGGTAGCCCAGCTGCTCAATCAGCGGCAGAGCAAAGCCCGCAGCAATCGCCAGACTCAGTTTGTTCATCAATGTCCACCAGCCCAGGCACGCACCGGCCCGCTCACTGCCGGGCGGGTCGCTGGCCAGCAGACTGGCGAGCCACGCCGCCGGCACCACCAGCTCGCCGCCGAGGGCCAGGCCCGCCACCACGCACAGCACAAAGTAGCCGGGAATGCCGTCCGGCCCGAGAAACGGCGCCAGCGCGAATGCTGCCACCGTCAGCAGCAGGCTGGTCATCCAGCTGCGGGCGAAGCCAAAGCGCCGTGCCGCCGCAGTCCACACCGGCAGCGACACCACCGCGCAGACAAAGTACGCGCCGAAGAACTGCTCTTGTCGCGCCTCGGCCTGCAGCACATCGGCAATGTAGAAGGCCCCCAGAGTGGCGGCAACGGCCGTAGCCACAGCATTGATCGCGAACAGAGTCAGCAGCGCTCGGAAGCGCGGTTCACCGACCGCCAGACGCAGCTGCGCCGCCATCGACACCTGCACCGGCTCTCGCGGCACCACGGGCAGCGGCGCCCACACCAGCGCGGACAATGCCCCGACGCCGATCAAGGGCCAAATGACCCCGACCATGCGGCGCAGGCCGTCGCCGAGGTGTTCGGCGAGCAGCGTCGGCAGCACCGAGGCGGCCACAATCCCCAGCAGAATGAAGAATTCGCGCAGGGCCACGCCGCGGGTGCGCGCAGCCTCGCTGATGGCGGCGTCGGCCAGCCAGGCCTGGTAGGCGATGGTCGCCACCGAATAGCCGAGTGTTACCAGGGTGAGGGTGGCGGCCAGCCAGCCCAGACCCGCGTCGGGCGGCGGCTGAAACAGCCCGCTGAAGCCAAAACCGAGCAGTACCAGCGCAACAGCAATTGTTGGACGACGCGGCACGCGGTCGGTCCAGGCGCCAATGAAAGGATCGACCAGCGCGTCGAGCAAGCGCAGCGCCAGCAAAAGTCCACCGAGCAAGCTCAGCGAGAGTCCGGCGTGCTCGGCGTAGAAACGCGGCACGTGCAAGTAGATCGGCAGCGCAGCAAACGCCAGCGGCGTGCCCAAAAGGGCAAAAGCAGCCAGCCGCAGCGTGCCAGGGTCTCCGCCAGCGCCATGCGCCGGGGCGGTACTCACGCGTGCACCAGCTCGAACTGATGGACGTCGATGGTGCCGGCATTGAAACCGGCCTCGCAGTAGGCCAGGTAAAAACGCCACATCCGGCAGAAGCGCTCGTCAAAACCCATGTCACGCACCTTGGCGTGCACCTCGACAAAGTGGCGGTCCCACAGCGCCAGGGTGCGGGCGTAGTCCTGGCCAAACGCGAGATCGCCGTCGATGCGCAGACCAGCCTTGTTGGCCAGCCGCGCAAACACACCCGGCGACGGCAGTTTGCCGCCCGGGAAGATGTAACGCTGAATGAAGTCGGTGCCGCGCCGGTATTGGGCAAAGTGGCGATCGGCGATGGTGATGGTCTGCACCACGGCACGCCCGCCCGGCTTCAGGCAGCGCGCCAACTGGGCAAAGTACGACGGCCAGTACTCCTCACCCACTGCCTCGAACATCTCGCACGACAACACGTGGTCAAAGCGGTCGCGTACGTCACGGTAATCGCGCAACTCGAAGGTCGCGCGGTCGGCCCAGCCGCCACGCTCGGCCCGCGCCTGCGCAAACGCCAGTTGCGACGGCGACAGGGTGATGCCGTGCACGTGTGCGCCGAACTCGGTCGCGGCGATCTCGGCCAAGCCACCCCAGCCGCAACCAATCTCGAGGATGCGCTCGCCCGACTTGACGCCAGCCCGCTCGAGCATCCGGCGCACCTTGGCCCGCTGCGCCACCTCGAGGCTGATGTCTTGGCCGGCGAACAGCGCCGACGAGTAGGTCATGCTCGGGTCGAGCCAGAGCGCATAGAACTCGTTGCCGAGGTCGTAATGCGCCTCGATGTTTTTGCGTGCGCCACGTCGCGTGTTGGCGCGCAACACGGTCCACAGCTTGTGCCCGATCAAGTACAGCAGATTGCCGTGCAGACCACTGGCAATGGCGTCGCGGTTGCGCGCAAGCACCGTTAGCAAGGCCGCGAGGTCATCGCTAGTCCAATGGCCGTCCATCCAGGCGCGGCCAAAACCGATGTCGCCGTAACCGAGGGTCTGGTCGAACACCGACCAATCCGTCACTCGCAGCGTCGCGGCATCTGTTTGCGGGCCGAAGCTGTGGCTGTTGCCGTCAGGTAGGGTCAGGCGCACGCCGCCGCTGTCGAGCTGCGCCAGAAGGTCCATGAATACCCGCGCCGACCGTGGTACCCCGCGCCGCGCGGCAGCGGAATTGGTCGGGGATTCGGACGTAGAGGCGGTCATGGCAGGTCTCGGCAAAGCGTCGTCGTGAGGTTCAGGTGGTCTCGCTGGCGGGCGGCGCCGGCTTGCGGAAGAACGTGGCACCGCGCAACCACAACCGCAATGCCTGCCAATGGATGCGCCAGACCACGCCAATCGTGAGCAGCGGGAAACCCAGCACCCAGCGCCAAACTCCCGTCGCGTCCAGAGGCTCCAAGCGGCCAGCGATGCGGGTCGCCAAGTGCAGCTCGCCACCATCAAGATAGTCGATCACCACAGCGCACAGAGTGTCGCGCAGATCGATGACAAACTGGTACTCGCCGCTCACCGGAAAGAACGGCGATACGTGAAACACTTTGTGCGCCGGGAGACGGTCAACGGCGCTGATCGGGGCATGGTCGGCGCGCATCACCCAATAATTGTGCCGTTCGCCAAAGGTATTGCTGACCTCGGCCAGCACGGCCCGCAGTCGCCCGTCGCGGTCGTGACAGAACCAGAAGCTGACCGGGTTGAAGACGAAACCGAACATCCGCGGACAGGTTTGCAGGACGACCTCGCCGTCGCACACTTGAGCCAGCTCGCGCTCGGCCAGACGGGCGCGGATCCACGGCAACAAGGGGCTGCCATCACGAGCGCCGTGGTCGCGGCTGTGCAGCGCCAGCAGACCCGGCCGGTCGATGCCCAAGCCCTGGATCCGAAGGGTGCTCCACTGCGACAGGGGCATGCGGACGAAGCGGATCGGGTAGACAAAGCGATGCAGCCAAGGCACACGCCGCTCGTGCATCACTGCGCCGGCGCCAATGGCCGGACTTAGTGCGCCGGATGCCGCGCTCATGCGATAGCGGCCGCGCCGTGGGTAGCCCAGGGCGGGGTGATGCCCAAGCCCGCCGCAACGTTGACTGCCGAGCGCAGACCATCCTCATGGAAGCCGTAGCCGGTCCAGGCGCCGGCGAACCACACCCGCTGGACACCTTGAATGTGCGGCAGGCGCTGTTGGGCCGCGATAGCGGCGGTGTCGAACACCGGATGCGCGTATTCAATCTCGCGCCAGGTGAGCGCGGGATCCGGCTCGCGGAACGGGTTGAGCGTCACCACGACCGGCCGCTCAAAGGGCAGTGGCTGCAGCAGGTTGATGAGGTAGCTGACCGCCACCGGGCCATCACCGTCGCGGGCGTCGGCAGCAAGGTAATTCCAAGCCGACCAGACCCGCTGGCGGCGCGGCAGCAACGCTGGGTCGGAGTGCAAGAGCGCACGGTTGGGCTGATAGCGGATCGCGCCGAGAATGGCGCGCTCTTCAGCGGTAGCGTCGTGACCCAGGAGTGCGAGCGCCTGATCGCTGTGGCAGGCCAGCACCACTGTGTCGAAGGTTTCTTTGATGCCGCGACCCAGCAACTCAACCCCGCGTGAGAGTCGCCGCAAGGCTTCGATCGGGCTGGCAGTGCGTACTCGGCCGATGTCGCGGTGCATGCGCTGAACGTATTCGCGTCCACCGCGGTAGACCGTGAGCCACTGCGGTCGTCCCTCCACCTGCAGCAGGCTGTGGTTGTGGCAGAACTGCACGAAACTCTGCAAGGGGAAGGCCAGCATGGTGGCCTTGGGGCACGACCAAATAGCCGCCGCCATCGGCAACAGGTACCAGTCGCGAAAACCAGCGCCAAAGCCCGCAGTTTCAGAAACTCGCCGAGTGTGCAGTCCGGGAACGCGCCCCGCTCCGCCAGTGCGGTGGTCTCATGGTTGAAGCGCAGAATATCGCGCGTCATGTTCCAGAATCCGGGCTTGAGCAGATTGGACGGCTGGGCAAAGAGGGTCAAGAGATCGGTGCCTGACCACTCCAGGTCGGGTTTCTCGCGAGAGAACGAGAAGCCCATGCTGGCGTTGGCGATCTCGATGCCCAGATGCTCAAACAGGCCACACAGGTTCGGGTAAGTCTTGCGGTTGAACACCAGAAACCCGGTATCGACGGGCCAGGTGACGCCGTCCAGCGTCAGATCGACAGTATGGGTATGGCCACCCGGACGCCCATCCGCCTCGAACAAGGTGACATCGTGATGCCGCGACAGCAGCCAAGCGGCTCCGGTGCCAGCGATGCCGCTGCCAACGACGGCGATGCGCTGCCGTTGGGGGCTGGACCCGTTCGGGGATGCAGGCTGGGAGTTGGGATCGAGCGGGTTCATGAGACGCCGAATGATGCCTCAAACCGCTGCCGCGGCGGGTGATGCTGCGCCGCGTCAGCGCCCGACTGGTTTAGGGCGTGGGTTCAGCCAACAGGGCGTTGATTGCGCTGAGTAGCTCGGAGCTATTGGGCTCGACACTGCTGCCGAAGCTTTTCACCTTAGTGCCGCTGCGATCGATCAGGTACTTGTGGAAATTCCACTTCGGCGATTGTCCGGTGGCTTTTGCCAGTGTCTGGAAAAAAGGATTGGCACCAGACCCGACCACCTCGGTCTTGCCCATCATCGGAAATTGCACGCCGTAGGTCAGGCGGCAAAAGTCGGCGATTTCTTTCTCGCTGCCAGGTTCCTGCCCACCGAAATTGTTGGACGGGAAGCCAACCACCACCAGGCCCTTGGGCTTGAGCGTGGCGTAGAGCTTTTCGAGTCCGTCGTACTGGCGGGTGTAGCCACAATAGCTCGCCGTGTTAACCACCAGAACCACTTTGCCTTGGTATTGGCAGAGCGGCTGAGGCGATTTGTCCTGCAGTTGGCTGAACGTGTAATTGAGCAAGGGCGAACAAGCGGCATTGGCGGAATCGGTCATGGCGAGCAGACTCAAAGTGATACAGACGGTGGTGATAAGGCCGCGGGGGCGGCGCAAAAACGGGCGGTTCATCATCACGCTCCAAGGGCAGAAGATTTTTTAAATCGACGTGCATGAGAGTCTGGTGAGTGGCAATTGGTTCGGATTCCGCTGCATCGACGTGCCTGGCCCTGACATAGACAAAGTCCAGATCGCCTTGTAGGCTTTGCGTCGTCTCATTCCGTCCACGACTAGCCGACGCCGATGCTTGATCCCGCATCAGTTCAGCCCGTAGCAACCGGGCCGGTGGCCTCCGCGACCGCCGAGGTCGTCAACATCCCGATCGCGATTGTCGAGCGTGACACCGGCATCGCCAAAGACACCCTCCGCATCTGGGAACGCCGCTACGGCTTCCCGCAGCCAGGCCGCGACGGCAACGGCGAGCGCACCTACTCGGCAAACGACCTGGAGCACCTGCGCGCAATCAAACGCCTGATGGACCAGGGGATGCGGCCGGGCAAGCTGATCGGGTTGCCGCTGTCTGAACTGGAGGCGATGGCGCAGGCCATGCCCGTGCGCAGCCTGACCGGGGATGAGCAGCGAACCGCCGATAGCATTCTTGAGCTGATTCGCGGCCACCACGCCAGCGAGCTGCGCGTGCTCCTGCAACGGCTGATGCTGCAGCAAGGCCTGCAAGCGTTTGTCGGGCAGACCATTGCGCACCTCAACCAGCACATTGGCGAATGCTGGGCGCGCGGCGAACTCACCGTTGCGCACGAGCATCTGTACACCGAGTGCGTGCAAACCGTGCTGCACGGAATCATTGCGGCACAACCGGCCGGAGCCGCCAGCCCGCGCATTGTGCTGACCACCGTGCCGGGCGAGACCCACACCCTCGGCCTGCTGATGGCCGAGGCTTTGTGGACCGCCGAGGGTGCGGCCTGCGTCTCGCTGGGGCCTCAGTTCCCGATCGCTGATATCCCGGCGGTGGTGCAAGACGGCGGCTACGACATTGTCGCGCTGTCGTTCAGCCTGTCGTTCCCGTCGACTCGTGCGCGCAACGCCCTACGGACCTTGCGCAGCAGCCTGCCGTCGCACGTGCAGATCTGGGCCGGTGGTGGAGCTTTGAGCCAGCGCCACACCATTGATGGCGTCAGGATTCTCGGTCCAATCGCGACGGCGTCGGACGCGCTCGCCGAGTGGCGTAGTCAGCGCGGCTGACTCCCCTCGCCGTCTATAATCGCGGCTTCGCCTGAAGCCCGGTGCCTCCATGCAGCCCCTGTACCAGCCCGACGCCGTCGAGGCCGCCGCCCAGCAGCACTGGGCCTCGCACAACGCTTTTCGTGCCGTCGAGGACCCGTCGATCCCGCGCGAGCGCCGCTATTACTGCCTGTCGATGTTCCCCTATCCCTCGGGCAAGCTGCACATGGGGCACGTCCGCAACTACACCATCGGCGATGTGCTGACGCGCTGGCACACCGCGCGCGGCTTCAATGTGCTGCAGCCGATGGGCTGGGACGCCTTCGGTCTGCCAGCTGAGAACGCCGCCATCCAGAACAAGGTGCCGCCGGCGCAGTGGACCTACAGCAACATCGCCTACATGAAGGGCCAGTTGCAGGCGCTGGGCCTGGCCATCGACTGGGAACGCGAGCTCGCCACCTGCCAGCCGGACTACTACCGCTGGAACCAGTGGTTGTTCCTGCGCATGCTCGAAAAGGGCATCGCCTACAAAAAAACCCAGACGGTGAACTGGGACCCGGTCGACCAGACGGTGCTCGCCAACGAGCAGGTCATTGACGGCCGTGGCTGGCGCACCGGCGCATTGGTCGAGAAGCGCGAGATCCCGGGCTATTACCTGGGCATCACGCAATACGCCGAGGAGTTGCTGGCGAGTCTGGATACGCTCGGTGGCTGGCCGGAGCGCGTGCGCACCATGCAGGCCAACTGGATCGGCAAGAGCACTGGTGTGCGCTTTGCCTTCACCCACGATATTCGGGATGCCTCGGGCGCATCGATTGGCGACGGCAAGCTGTGGGTGTTCACCACCCGCGCCGACACCATCATGGGCGTGACCTTCTGCGCGGTCGCCGCCGAGCATCCGCTGGCGCTGCACGCGGCGTCGCTGGATCCAGCCGTTGCAGCATTTGTCGACAAATGCCGCCAGGGCACGCAGCAGGAGGCCGAGCTCGCCACGCAGGAGAAGGAAGGCGTCGCGACCGGCCTGCACGTCACCCACCCGCTGACCGGCGAGTCGGTGCCGGTGTGGGTCGGCAACTACGTGCTGATGGGCTACGGCGAGGGCGCGGTGATGGCGGTGCCGGCGCACGACGAGCGCGACTTTGGCTTCGCCCGCAAGTACGGCCTGCCATCAAGCCGGTCATCGACTTGGCCGGACAGGCCTTCTCCACGGACAAATGGGACGAGTGGTACGCCAGCAAGGACGGCCGCTGCGTGAACTCCGGCGCCTACGACGGCAAGGGCTATGCCGAGGCGGTCGATGCGATCGCCGCTGACTTGGCCGCCCGCGGGCTGGGCGACAAAAAGGTGCAGTGGCGCCTGCGCGATTGGGGTGTCAGCCGCCAGCGCTACTGGGGCTGCCCGATCCCGATCATCCACTGCCCGAGCTGCGGCGATGTGCCGGTGCCGGATGAGCAACTGCCGGTGGTGTTGCCCGAGGACTGCGTGCCGGACGGCTCCGGCAACCCGCTGCGCAACCGTGCGGACTTCCTCCACTGCACCTGCCCCACCTGCGGCGGCGCGGCGCAGCGCGAGACCGACACCATGGACACGTTCGTCGACAGCAGCTGGTACTACGCCCGCTACTGCGCTCGCGACAACACCTCTGCCATGGTCGACGCCCGCGCCGACTACTGGATGCCAGTGCAGCAGTACATCGGCGGCATCGAGCACGCCATCCTGCACCTGCTGTATTCGCGCTTCTGGAACAAGGTGATGTGCGACCTCGGCCTGATGCGCGAACGCGAGCCCTTCGCGCACCTGCTGACGCAGGGCATGGTGCTCAACCACATCTTCTCGCGCCGGACGGACAAAGGCGGCATCGAGTACTTCGCGCCGGACGAGATCGACATCGTGCGCGACGAATCGGGTCGCATCACGGGGGCCACGTCCAAAGCCGACGGCAGCGCGGTGAGCTACGACGGCATCGGCACCATGAGCAAGTCCAAGCGCAACGGTGTTGATCCGCAGGGGCTGATCGACACCTACGGCGCCGACACCGCGCGTTTCTTCATGATGTTCGCCAGCCCGCCGGAACAAACATTGGAGTGGTCGGATGCCGGGGTGGAGGGCGCATACCGCTTCCTCAAGCGCGTCTGGGCTTACGCCGCGGCGAGTGCCGACGCCATTCAGGCCGCCGGCCCGGTGCCGGGGTGGCCTGGACGCGGCGCTGGCGGATGCCCGTCGCGACATCCACCTCACCCTCAAGCAGTGCAACTTCGACTTGGGCCGCCAGCAGTTCAACACGGTGGCTTCGGGCTGCATGAAGCTGCTGAATGCGCTCGAGAAGCTGCCGTGCGGCACGCCTGCGGCCGACGCCGTGACCCGCGAGGGTCTGGCCATCCTGCTGCAGGTGCTGGCGCCGATTACGCCGCACATCGCTCAGACGCTGTGGCGCGAGCTCGGCTTCGGCGACGACATCCTGTCTGCCGGCTGGCCCGAGCCCGATCCTGCTGCGCTGGTGCAGGACGAAGTCGAGCTGGTGCTGCAGGTCAACGGCAAACTGCGCGGCAGCCTGCGCGTGGCCGCCGACGCCGCCAAAGACGCGATCGAACAGGTGGCGCTGGCCAGCGAGATCACGGCGCGCTACCTTGAGGGACGCCCGGCCAAAAAGGTCGTGGTGGTGCCGGGACGACTGGTCAATGTGGTCGGCTAGTCTTCGATGTCTGACTGGGGAAGCGTGATGGCTTACACGACGCGGTGGGGCGACGGCGTTCGGCTACTGCTGGCAGCGCTGCTGCTTGCGGTCCTGAGCGGCTGTGGCTGGCGGCTGGCCGGCAGCGGCCTCGATCAGAAGCCGCTGGGCGACGTCTACTTGCAAGGTGTGCAGCCGGTGGTCAGCACGCTGACGCAGAGCTACGCCGGCGTCAGCGACGCGACAAAACGCGCACGCGGTACCGGTGGCGCGGGAACATCGGGCATCTTGGCCAACACGCTGGGCTTTACCAAAGGGACTTCGGTTCGCGACAAGCCCGACGACGCCGAGCTGCACATTGTGATGCTGGCAGATGTCACCCAGCGCCGAATCCTCGCGCTGTCGGGTGCCGGTCGGGTGCGCGAACTCGAACTGGTGCTGAACGTCCGCTTTGCGGTGCGCGACAAGGGCGTCTACATCATCCCGGCCAACGACATTCAGTTCCGCCAGACCGTCTCGTACGACGATTCGCTGGTTTTAAGCAAAGAGGCGGAGATCTCCGCCTTGATCGAGTCGATGCAGCAGGACGCGGCAACGCAGATCCTGCGGCGCATCTACGCCATCCGCAAGTGAGTGCCACGGCGGGCAGCCATTCGGGGCTGTGGACCGTACTCGGCGACGAGCCTTTGCTGGTCCTGGAGGCTGGTGACACGGTGCGCGGCAACGCCCGGGCCGCAGGCTTCTCCGAACGCACCGTGCTGACGGTGCTCAGTCACTTCGATTGGTCGCAGTTGCTGCACGCTGCCAACAGCCTGTCGCTGTTCGCCGAACGTCGCCTGATCGAGTTGCGACTGCCCAATGGCAAACCCGGTACCGAGGGCGCGGACGCGATCCAGCGGTATTGCCAGCGCCTACCCGACGACACGGTGACGCTAGTGAGCATCGGCAATGCCGATTGGCAAACCCGCAAAGCCGGCTGGTTCGCGGCCCTTGGGGCTGCCGGCACGGTGATCGATTGCCGTGCACCCAGCACCGAACAACTGCCCGCCTGGATCGCCGGACGGCTGCGCGAACGCGGCTTGCAGGCCGATGCCGGGACGCTGGACTTTCTGGCGGCCAGGGTTGAAGGCAATTTGCTGGCGGCCCGCCAGGAGCTGGACAAGTTGGCACTGCTGTTCCCACCCGGTCCTCTGGACGCTGCAGCGGTGCGCGAAGCCGTACTCGATGTCGCACGCTTTGACCCGCAGCAGTGGGTCGAGGCCCTGCTGCTGGGCGACTCAGAACGCGCCACGCGTGTGCTGGCTGGTCTGGCCGGCGAGTCGGTCGCGGTGCCGGCCTTGGTCTGGCAACTGGCGGACCATCTCCAAGCCGTTTGGGCTGTACTGGCAGCGGGCGGGCGGGCCAACGATGCCCTGAGGCGCGCCCATCGGCTCTACGGCGAGCGCGAGACGCTGGTCAACTCCGCGGCACGGCGGCTGTCCTTACGCCAGGTCGAGACCGCCCTGCGCACCCTGGCGCTGGCCGAGCGCGGCGGCAAGGGTTTGGAACCGCTGCACGATGTCTGGCAGATCCTTGCCAACCTTGCGGTCCACCTGGCGGCTCCGCCACGGAGGGCCGCGTGAAACGTCTGGTGCTGGCCAGCAACAATGCCGGCAAGTTGCGTGAACTGCGCGATGCGCTGGCGCCGCTGGGCATCGAACCGGTCGCGCAAGGCGAACTCGGCATCGCTGAGGCCGAGGAGCCGTACATCACCTTCGTCGAGAACGCGCTGGCCAAAGCCCGTCACGCGGCAGCCGCCAGTGGCCTTCCGGCACTGGCCGACGACTCCGGCCTGTGTGTCGCCGCACTGGGTGGCGCCCCGGGCGTCCGCTCAGCACGCTTCGCTGGCGAGCCGCGCTCGGACGCGCGCAACAACACCCGCCTTCTCGACGTCTTGCACGGCGTCACCGACCGGCGTGCCTATTATCACGCGGTGCTTGTGCTGGTGCGCCACGCCGACGATCCACAACCGCTCATCACCGAGGGCAGCTGGCATGGCGAGATCGCCGTTGAACCGCGCGGCGATGGCGGATTCGGCTACGACCCGATCTTTTGGCTGCCTGACCACGCCTGCACCAGCGCTCAGCTGGAGTTGGCCACCAAACAGGCGCTCAGCCACCGCGGACAAGCCTTGCGGGCGCTGCTAGCGCAACTGCCGCAGCGCAGCTGATGGCGGGACGCACCATCCCGATTCACAGCGCATCGGTGGTCCACGCGCCGACGGCGGTCATCAGCGAGGGCATCGCCTTCACCACCTTGCCGCCCTTGTCGCTGTACATCCACTTGCCCTGGTGCGTGCGCAAGTGCCCCTACTGCGACTTCAATTCGCACGAAGCGCGTGGCGACCTTCCGTTCGATGCGTATGTTGACGCCCTCATCGCCGACGTCGAGGCCGCGCTACCGATGATCTGGGGGCGACCGGTGGTCAGCGTGTTCTTCGGTGGCGGGACACCGTCGCTGTTCCCAGCAGCGGCTATCGGACGCTTGTTGGATGCTCTGCGCGCGCGGCTCAAAATACTGCCCGGCAGCGAGGTCACGCTCGAAGCGAATCCGGGGGCAGTCGACGAGGCGAAGTTTGCCGACCTCGCCGCAGCGGGCATCAACCGCGTCTCGATCGGCGTGCAGAGCTTCGACGATGCAATGCTGGCGCGACTCGGTCGCATCCACGCCGGCGACGACGCCACGCGGGCGGTGGACGCCGCCTTGCGGCATTTCGCCAGCGTCAACGTTGATCTGATGCACGCCCTGCCACAGCAGACGCCGCAGCAGGCGATGGCCGATGTGCAGCGAGCGGTCGCACTGGGGGTGCCGCACATCTCGGCCTACCAGTTGACCCTGGAGCCGAACACCGCGTTTGCGGCCTGTCCGCCCGAGCACCTGCCAGACGCCGATACCGCTGCCGATATCGCCGAGGCGGTGGAATCCACTTTGGCCACCGCGGGTCTTGAGCACTACGAGACGTCAGCGCATGCCCGCGCGGGCGAGCGCTGTCGGCACAATCTCAATTACTGGACATTTGGTGACTATCTGGGAATCGGCGCCGGCGCCCACGGCAAGCTGTCGCTGCCCGACCGCATTGTCCGGCAGTCCCGCTTGAAGCACCCCAAGGCCTACCTGGAGCGCGCTGCTGCTGGAGAGTCGACGTTAGAAGCGTCGACTGACGTATCCCCCGCCGACCTGCCCTTCGAATTTGCAATGAACGCTATGCGTCTAACAGAGGGCTTCGCGCCGTCGCTGTACGCTCAACACACGGGTCGACCCGTTGGCGAGTTGATCGCGGGATTGACCCGGGCGCGCGACCAAGGCCTGGTCGACGTCACTGCACATCACGTCGGGCCGACGCCGCTGGGGCAGCGTCACCTCAACGCGCTGCTGGAAACTCTGCTGCCCGACCTCAGCGCTTCTTCGGCGTGAAGTTACAGACTTTCTGAGCCTCAGCCTTGACGGTCGCCAGCTTCCGGGCGTCTGCCTTGATGTTCTCCGGGTCACGGAACAGGCCTCCGCGCTCGCCAGTCGTGTTGGCGCCGTGCGTGGCAGTGTCACCGTCCTGGAATTCGGCGTAAGTCAGATTCTCGGCGAGCTTGTCCATCACGCACGAGCACTTGTACATGTTGTCCAGTGAGCCGCCGTTCTCCTGCATGCACTCGTTGACGAACAAGTAACGGTCGATGGTCGGAAAGTCGGCCGGAGCGGCTTGGGCCAGTGCCGGCATGGCAACGAGGACAGCGATCAGGGTCTTGCTCATGTAGAAACTCCTCTGGGTGCCAACCGGTAACCGGTCGGCGTTGTTCGGTGGTTTAGCGCTTCAATCGCGGACGCAGGTTTCAGAAGCACGTTGACGGGTTTAGTTCCGGCTCAAGCGCTGCGTGCCGCCACACGCGCCGTGACGATCTCGTCCATCAGCCGCAGGCCGGCGAACGCATCCTTGGCGTAGAACACGCGATCTGGCGCGGTGGTGTAGGCCTGACTGCAGTCTTGCTCGACGAACTTGCGGGTGAGCGCTGCGCCGCCAAGGATGACCGGGATGTCGTAGCCCTCGCGCGCCATCTCCTCGAGGTTGTCCTTCATGATCACCGTGCTCTTGACCAGCAGCCCGCTCATGCCAATGGCATCGGCCTTGTGCTGCTTGGCCGCCTCGAGCATGTTGATCAGCGGCTGCTTGATGCCAAGGTTGATGACCTTGTAGCCGTTGTTGGTGAGGATGATGTCGACCAGATTCTTGCCGATGTCGTGCACATCACCCTTTACGGTCGCCAGCACCAAGATGCCCTTTTCCTGCCCCTCGATCCGCTCCATGAACGGCTCGAGAAAGGCCACCGCGGCCTTCATGGTCTCGGCGCTCTGCAGCACGAACGGTAGCTGCATCTCGCCAGCGCCGAACAGCTCGCCAACCACCTTCATGCCGTCGAGTAAGAGGTCGTTGATGATGGACAGCGGCGGGTAGGTTTTCATCGCCTCGGCGAGGTCGTCGCTCAAGCCCTGCTTGTCGCCATCGATGATGCGCAGCTTGAGCACCTCTTCGATGGTGTCCGGCCGCGACTTGACCACCGCCGCGGTGGTGCGATCCTTGAACTTGTCGACGAAGGTCAGCAGCGGATCGCCCAGGTCCCAGCGGTTGAAGATCAGGTTCTCGGCAGAGATTCGCTCGTCCTCGGCGATCTTGTGCAGCGGCATGATCTTGGCCACATGAATGATCGCGGCGGTCATACCGGCCTTCTCGGCGTGCGCCAAA
>RFMI01000044.1 GCA_009927815.1 Betaproteobacteria bacterium | reverse complement strand
TTGCTTGCACAGTCTGGAAAGCCCGCTATAATCGCGGGCTTTTCGTTTTTCGCTCTTTAAGGATTTCTGCTCATGCAAGGTCAAAAGATTCGTATTCGCCTCAAGGCTTTCGACTACCGTCTAATCGACCAGTCGGCCCTTGAGATCGTCGAGACCGCCAAGCGCTCGGGCGCTGTGGTCAAGGGTCCGGTGCCTTTGCCGACCCGCATCGAGCGGTTTGACGTGTTGCGTTCGCCGCACGTCAACAAGACATCGCGTGATCAGTTCGAGATTCGCACCCACCAGCGTCTGATGGACATCGTCAACCCGACCGACAAAACGGTCGATTTGTTGATGAAGCTCGATCTGCCGGCAGGTGTCGACGTCGAAATCAAGCTTCAGTAAAGCAGTAGTAGGACTTTTAATACACGCCGGTCAATCGCAACTGGCACCCAATAAGGGTTATAAATCATGAGTCTAGGTCTTGTAGGCCGGAAAGTCGGCATGACCCGGGTATTCGGCGACGATGGTGCGTCGATCCCGGTCACCGTGCTGGATCTTTCCAACAACCGGGTGATCAGCACCCGGACTCCGGATGCCAACGGCTACAGCGCCGTACAGCTCTCGTTCGGCGAGCGTCGTGCCAGCCGCGTCACCAAGTCGGTGGCCGGTCAGTACGCCAAAGCTGGCGTCGAGGCGGGTCGTGGCATGCATGAATTCCACATCGACGCCGCGTCGCTTGGCGATTTCGCGCCGGGCAAGGCGTTGAGCGTCGAAATCTTCGCTGTCGGCCAAAAGGTAGACGTCACTGGCACCAGCCAGGGTAAAGGTTTCAGCGGTTCCATTAAGCGCCACAACTTCAGCTCGAACCGCGCCAGCCACGGTAACTCGATCTCCCACAACGCGCCGGGCTCCATCGGTATGGCGCAGGATCCAGGTCGTGTGTTTCCCGGCAAGCGCATGGCCGGCCATTACGGTGCGGTCAAGCGCACCACGCTTAACCTCGAAGTGGTCCGCGTCGACGCCGAGCGCCAGCTGCTGCTGGTCAAGGGCGCGGTGCCGGGATCCAAGGGTTCCGACGTTGTTGTGCGCCCCGCTATTAAGGGAGGTGCATGATGGAGTTGGCACTCATCAACGAGAGCGGTAAGCCGGTCAAAGGCGGTCTGACCGCCTCCGACGAGTTGTTCGCACGCGACTACAACGAGTCGCTGGTGCATCAGCTCGTCACCGCCTTCCTCGCCAATGCGCGTCAAGGCACCCGTGCCCAAAAGGGTCGTAGCGAGATCGCCAAGTCGACCCGCAAGCCCTGGAAGCAGAAGGGCACCGGCCGTGCGCGCGCAGGTATGGCTTCTAGCCCGCTGTGGCGTGGTGGCGGCAAGACCTTCCCGAACCTGCCGGACGAAAACTTCACCCAGAAGGTTAATCGCAAGATGTACCGCGCTGGCATGGCGACCATCCTGTCGCAACTGGCCCGCGAAGAGCGTCTGACGGTGGTCGAGAGTTTCGATGTCGAAGCGCCGAAGACCAAGCTGCTAGCCGATCGCCTGACCGCGCTGGGCCTTAAGGAAGTGCTGATCATCACCGACGAGGTCAGCGAAAACCTGTACCTGTCGTGCCGCAATCTGCCGCACGTCTACGTGGTGCCGGTGAGTCACGCCGACCCGGTCAGTTTGGTGGGTTCACGCAAAGTCCTGATGACCAAGGCTGCGGTGGCCAAGATCGAGGAGATGTGGGCATGAGCACCATCAGTCAGGAACGTATTTATCAGGTGCTGCTGGCACCGCACATCTCGGAAAAGAGCACCTTTGTTGCCGAGCGCAACAACCAGGTGGTGTTCCGCGTCGCCTCCGACGCGACCAAGCCGGAGATCAAAGCCGCAGTCGAGGCTTTGTTCAAGGTGGACGTCGAGTCGGTGCAGGTGGTCAACGTCAAGGGCAAGCAAAAGCGGTTCGGTCGTTTCACCGGCCGTCGCAGCGATGTCCGCAAGGCCTACGTCGGCATCAAAGCCGGCCAAGACCTTGACTTCACGCTGGGGGCTTAAGCCATGGCACTGATCAAAGTCAAACCCACTTCGGCCGGCCGCCGTGCGGTCGTCAAGGTGGTCAATCCGGAGCTGCACAAGGGCAAGCCGCTGGCTAGTCTGCTGGAGCGTAAAAACCGCACCGCGGGTCGCAACAACAACGGCCACATCACCACGCGCCACATGGGCGGCGGTCATAAGAAGCACTATCGGATCGTCGATTTCAAGCGCAACGATAAGGACGGCATCCCGGCCCGCGTCGAGCGTCTGGAATACGACCCGAACCGCAGCGCCCATTTGGCCTTGTTGCTGTACGCGGATGGCGAGCGTCGTTACATCCTCGCGCCGCGTGGCGTGTCGCAGGGCTCGCCGATCATGAACGGCTCCGAAGCGCCGATCAAGCCGGGTAACACCCTCCCGTTGCGCAACATCCCGGTTGGCTCGACGATCCATTGCATCGAGATGTTGCCGGGCAAGGGCGCCCAACTGGCTCGCGCTGCCGGCACTTCGGTTCAGCTGTTGGCACGCGAAGGCGTCTACGCCCAGCTGCGGCTGCGCTCGGGTGAGATCCGCAAGGTTCACGTCGATTGCCGCGCCACTATCGGCGAAGTCGGCAACGAAGAGCACAGCCTGCGTTCCATCGGCAAGGCCGGTGCCCAACGCTGGCGCGGTATCCGTCCGACGGTTCGTGGCGCGGCCATGAACGCGGTCGATCACCCGCACGGTGGTGGTGAAGGCAAGGCCGGTCAGGGCAACCCGCATCCGGTGACCCCGTGGGGTCAGCCGACCAAGGGCTACCGCACCCGTCGCAACAAGCGTACGAGCAGCATGATTGTTCGTCGCCGTCACGCTACCAAGGGATAAGCCATGGCACGTTCAATCAAGAAAGGCCCGTTCTGCGACCACCATTTGGTCAAGAAGGCGGAAACCGCCCGCGCGACGGCCGACAAGCGTCCGATCAAGACCTGGTCACGCCGTTCCACGGTGTTGCCGGATTTCGTCGGTCTCACCATCGCCGTCCACAACGGCCGCCAGCATGTGCCCGTGTTCGTCAACGAGAACATGGTCGGCCACAAGCTCGGCGAGTTCGCCCTGACCCGTACGTTTAAGGGTCACTCGGCGGACAAGAAGGCGAAGAAGTAAGGGGATGACGACTATGCAAACCAAAGCCATCCTGCGCGGCGTGCGCTTGTCGGCCCAAAAAGGCCGTCTGGTTGCCGACCAGATCCGCGGCCTGCCGGTCGATCGGGCGCTGAACATTTTGACGTTCAGCCCTAAGCGTGGCGCCGAAATCATCAAGAAGGTGCTGGAGTCGGCCATTGCCAACGCCGAGCACAACGACGGTGCCGACATCGACACCCTCAAGGTGACCAGCATCTACATCGACCGCGGAACCTTTATGCGTCGCTTCACCGCGCGCGCCAAGGGCCGTGGCGACCGGATCATGAAGCCGACGTGCCACATCACGTTGACTGTCGGAAATTAAGGAGCGGACATGGGACAGAAAATCAGCCCCCGCGGCTTCCGCCTGAGTGTGACGCGCGATTGGGACAGCCGTTGGTACGCCAACAGCAAGAACTTCCCGACGCTGCTCAACGAAGACGTCAAGGTCCGTGGCTTTTTGAAGAAGAAACTGCGTGGTGCAGCGGTTAGCCGGGTTGTTATCGAGCGTCCGGCCAAGAATGCCCGCATCACCATCCACAGCGGTCGTCCAGGTGTTGTCATCGGCAAGAAGGGTGAGGACATCGAAGCGCTGAAGGCGTCCCTGCAAAAGATGATGGGCGTGCCGGTGCACGTCAACATCGAAGAGGTGCGCAAGCCGGAGACCGACGCTCAACTGGTGGCCGACAACATCGCCCAGCAGCTGGAGAAGCGGATCATGTTTCGCCGCGCTATGCGTCGCGCCATTCAGAACGCGATGCGTCTCGGTGCCCAGGGCATCAAGATCATGAGCGCCGGCCGTCTAAACGGCGCCGAAATCGCTCGCACCGAGTGGTACCGCGAAGGCCGTGTGCCCCTGCACACCCTGCGCGCCAACATCGATTACGCCACCTCCGAAGCCTCGACGACCTACGGGATCATCGGCATCAAAGTGTGGATCTACAAGGGTGAAGTGCTGGCCCAGGGCGAAGCCCCGGCAGCTGCCCCGGAAGCTGAAAAACGAGTGAGAAAGGCGGGCCCGAAGCATGCTGCAGCCGTCTAGAACCAAATACCGGAAGGTCCAGAAGGGCCGCAATACCGGCATCGCAACCCGCGGCAACAAGGTCAGCTTTGGCGACTTCGGTCTCAAGGCGACTGTCCGTGGCCGCATCACTGCACGCCAGATTGAGGCGGCTCGTCGTGCGATGACCCGCCACATCAAGCGCGGTGGTCGCATCTGGATCCGCATCTTCCCGGACAAGCCGATTTCGAAGAAGCCGGCCGAAGTTCGGATGGGTGGCGGTAAGGGCAACCCGGAGTACTGGGTTGCCGAGATCCAGCCGGGCAAAGTGTTGTACGAGATGGACGGCGTTCCCGAAGCGCTGGCGCGCGAGGCTTTCCGCCTGGCTGCTGCCAAGCTTCCGCTCGCCACCACCTTCGTTCTCCGTCACATCGGGAGCTAAGTCATGAAGGCCAGCGAACTGCGTAATAAATCGGTGGAAGAGTTGAATGCTGAGCTGATGGACCTGCTGAAGGCGCAGTTTTCAACGCGCATCCAGCACGCCACTCAACAGCTGACCAACACCAACCAGCTCAAACAGGTGCGCCGCGACATCGCGCGCGTCCGTACCCTCCTGCGTGAAAAGGCTTCGGCATGAGCGAACAAACTGCACTGCGCCGGTCAGAAACCGGCCGCGTCGTCAGCGACAAGATGAACAAGACCGTCACCGTTCTGGTCGAGCGTCGAGTGAAGCACCCGATCTACGGCAAGGTGGTGACCAAGTCGAAGAAGTACGCTGCTCATGACGAGACCAACGAGTGCAACGCGGGTGACTTGGTGCAGATCGAAGAGTGCCGTCCGATCTCGCGCAACAAGTCGTGGCGCGTCACCCGTATCGTTGAGCGCGCGATCAGCTGATCGATCGTTTTAGTATTGCTGTACCCCCGGGGGCTTGCGCAGCAAGTTAATTCTGCGCTAAGCTCTCGGGCTTGGTTTTTCGTGCCCTGACGGCTGTCAGGGTTTATGCCCCGACGGGGTCCAAGACTGGCGTTCTCTGAGCGCTAAGTTGGAGATGACATCGTGATTCAAATGCAATCCCGGCTCGACGTAGCCGACAACACCGGCGCTCGCTCGGTGATGTGCATCAAGGTGCTCGGCGGCTCTAAGCGTCGCTACGCCTCGGTGGGCGACATCATCAAGGTCAGCATCAAAGAAGCCGCCCCGCGTGGTCGCGTCAAGAAGGGCGACGTGTACAACGCTGTGGTTGTGCGCACCGCCAAGGGCGTGCGTCGTCCGGACGGCTCGCTGATCAAGTTCGACGGCAATGCGGCTGTTTTGCTTAACAACAAGCTGGAGCCGATCGGCACCCGCATCTTCGGCCCGGTCACGCGCGAACTGCGCACCGAGCGCTTCATGAAGATCGTGTCGCTGGCTCCGGAAGTCATCTGAGGCGTCGCCATGAGAAAGATTCGTCGTGGAGATGAAGTGATCGTCAACACCGGGCGCGACAAAGGTCGCCGTGGTGCGGTGGTCCAAGTCATCGATGAGCAGCGTGTGCTGGTGCAGGGCATCAACCTGGTGAAGAAGCATGTCAAGCCGAACCCCATGAAGGGTGAATCGGGCGGCATCGTCGCTAAGGAAATGCCGATCCAGGTGTCCAACATCGCTATTTTCAATCCCGCGACCAGCAAGGCTGATCGCGTGGGCATTCGCGTCCTCGAGGACGGCAGCCGGGTCCGCTTTTACAAGTCGACCGGCGAGACCATCACCGGCTAAGGGGCAAACGACATGGCACGTTTCGAAGAGTTTTATCGCGGCGAAGTCGTCAAATCGCTGATGAGCCAATTTGGCTACAAGTCGGTGATGGAAGTCCCGCGTATCCAGAAAATCACCCTGAACATGGGCGTCGGCGAGGCTGTCGCCGACAAGAAGGTCATGGAACATGCGGTTGGCGACATGCAAAAAATCGCTGGCCAGAAGCCGGTGGTGACGCTGGCCCGCAAGTCGATCGCCGGTTTCAAGATCCGCGAAGGCTATCCGGTCGGCTGCAAGGTCACGCTGCGCAAGTCGCACATGTACGAGTTTCTCGACCGCCTGATCACCATTGCGCTGCCGCGCGTGCGTGACTTCCGCGGCGTGTCGGGCAAGGGGTTTGACGGCCGTGGTAACTACAACATGGGCGTCAAAGAACAGATCATCTTCCCCGAGATCGAGTACGACAAGGTTGATGCCCTGCGCGGGATGAACATCACCATCACCACCACCGCCAAGACCGACGAAGAGGCGCGCGCCCTGCTGGCAGCGTTCCGCTTCCCGTTCAAGAACTGAGGCACAACAATGGCAAAGTTGTCACTGATCAACCGCGAGAACAAGCGTCGTAAGACCGCGGAGCAGTTCGCCCCCAAGCGTGCCGCGCTTGAGGCAATCATCAACGACCAGTCGAAGTCCGAGGACGAGCGTTTCGCCGCACGGCTCAAGCTGCAGCGCCTGCCGCGCAACAGCAGCCCGGTGCGTCAACGCAACCGCTGCCAAATCACCGGTCGTCCGCGTGGCGTGTATCGCAAGTTCGGCCTCGGCCGCAGCAAGCTCCGTGAAATCGCCATGCAAGGCGGTGTTCCGGGACTTGTCAAGGCCAGCTGGTAAGAGGGCGCAACCATGAGCATGAGTGATCCGATCGCCGATATGCTGACCCGCATCCGCAATGGTCAGTCGGCAGAAAAAGCCGCAGTGGAAATGCCGTCTTCGAAGCTCAAAGTGGCCATCGCCCAGGTGTTGAAGGACGAGGGTTACATCGAGGACTTCTCGGTGCGTAGCGACGCCGGCAAGGCAACCCTCCACGTTGGCCTCAAGTACTACGTCGGCCGCCCAGTGATTGACCGCATCGAGCGTGTCAGCCGCCCGGGTCTGCGTATCTACCGCCAGAGCCGTGACATCCCGCGAGTGATGAACGGCTTGGGTATTGCCATTGTTTCGACGCCGAAGGGTGTTGTCACCGACCGCAAGGCACGCAGCCTTGGCGTCGGCGGCGAAGTCCTTTGCCTGGTCGCTTAAGGGGGAGCCATGTCACGTATCGGTAAATCCCCAGTAGCTCTGCCGTCGGGCGTCGAGTGTCAGATCGGCAGCGGTTCGATCGCCATCAAGGGCCCGCTCGGTCAGCTGGTGCAGACGCATCCGCACTACGTTGCTGTCGAGCAGGCCAACGGCCAGCTGCAGGTTAAGGTCGTCGAGGACAGCATCCGTGCCAACGCTATGAGCGGCACATTGCGCGCCCTGCTGGCGAACATGGTTGTCGGTGTGAGCAAGGGTTTTGAGCGCAAGCTCAACCTGGTCGGCGTGGGTTACCGCGCTCAAGCCCAAGGCGATAAGGTCAACCTGTCGCTCGGGTTCTCGCACCCGGTTGAACACAAGATGCCGGCTGGCATCAAGGTAGAAACGCCGACTCAGACCGAAATCGTGCTCAAGGGCATCGATAAGCAGGTTTTGGGGCAGGTGGCTGCAGACATTCGTGGGTATCGCCCGCCGGAGCCTTACAAGGGCAAGGGCGTTCGGTACTCCGACGAGGTCGTGGTCATCAAAGAGACCAAGAAGAAGTAAGGGGCCGACAACATGGACAAGAAGCAAACACGTCTCCGCCGGGCCCGCAGCACCCGTCTGCGCATCCGCGGCTTGCGTGCGGTTCGCCTGTCGGTGCTCCGCTCGAACCAACACATCTACGCGCAGATCATCGACGCGGACGGTGCGCGTGTATTGGCCAGCGCTTCGACGCTGGACAAGGACTTGCGAGCCACCATCGGCAACGGCGGCACCATCGGTGCGGCCGAGCAGATCGGCAAGAAGATCGCCGAAAAGGCCAAGGCGCTGGGTATCGAAGAAGTCGCGTTCGATCGCAGCGGTTTCAAATTTCATGGTCGCGTGAAGGCGCTTGCGGAAGCAGCGCGTGAAGGCGGACTCAAGTTCTGATCGGGGCTGCGATGGCAACCAGAAACCAGCAACAAACGGAAGACAAGGGCGACGGCCTTCGCGAGAAGACGATCGCGGTCAATCGCGTCACCAAGGTCGTTAAGGGTGGCCGGATTCTTGGCTTCGCCGCACTGACCGTGGTCGGTGATGGCGAGGGCGGGGTCGGCATGGGCAAAGGCAAGGCGCGTGAAGTGCCTTCGGCGATGCAAAAGTCGCTCGACGAGGCCCGTCGCACGCTCGGCAAGGTCCCGCTCAAGGATGGCACCTTCCATCACGCTGTGATCGGCCGGCATGGCGCCTCGACGGTGCTGATTCAGCCTGCGTCCGAAGGTACCGGCATCATCGCCGGTGGCCCGATGCGCGCCGTGTTCGAAGTGATGGGTGTTCGCAATGTGTTGGCCAAGTGTTTCGGCTCAACCAACCCGTACAACGTCGTTCGCGCAACCATCAACGGCCTGCGCAACGTTTACACGCCGTCCGAGATTGCTGCCAAGCGTGGCAAGTCGGTTGACGAGATCCTGGGGTAATCCATGGCCACCAAGAAATCCGCTGCCGCGGCCAAGCCGGCGACCTTCAAGGTCACCCTGGTGAAGAGCCCCATCGGCACCAAACAAAACCACCGCGCGTGCGTGGCCGGTTTAGGTTTGCGTCGACTTAACCAGACCGTGGAAGTGCTGGACACACCAGCCAACCGCGGGATGGTCAACGCCGCTTATTTTCTGTTGAAGACCGAGGCCTGACATGGAACTGAACACCATCAAGCCCGCAGAGGGTTCGAAGAAAGAGCGTCGTCGCGTCGGTCGCGGCATCGGTTCGGGCTTGGGCAAGACCGCCGGTCGCGGTCACAAGGGCCAAAAGTCCCGTGCCGGCGGCTTCCACAAGGTCGGTTTCGAAGGCGGTCAGATGCCGCTGCAGCGTCGGCTGCCGAAGCGTGGCTTCAAGTCGCTGGCCGAAGGGCTGACTGCTGAAGTGCGTTTGGGCGACCTGCGCTACATCGACATCGCTGACATCGACGTGCTGACCCTCAAGCGAGCTGGGCTGATTAGCCAGCTGTGCACCGGGGCCAAGGTCATCCTGTCGGGCAGCATCGACCGTGCCGTCAAGCTTTCCGGCGTGCGCGTGACCAAAGGCGCTCGCGCAGCCATCGAAGCGGCTGGCGGTAGCGTCGTCGACGCGTCGCCTGAGGCCTGAGGAATAGCACTGTGGCGACCGCAGCGAACGCACTCGGATCAATCGGAAAGTTGGGCGACCTCAAGCGTCGCCTGCTCTTTCTGGTGGGTGCGCTCGTCGTCTATCGCATCGGCGCCCACATTCCGGTGCCGGGCATCGACCCGACGGTCCTTGAGCAGCTATTCAAGAGTCAGCAAGGCGGCATTTTGGGCATGTTCAACATGTTCTCCGGCGGCGCCTTGTCGCGATTCACCATCTTCGCGCTGGGGATCATGCCGTATATCTCGGCGTCGATCATCATGCAGCTGGCATCGGTGATGTCGCCTGAACTGGAAGCCCTGAAGAAAGAGGGCGAAGCCGGCCGTCGCAAGATCACCCGTTACACGCGTTACGGCACTGTGCTACTGGCAGTGGTGCAGGCCTTGGGCATTTCTATCGCGCTCGAATCTCAGCCTGGCCTGGTGCTCGATCCGGGATTGGTATTCCGTATCACCACCATCCTGACGCTGACCGCCGGCACGATGTTTTTGATGTGGCTGGGTGAGCAAATCACCGAGCGTGGTGTCGGCAATGGCATTTCGATGATTATCTTTGCCGGCATTGTCGCGGGCTTGCCACAAGCGGTCGGGAGCACGCTGGAACTGGGTCGGACGGGTTCGTTCTCGATTCCGATGATCATCGCCCTGTTCGCTGCCGTGATTGCAGTCACCTATTTCGTGGTGTTTGTCGAGCGCGGCCAGCGCAAGATCTTGGTGAATTACGCCAAGCGCCAAGTCGGCAATAAGGTGTATGGCGGCAGAGTTCCCACCTTCCGCTCAAGCTGAATATGGCCGGCGTGATCCCGCCGATCTTTGCCTCCAGCATCATCCTGTTCCCGGCGACGCTGTCGGGCTGGTTCGGTCAGTCTGAAAGCATGGTTTGGCTGCGCGACGTTGCGGGTGCGTTGGCGCCCGGACAACCGGTCTATGTCGCCTTGTACGCGTCGGCCATTGTTTTCTTCTGCTTCTTTTACACCGCTCTGGTCTTCAACCCGAAGGAGACCGCGGACAACTTGAAGCGCAGTGGGGCATTTATTCCGGGCATTCGTCCGGGTGATCAGACCGCGAAGTACATCGACAAAGTCACCATGCGTTTGACGATGGCCGGTGCTGTGTACATCACCTTGGTTTGCCTGTTGCCAGAATTCTTGGTGGTCGCTTTGGGGACGCCGTTCTATTTCGGCGGGACGTCCTTGCTGATCATCGTAGTGGTTTCGATGGATTTCATGACGCAGGTGCAGGCGCACATGATGTCGCAACAGTACGAGGGCTTGTTGAAGAAAGCGAATTTCAAGGGTATGTCGCCCCTGGCGGGCCGCTAATCAATGTCCAAGGAAGACGCGATTCAGATGCAGGGGGAAGTGCTCGAGAACCTTCCCAACGCGACGTTTAAGGTGAAGTTGGAGAACGGGCATGTTGTGCTCGGACATATTTCGGGAAAGATGCGGATGCACTACATCCGGATCCTTCCAGGTGACAAGGTGACGGTCGAGTTAACGCCTTACGACCTGTCGCGGGCGCGGATTGTTTTCCGCGCCAAATGAGTTAAAGGAAAGGGTGAACCATGAGAGTTCAGGCATCGGTCAAGAAGATCTGCCGCAAGTGCAAGATCATCCGCCGCAACGGGATCGTCCGCGTGATCTGCGCAGACGCGCGTCACAAGCAACGCCAAGGCTGAGCCGCGGCGATCACTGACACGAGGTAGCAAGAAATGGCACGGATTGCAGGGGTCAACATCCCCAACCACCAACACACCGAGATCGGCCTGACCGCCATCTTCGGTATCGGCCGCACCCGCGCTCGCATGATCTGCGAGACCGCTGGCGTTGCTCATTCGAAGAAGATCAAGGATCTCACCGACGCAGAGATGGAACGTCTGCGGGATGAGGTTGGCAAGTTCACGGTCGAGGGCGACCTGCGCCGTGAAGTGTCGATGAGCATCAAGCGCTTGATGGACCTGGGCTGCTACCGCGGCGTCCGTCACCGTAAGGGTCTGCCGGTTCGTGGCCAGCGTACCCGTACCAACGCTCGTACCCGGAAGGGTCCGCGCAAGGCCATCCGCGCCACCAAGTAATCAAGGACTGATCCATGGCTACCAAAGCGAATAACCGAGTCCGCAAGAAGGTCCGCAAGAGCGTATCGGAAGGCATCGCGCATATTCACGCGTCGTTCAACAACACCATCGTCACGATCACCGATCGTCAGGGCAACGCTCTGTCGTGGGCGACCTCGGGCGGCGGCGGTTTCAAGGGCTCGCGCAAATCCACCCCGTTCGCGGCGCAGATCGCTGCCGAGAACGCCGGCCGCGCTGCCCAGGAGTACGGCGTCAAGAACCTCGAAGTCCGCATCAAGGGCCCTGGCCCGGGTCGGGAGTCGGCGGTGCGCGCGCTGAACAACGTGGGTTTCAAGATCATGAGCATCTCGGATGTGACGCCGATCCCGCACAACGGGTGCCGTCCGCCGAAGAAGCGTCGCATTTAAGGACTGGAGCAAGACATGGCAAGAAACCTCGACGCCAAGTGCCGTCAGTGCCGCCGCGAAGGCGAGAAGCTGTTCCTCAAGGGTGACAAGTGCTTCTCGGACAAGTGTGCGATCGAACGCCGCGCCTACGCCCCCGGCCAGCATGGCCAGAAGCAGGTCAAGCTGTCGGACTACGGTGCACAGCTGCGTGAAAAGCAAAAGATCCGCCGCATCTACGGCGTGCTCGAGCGTCAGTTCCGCAAGACCTACAAGGAAGCCGATCGCCGCAAGGGCATCACCGGTGAGAGCCTCCTGCAGATGCTCGAAAGCCGCCTGGATACCGTGGCTTTCCGCATGGGCTTTGGCGCCTCGCGCAACGAAGCGCGTCAAGTGGTCCGCCACAACGCCATTCTGGTCAACGGTCGCCGCGTGAACATCCCGGCCTATCAGTTGAAGGCGGGTGACATTCTGGAAGTCGCTCCGACGGCGAAAGAACAACTTGCGCCTGAAGGCGTCGGTGGCTTCGGCTGAGCAGCGCGGCTTCCCGGAGTGGGTCGAAGTCGACGCCAAGGCGCTCAAGGGCACCTACAAGAGCGCTCCGCAGCGCATCGACTTGCCCGCAACGATCAAGGAAAACCTGGTCGTCGAACTGTACTCGAAGTAATCGTCAAGAACTGAATCCCGCCGGGCTGCGAATGCTCGGCGACACCTGAGGGTAAGCATTCATGCAGAGTGAAGGATTTCTGAAGCCGCGAATCATCGACGTCGAGACGCTGTCGCCGACGCACGCCCGGATCGTCATGGAACCGTTCGAACGGGGCTATGGCCACACTCTGGGCAATGCGTTGCGCCGCATCTTGCTGTCGTCGATGGCCGGTTATGCGCCGACCGAGGTCCGCATTAATGGCGTCGTTCATGAATACTCGACCATCGACGGTGTTCAGGAAGACGTGGTCGACTTGATGCTCAACCTCAAGGGCGTGGTGTTCAAGCTGAACAGCCGCAACGAAGTCTTGGTCGAGCTCAAGAAGGACGGCGAAGGCGTGGTCACCGCGGGTGATATCGGCCTGGCGCACGACATCGAGGTGATTAATCCGGATCACGTGATCGCTCACGTCAACCCGGGTGGCTCGCTCAACATGGAAATCAAGGTCGAGCGGGGCCGCGGCTACGTGCCTGGCAATCTGCGCAACGACAGCTTGCAGGCGCGGCAGATCGGCACGCTCGTGTTGGACGCCTCGTTCTCGCCTATTCGTCGTGTGAGTTACGACGTTCAGGCGGCGCGTGTGGAACAACGCACCGACCTCGACAAGCTGGTTATCGACATCGAGACCAACGGCGTCATCGAGCCGGAAGACGCGTTGCGTCAGGCGGCGACGGTGCTGATGGATCAGCTCTCGACGTTCTCGAATTTCCAGAGCACCGAATCGCCGGGCGAGCCGACGCGCGCACCGCAAGTCGACCCCGTGCTGTTGCGTCCGGTCGACGATCTGGAACTGACTGTCCGTTCGGCGAATTGCCTGAAGGCCGAGAACATCTATTACATCGGTGATCTGATCCAGCGTACCGAGGCGGAGTTGCTGAAGACTCCCAACCTGGGCCGCAAGTCGCTCACCGAAATCAAGGAAGTGTTGGCCTCGCGAGGTCTGACACTGGGAATGAAGCTGGAGAACTGGCCGCCGGCCGGTCTCGAGCGCAGCTGAGGAGACCACCATGCGTCACCGTCATGGACTGAGAAAACTGAACCGTACCAGCAGCCATCGTCTGGCTATGCTGCGCAACCTGACCAATGCGCTGCTGCGTTACGAGACCATCAAGACCACGCTGCCGAAGGCCAAAGAACTGCGCCGCGTGGCTGAACCGATGATCACGCTGGCCAAGAACCCGACGCTCGCCAACCGTCGCCTGGCGTTCAACCGCCTGCGTGACCGCGAGATGGTGGTCAAGCTGTTCGATGTGTTGGGTCCGCGCTACGCCAGTCGTCCGGGCGGTTACCTGAGCATCCTGAAGTTTGGCTTCCGTCAGGGCGACAACGCCCCGATGGCGCTGGTGACCTTGCTCGACCAGCCCGACGTGTCGTCGGCAGTCGACGTGGAAGCCGCTTGAGTCAAGTATCTGCTCGCGAGAAAGGCCGGCACTGCCGGCCTTTTTTGTGCGCCGCGACAGGCGCGTACCCCACCGCTACAATCCCGACATGGCCTCGCTGGATCTAACCCATCACTTTCTGATTGCCATGCCGGGCATGGAAGACCCGCACTTTGCCGGGACCCTGACCTACGTGTGCGAGCACAACACCGACGGTGCTTTGGGGATCGTCGTCAACCGCCCCACCGACATGACGATGGGTGCTCTGTTTCGCCAAATCAACATCGACCTCGACCAGACCACTCTGGCTGAGCGTCCGGTCCTGTTCGGTGGCCCGGTTCAAACGGACCGCGGATTCGTCCTGCACCGTCCGACGGGCGCGTGGCAGTCGACCCTGACGGTCAAGGAAGGCGTCTCGCTGACAACCTCGCGCGACATCTTGGAGGCCTGCGCCGCCGGCCAGGGGCCAGTCGAGATGATCGTCAGTCTGGGTTACGCGGGCTGGACGGCGGGCCAGCTTGAAGACGAGATGGCCCAGAACGCCTGGTTGTCGGTACAGGCGGATCCGAAGATCCTGTTTGACGCGCCGATTAATGAACGCGTCGATCGCGCACTGGCGCTGCTGGGCGTCGAGCCGGGGAGCCTGTCAGAGTCGGCGGGCCACGCCTGATGGCTGGCACGGTGCTGGCTTTCGACTTTGGCGAGCGCCGCATCGGCGTAGCGGTCGGCGAATCAGCGTTGCGTACCGCGCATCCGCTCGAGACCATCACAGCACGCGACAACGAGCGCCGTTTTGCGCGAATCGGCGAGATCATCGCCGAGTGGCAGCCGCATTGCGTGGTGGTGGGGCTGCCCGCGCCCGATGCACAGGACCACCCGATGAACGACCGCTGTCGCAAGTTCGCTCGTCAGCTGGAAGGCCGTTTCGGCTTGCCGGCCGAACTGGTCGACGAATCGTATTCGTCGGTGGTGGCTGAGGCGGACTTGGCGGCGCAGGGCCTGGGCGCGACCGCGCGCAAGGCGCTGGTCGACCAGCTTGCCGCGCAAGCCATCCTTCACACCTGGTACGCGAGGCACTGATGGTCGGCGAGCAATTGACCTCTGACGGCCGTCTGCGCCATCTGCTGACGCTCGAGGGGCTGCCCCGCGAAACCTTACTCAGCATCCTTGATGCGGCCGCGTCGTTCGTCAGCGTTGGGGAGCGCGAGGTCAAGAAGCTGCCGCTGCTCAAAGGCAAGACCGTCTTCAACCTCTTCTTCGAATCGTCGACGCGCACCCGCACCACGTTTGAGATCGCCGCCAAGCGACTGTCGGCTGATGTGATCAGCCTCAACGTCGCGACCAGCAGCCAAAGCAAGGGCGAGACGATGCTGGATACGGTGCAAAACCTCGAAGCCATGGACGCCGACATGTTTGTCGTGCGCCATGCCGCCAGCGGGGCGGCGCACTTCATCGCCCGCCATGTTCGTCCGCATATTGGCGTGATCAACGCTGGCGACGGTCGCCACGCACACCCCACTCAGGGACTGCTGGACATGTTCACCATCCGCCAGTTCAAGGGCGACTTCGCACCGCTTTCGGTGGCTATCGTCGGCGATGTTCTGCACAGCCGCGTCGCCCGCTCCGAGATTCATGCGCTGCGCACCCTCGGTGTGCGCGACATCCGTGTGGTGGCCCCGCGCACCTTGCTGCCAGCTGGTGTCGAGGAACTCGGCGTTAAGGTATTCCACGACATGAATGCCGGTCTTCGGGGCGTCGACGTGGTGATGATGCTGCGCCTGCAGAACGAACGGATGAAGGGGTCTTTACTGCCCTCGGCCGGGGAATACTTTAAAAACTACGGACTGACGCCCGAGAAGCTGGCGCTCGCCGCGCCGGACGCGATCGTGATGCATCCGGGACCGATGAACCGCGGCGTTGAGATCGATTCGGCGGTGGCCGACGGTCCGCAGGCGGTGATCTTGCCGCAAGTGACCTTCGGCATCGCGGTGCGAATGGCGGTGATGAACCTGCTGATCGGGGATGCGGCATGAAGATCCATCTGCGTGGCGGACGGGTCATCGACCCGGCAAGCGGATTCGACCAGATTGCTGACGTGTGCATCGCCGCCGGGCGGGTGGTGTCCGTCGGCCAAGCGCCGGCCGACTTCAACGCCCAACGGGTGATTGACGTCAGCGGCTTGGTGGTGGCGCCCGGTCTGGTCGACCTCGCAGCGCGGTTGCGCGAGCCCGGCCTTGAGCACAAGGCAACTTTGGAGTCGGAGATGCGCGCGGCCACGGTGGGCGGTGTCACCGCGCTGGCCTGTCCTCCGGACACCGATCCGCCGCTCGACGAGCCGGGTCTGGTCGAGATGCTCAAATTCCGTGCGCGCAATCTCCCCGGACCACGCGTCTATCCGGTCGGGGCGCTCACGCTGGGGCTGGCGGGCGCGACCATCACCGAGATGTCCGAGCTGACCGAAGCGGGCTGCGTAGCATTCAGTCAGGCCGACGCCGCCATCACCGACACTCAAGTGTTGATGCGTGCCATGCAATACGCCGCGACCTTCGATTATCCCGTGTGGTTGCGACCTCAGGACCCCCACTTGGCGCGCAATGGTGTCGCCCACGAAGGCGCATTGGCGGGCGCGCTGGGGTTGGTTGGCATCCCTGTGGTCGCGGAGACTCTGGCAATTGCCACAATCTTGCAGCTGATGCGGGTCACCGGCGCGCGAGTGCACCTGTGCCGCTTGTCCAGCGCCGCGGGCGTAGAGCTGGTGCGCGCAGCGAAGGCCGAGGGCCTGCCGCTAAGCTGCGATGTCGCAGCGCATCACTTGCACCTGACCGACGCCGGGCTTGCGCGCTTCGATGCCCAACTGCACCTGATGCCGCCCTTGCGCTCGGAGTCTGACCGGCAGGCGCTGCGCGCGGGTGTGCTCGACGGCACCATCGACGCAGTGTGTTCGGACCATGCGCCGCTCGACGATGACACCAAGGAAGTGCCATTTGCTGAGTCGGAGTCCGGCGCTACGGGCCTGGAACTGCTACTGCCGCTGACGCTGGCGTGGGCGGCCGAGTTGAAGATCAGCCTGCCGGCGGCGCTGGCTGCGGTGACTTGCCGGCCCTCCCGGGTGCTCGGCTTGACCCTGGGGCAGCTGCATGACGGCGCACCCGCTGACGTTTGCGTATTCGACCCGGACGCCGTCTGGGTGGTCAGTCGCAACGCCCTGGTGAGCCAGGGGCGCAACTCGCCGTTCTTGGGCCAGACGATGCGCGGCCGCGTTCGCTACACCATCATCGATGGCCACCTCGATTTCGAAGCAAAGGATTGACCATGCTGGTTTCGGCCAACATCACCCAGCAGTTCGGGGCCAAGCCCCTGTTCGAGAATGTCAGCGTCAAGTTTAGTGACGGTTACCGCTACGGGTTGATTGGCGCCAACGGCGCCGGCAAGTCGACCTTCATGAAGATTCTCTGTGGTGTGCTTGAACCGTCTGGCGGCAATGTCAGCAAGGATCAGCACGAACGCATGGCTTACCTGCGCCAGGATCAGTTCGCCTACGAGGACAGCCGGGTTCTGGACGTCGTGATGATGGGTCATGCCGAGATGTGGGCGGTGATGCAGGAGAAGGACGCCATCTACGCCAATCCGGAGGCGACCGAGGACGATTACATGAAGGCGGCCGAGCTGGAGGGCCGCTTTGCCGAGTTCGACGGCTACACCGCCGAGTCGCGCGCCGGTGAGCTGTTGCTCGGCGTGGGCATCCCGGTGGAGCAGCACCAGGGTCCGATGCGCGAAGTCGCGCCGGGCTGGAAGCTGCGCGTATTGCTGTGCCAGGCGCTGTTCGCCAACCCCGACATCCTGCTGCTCGACGAGCCAACCAACAACCTCGACATCAACACGATTCGCTGGCTCGAGGGCGTGCTCAACGAGCGCGAGTCGACGATGGTCATCATCTCCCACGACCGGCACTTCCTGAACCAGGTCTGCACGCACATGGCCGACCTCGACTACGGGACCATCCAGGTCTATCCGGGCACCTACGACGACTACATGGAAGCGTCGACGCTGGCCCGCCAGCGCCAGATGTCGGCCAACGCCAAGGCCAAGGACCGCATCGCCGAGCTCGAAGAATTCGTGCGCCGCTTCCGCGCCCACAAGTCGAAGGCGCGTCAGGCCACCAGCCGCATGAAGCAGATCGACAAGCTCAAGGTCGAGGACGTCAAGCCGTCGTCACGGCAGTATCCCTTCATCCGCTTCGATTACGACGACAAGGACAAGCTGCATCGTCTGGCGCTCGAAGTAGAGGGGCTGAGCTTTGCCTACGACGACGGGCCGACCGTGATCAAGGACTTCGGTATCCACATCGAAGCAGGCGAGAAGGTCGCCATCGTCGGCGAGAACGGCGTCGGCAAGACCACGCTGCTGCGCCTGCTGGCCGGGGAGTTGACCGGCAAGGGCAAGCTCAAGTGGGCGGAGAAGGCACGTCTTGGCTACTACGCGCAGGACCACTCCGCCGAGTTCGAGGGCGACACCAACCTGGTGGACTGGATCAGCCGCTGCGTTCGGTCAGGCGGCTATGAAGGCGCCGACATCGAGACGCTGACCCGCGGCACGCTCGGGCGCCTACTGTTTTCCGGCGATGAGTTCGCCAAGTCGGTGAAGGTTCTCTCCGGCGGCGAGCAAGGTCGCATGCTGTTTGGCCGGTTGATGCTCGAGCGGCCCAACGTGCTGCTGATGGACGAGCCGACGAACCACTTGGATATGGAGTCGATCGAGTCGCTCAACACCGCACTGGAGAAGTTCTCTGGCACGCTGGTGTTTGTCTCGCACGACCGCGAGTTCGTCAGCACGCTGGCGACGCGGGTGCTTGAGGTTCGCCCAGGCACGATCATCGACCACCGCGGCAGTTACGACGACTACTTGGCCAAGCTCGGTCTCGAGTAACTCGCCCTACAGCATCACCTGCGTGCCAACCTCGACCACCTGATTGGGTGGCAAATGGAAGGTCGCGGCCGCACCCTCGGACTGCCGCGTCATCCACGCGAACAGGCCGCGCCGCCAGGGCGGTAGGGCGCCGGGCCCCTCGACCACTTGCGAGCGGGCGATGAAGAAGCTGGTGATCATCGGGTTGAGGTCGAGGTGCGCCGCGGCCGGCAAGGCCAAAGCGGATGGCACATCAGGCTCCTGACGGAAGCCGTAGCGCACCGAGACGACGAACATGCCGTTTCCGGCGTCGCGGACCTTGAGCCGATCGGCAGCCATCACGTAGGGCACTTCTTCGGTGTCGATGTGCAGGAAGATGTTGCGCTCGTGCAGCACCTTGAAATGCTTGAGGTTGTGGAACAGCGCGGTGGGCACCAGGTCGAGGTCGGAGCATAGGTAGACCGCGTTGCCGGCGACCCGCGGGACGTCTGGTGGCGGTGCGGCCAGGAAGTCTGCCATCGGGATGTCGATGGCGTGGCGTTGCTCGGCGACCATGGCGCTGCCGCGTTTCCAGGTGGTCAGCAGGATGAACAAGCTGATACCCATGGCGGTTGGCAACCAGCCGCCGCTGGCGAACTTGCTCAGGTTGCCGGCGAGGAACAAGCCCTCCAGTGCCAAAAAGCTTGCCAGCAGCGCCAGCAGAAGTCCGCGATGGCGCATCGTGCGGTGGGTCACGACGAATGCGCACAACGCTGAGTCGATGATCATGGCTGCGCAGACGGCGATTCCATAGGCGTTGGCAAGCTTGCTCGACGAGCCGAACTCCATCACCAGAAGCAGCACCGACGCCCACATCATCCAGTTCATCGCCGGAATGTAGATCTGGCCTTTCTCGACATCTGATGTGTGGAGGACGCGGAATCGTGGCAAAAAGCCCAGGCGCGACGCTTGAATGGTGATGGAAAAAGCCCCGGAGATGACCGCTTGCGATGCGATCACGGTGGCGGCGGTGGCCAGTCCGATCAGAATCGGCAGGAACCACTCTGGCGAGAGCAGGTAGAAGGGATTGGCGACTGCCGAAGGGTCGCGCAGCACCAGCGCGCCTTGCCCGAAGTAATTGAGCACCAGTGCCGGGCAGACGAGTCCGTACCAGGCCAAGCGCACGGGCACTTTGCCGAAATGGCCCATGTCGGCGTAAAGCGCCTCACCACCCGTCAACACGAGAAAGACCGCGCTGAGCATGAGGAAGGCAGGATGTGGCTCGTTGAGGGCAAAGCGCAGCGCGTAGCGTGGATCCAGTGCGCCGAGAATCTCTGGCGTTTGCGCGATGCTGGCGAGCCCGAGTGCCGCGAGAGTGAGGAACCAGACCACGGTGACGGGTCCGAAGTATTTGCCGACAACGCTGGTGCCCTGCCGTTGGATGGAAAACAGTAGGGTCAGGATGACGACGGTGATTGGCACCACCCACTCTGACAACTCGGGCGCGGCTACGCTGATGCCCTCGACTGCCGAGAGCACCGAGATGGCGGGCGTGATGATGGCGTCACCGTAAAACAAGGCCGCAGCGAACACGCCGAGCAAGACGACGCCGGTGGTGATGCCGCCGGCTTTGCGCGCCACCCGCTGCGCAAGGGCGGTGAGCGCGAGCACGCCACCCTCGCCCTCGTTGTCGAACTCGAGCACGACCAGCACGTACTTGATCGAGATGATCAGCGTGATCGACCAGAACAGTGCAGACAAGACAGCGAACACGTGCTCGGGCGACGGACTCAAGGCGTGGTGGCCGGCCATGGCCTCCTTGAACGCGTACAGCGGGCTGGTGCCGATGTCGCCATACACCACCCCCAAAGCAGCCAGGGCAAGTGGAAACAAGGCCTTGTTTTTACTGGACATCGGTTTGCCAAGTCGGGTCTTGCGAAGCCGCATCGTGCGCTGCAGCAGTTGTCGCTGTCAACTATCCGATACACCCTCAACGCCGGCGCGAGTCGCTTGATTGCTAGACTCCGGCAAACATTATGTTCACCGATCGGCTTGTGCCATGACCGAACTCGAACGCCGATTGCTGCACCTGCGCTGGACCGGCTACGGCTTGCTGGTGACCAGCTTCATCCTCGCGTTCTTTCACCGCAACACACCGGCTGCCATGGCCGACGCGCTGGCGCGGGACTGGGGCGCAGGCCCCGCGGCGCTGGGCGCTCTGTCGGCCAGTTATTTTTGGGTCTACACGGTGATGCAGATCCCGACCGGGATCTTGGCCGACCGGTTGGGGCCGCGCCGTATCGTTTCGCTGGGCATGGCGGTGGCGGGTGTCGGCACACTGGTGTTCGCTTGGGCGCCTGACGTGGTGTGGGGAACGGTGGGCCGGGTGCTGATTGGTTTGGGTGTCGCGTTCCCGTTCATTTCGCTGATGAAGTTTTCGGCGGTGTGGTTTCCAGAACGTCAGTTCGCCACGCTGAGCGGTCTCACGGTGTTTATCGGTAATGTTGGCGCCGCCTTGGCCGCCACGCCGTTGGTCTGGCTGATGCAGCAGGTGTCTTGGCACCACGCCTTCCAGTGGCTCGGACTGGCGACCGTGTTGCTGGCCGGCGTGCTGTGGCGTTTTGTGCGGGATCGCCCCGAGCAGGCGGGATTGCCGCCGGTGCATCCTCCAAGCTCGGCCGAGCAGGTCGCCGGCGAGCATTGGGCTAAAGGATTGCTGCGGGTGCTGCGCAACCGTGCCACTTGGCCCGGCTTCTTCATCAACTTTGGTCTGGCCGGCGGCGCTTTCGGCTTCGCCGGTTTGTGGGGAATCCCGTTCCTGGAATCGGCTTACGGCTACAGCAAGGCCGAGGCCGCCACGCAAACGGGCTTGATGATGGTGGCGTGTGCGTGTGGCGGGCTCACCATCGGCCGCCTGTCTGATTGGCTGGGTCGTCGCAAGCCGGTGATGCTGGCGTGGACCGGCGTGCATTGTCTGCTGTGGTTGCCCTGGACGCTGCACTGGTCGATGAGTCATGCCATGAGTACGGCGCTGGCGGTGGGCCTCGGCTTCACCTCAGCGGCATTCGCCTTGACCTGGGCCGTGGCCAAGGAGGTGAACGCGCCCAGCCTGTCCGGCATGGCCACCGGGGTGGTCAACACCGGGGCGTTTCTGGGGGGTGCGCTCATTCAGCAACTGATTGGCGTGTGGTTGCAGTGGCGATTGGGCGCCGGTGTTGCGCTGGCTGATGCCTTGGTGGAGTCGCTCTGGTTGATTCCGGTGACCTGTGCCGCGGGGGTCTACGCCGCCTCGCGCATGACCGAAACCTGGGCCCGCAATATCAGTGACGTGCCCGCTTTAGCGCGACCCAACTGAGCACGATGTAGGCGCCGGCGAGCAGCGCTTGCGCCAAGGCCCATGCCGCAGAGGGTTGCGGATCGGCCCAGGCGCGGGTTAGGCCCTCGGTGAGATAGAACAGGCACAAGAGCGAAGCCCATTGCACGCTGCGCAGACGTCCGTGGAGCACGCCGAACAAGGGCAGCAACAGCGGTAAGCCCTTTAGGATGAGCCACGAGCCGCCAGGGCGCAGCGGCGCGCCAAAACCCTCCCAGGCTGCGCTGAGCAGAATCAGGGCCACAAAGCTGACGCTGGCGCTGATTTGCGCCGTGGTGCGGTTCATGGGATCAGCGTCCGCGCAATTTGACGGCGACTTCGGCGACCCGGCGCCCCAGCGCGATGGCCAGTGCGTGTTCGTGCGGGTCGACCGGGCGGTCACCCAAGGGGCCGCCGACGTGTGAGGCGCCGTAGGGTGTACCGCCGCCGGTGGTCTCACTCAGGGCTTTTTCGGAGTAGGGCAGGCCGACCAGCAACATGCCGTGGTGCAGCAGCGGCAGCATCATGGTGAGCAGGGTGGTCTCGTTGCCGCCGTGCAGGCTACCGCTGGCGGTGAATACTGCGGCGGGTTTGCCGGCGAGCGCCCCTTGGGCCCAGAGGCCGGCGGTGCCATCCAGAAAATATTTGAGGGGCGCGGCCATATTGCCAAAGCGCGTCGGCGAGCCGATCAGTAGTCCATCGCAGGTGGCGAGGTCGTCAAGGGTGGCGTAGGGCGCACCGCTGTCGGGCACCGGCGCTTCGGTGGCCTCGCACACGGCGGAGACGCGCGGCACGGTGCGCAAGACGGCCTGGCACCCGGGCACGGATTCGACGCCTCGGGCGGTCAGGCGGGCGAGGTCGCGGGTGCCGCCGTGGGTGCTGTAGTAAACGATGAGGATGCGAGTCATGTGCGTATCATAGACGCCCATGGTCAAAGCCGTTGTCATGCATTGGGCCGGGCTTGCCGGCCGTGTCCGCCGACGTTTTCGCGACGACCGTTTGGGGCAGGTGGCATCCAGTCTGGCGTTTACTACGCTGCTGGCGCTGGTGCCGCTGATCACCATCATGCTCACCTTGGTGTCGGCGTTCCCGGTGTTCGAGGAATGGTCGCTGACGTTCAAGCGATTCCTCTTGACCACCTTGGTGCCCGAATCTGCCGGCAAGGTCATCAGCGTTTACATGCTGCAGTTCACCAGCAACGCCAGCCGCCTCACGGCCATCGGCTTGGTGGTGCTGGCGGTCACCGCCTTGAGCCTGATGATGACCATCGAAGCGGCGTTCAACGCCATCTGGCGGGTGCAGCGAAGCCGTCCGCTGAGCGTGCGCCTGGTCACCTATTGGGCGGTGATGACTGCAGGGCCGGTGATTGTGGGCGGCGGACTGTCGCTCACCGGCGCGCTGACCGGCTATGCGGTGGGCGCAACCCGCGGCATTCCTGCGCTGGCCGAGTTGATCAGTGATCTGGTGCCGCTGACGCTGAGCGTGCTGAGTTTTGCGGCGCTGTACCTCACGGTGCCCAACCGCAGTGTGAATCGCTCACATGCTTTGGTCGGGGGGCTGGTGGCGGGTGGCGGCTTTGAGCTGACGCGGCTCGGGTTTGCGGCGTACGTGAAGCTGTTCCCGACCTTTAAGCTGGTTTACGGCGCGTTCTCGAGTTTGCCGTTGTTCTTGGTGAGCTTGTACCTGACCTGGTGGGTGGTGTTGTTGGGCGCGGTGGTGGCGGCGGAGTTGGGGGTGGAGGCCAGGGCGGACTAGTCGGTCAGCAGAGAGCAACGCTGAACCTTGTCGAGGCGCTGCCCCAGCGCGCGACGGGCACTCTCCGTGTCATGGTGGGATTGCAAACTAAGCCACCATCCATCGCTCAGGCCAAAGTACCGGCACAGCAGAAGGTCGGTTTCGGCGGTGATGGCGCGCTTTCCGGCGACGATGTCATAGATGCGGGTGACTGGAACCTCGAGGTCTCTGGCGACCCGATACGGCGTGAGCCCCAGGGGCTTGAGGAACTCCTCCCGAAGCATCTCGCCGGGAGAGACAGGGACCACAGGATGCGTCATCGGCTTCTCCTTCAGTGGTAGTCGACAATTTCGACGTCGTGCACGCCATCATCGGCCCAGACAAAACAAACCCGCCATTGGTCGTTAATCCGGATGCTGTGCTGCCCAGCCCGATCGCCCCTTAGCGCCTCGAGACGATTCCCGGGTGGACAGCGTAGGTCATCCAATCGCTTAGACACTGCAAGTTGTGTGAGCTTGCGCAGGGCTGCGCGGTCAAGGTTGCCCCAGCGTTGCACCCTTTGGCCAAAGTACAGCGATTGGGTGTCCGTACACTTAAAAGACTTTATCGACATGCAAAAGTTACCGTCTGGCAGTAATACCGTCAAGCAGTAAGGATGGGTTCCAGTGGGGGTTTTACGATGCCAAGGTTGAGTTTTGGGTCATGGGAATGCGGCTGGCGAGACGAAGTGCCGATTGTTTCTCGGTGATGCGCGGTGCCGCATCGGCTATGTGTCTGGCTTTACTTCCGGCCGCTGTTTGTTCCTGGCGTGCCGCAATCTGCCGATATCAGCCGATGTACTCCACCGGCACGGTGCCTGAGGCGGCGGCTGCTCGAGTGGCAAAGCGGCGATCAAAGGTCACCAGTCCGCGGGTGTGGCTGCTGCGCGTCAGGTGTAAGGCGTCAGCGAAGTCGAGGCCGTTGGCCATGGCGTTAACGGCTTCGAGCACACGTGAGCGGTCTTCGACCACCCAGTGCTCGACACCGAGAACGGCCCGCAGCACCCGTTCGACTTCGGTGCTTGGGAGCGTGTAAAAGCCTCTCAGCACCCACTCCAACTCCAGGGTCACGGTGATCGGGATGAAGCAGCGCTCGGCCAGCACCTGCGTGGCAATCGGCCGTTGCCGCGCGGATTCCGGGTCGTCGGGGTCATCCACCAGAAAGCGAGCGAGGACATTGGTATCGACTGCCCTCATGGCTGCGACCGATCCCGGTGAGCCAACAGACTGGCCGCATCAAAGTCGTCCAAGCTGCGCGGCTTACCTGTGGCCTGAGCCTTGACCATGCCGGAAAGGCCCTCAAGTGCAACAGGTGCGACGGTGTGAACGGGCTTCAGCAAAAGCCCGCCGGCTTCTTCGGTGATCTCGAGACGCGAACCTGTTGCGAGGCCGAGCCGGTTGCGCAGCTCGACAGGCAGGGCGATCTGGCCTTTGGAAGAGAGAGTCACGGTAGACATGGCCGGCTCCAGCAGATGCTTGATACACAGCATAACTTACAAAGTAAGAATTGGGCGCGATCATCATGCGCGGAGTGGCGCTTTGTGTCATCGGGCGGATGACCGATGTGGGTCAAGGCGCCAACGCGGGTAATCTTTCAGCACGAAAACGTTGGCGCATCTGCTTCTGCTAGGAA
>RFMI01000019.1 GCA_009927815.1 Betaproteobacteria bacterium | reverse complement strand
TAAGATGCTTCATGGCAAGCATCGTAAACTGCCTTCTGCATGCAACTCTACGCCGGTCGGTCCCGTGACTTTGTGGATGAGGCCACGCGCAACGCCATTGCGCGTCGCCTCGAGGCTGCGTTCTTTGATGCCTACCACTACAAGCCTTCTTTGCAGGAAGTGACCTCATGGCAGAACTCGCTTTTCCGCATGGCATTTGCCTTGCAGCAGGGCGGTTTCGACGATCACGGCGTCTTGCTTGAGTATCAGCTCCCGCTGTCGAGTCGCCGGCTTGATTGTATGGTCACCGGTCGCTCGGAGAGCGACGCGGCTTATGCCGTTATCGTCGAACTCAAGCAGTGGAGTGACGTCGAGCCATCGAACGCGGATGACTGTGTGACGACTTGGGTCGGTGGTCGCAAACGCGATGTTCTCCATCCCTCGCGACAGGTCGGCCAGTACGAGGAATATCTGCGCGACATGCACAGCGCGTTCAGCGAGGGCGAGGTCGGGCTCCGCTCGTGTGCGTTCCTGCACAACCTGAATCACCGCCCCGACAATGAGATCTTCGCGCCTCGCCACGAGATGCTCGTGGGGCGCTATCCGGTGTTCACGGGCGACCGGCAGGCTCAACTGCAGGCTTTCCTAAGCCGACATCTCGGCCGAGGGAAGGGCGAGCAAGTCCTTGAGACCGTGTTGCGCAGTCGTCACGCGCCAAGCCGCAAGCTCCTTGAACATACCGCTCAAGTGGTAAAGGACCAGAAGGCTTACGTCCTGTTGGATAACCAGTACGTGGTTTTCAACAAGGTGCTGGCCGAAGTCCGAGCCGCCGCGGCTGCTTCCCGGAAGCGCAAGACCGTGGTGTTGGTGCACGGTGGGCCGGGCACTGGAAATCCGTCATTGCGCTGCATTTGCTGGGGAGGCTCTCTGGCCAAGGCCTCAACGTGATGCACCTGACGGGCTCAAAAGCGTTTACCGAGAATGTGCGCAAACTGGTCGGGAGCAAGGCGGCCGCCCAGTTCGGCTATTTCAACGTGAACAAGCGAGGCGATCTGCCGCCAAACCACTTTGACGCGCTGGTGCTAGACGAAGCACACCGTATCCGCGAGACCAGCAAAGATCGCTTCACCAAAGCCTCTGACTGGTCCGGCCTTCCGCAGATCGATGAACTGGTTTCTGCGGCCCGCGTCATGGTCGCGTTCATCGATGACCGCCAGGTCGTGAGGCCAGGGGAGACCGGCAGTTCCGACCTCATCCGTGCTGCGGCAGAACGAGCCGACGCCGATCTGCTCGAGTTCGAACTGGACGCCCAGTTTCGTTGCAACGGCTCTGATGGCTTTATCAACTGGGTCGAGAACACGCTCGATATCCGACGCACCGCCAATGTGCTTTGGAGCCGCTCTGATTCATACCAATTTCAAATCTGCCGGTCAGTGGAGGAGCTTGAAGCGAGCATCCGGGAGAAGCAGGCTTCCGGTGCCACCGCTCGACTTGCTGCGGGTTTTTGCTGGCCGTGGTCCGATCCGCGGCCGGACGGGTCTCTCGTGCGCGACGTGACGATCGGCGACTGGTCGATGCCATGGAATGCCAAGCCGGACTCCGGGCGGCTGGCCCGCGATATCCCCAAATCCAATTTCTGGGCGTCCGAGCCGGGTGGCGTCTATCAGGTCGGTTGTGTCTACACCGCGCAAGGCTTCGAGTTCGATTATGTCGGGGTGATCTTCGGTCTCGATCTGCGCTACGACTGGGAGGCCGGGGCTTGGGTGGGCGACCCGAGCCACTCGCACGACAGCACGGTCAAGCGCAGCCGGGAGCAGTTCACCGAATTGGTCAAGAACACCTACCGAGTGCTGCTGACGCGCGGTATCAAGGGATGCTTCGTCTACTTCGCCGATGAGGGCACAAGGCGCTTCTTCCAGAGCCGGATGGAGTGACTCGCATGGCGGTTTGACTGACTTGGCATAAGTGCACCACTGCGTCCTTCGCCGACCGTTAAGACCCGCCAACCATTCAGCCTGATCTTGTGCGCGCGCATCAGGGGCTCGACCTTGTGACAAAGGACCGTGCAGTCTCGCTGCTTCAGCAAGTTTCAACCCGACATTGGCAATCAAGCACAAAGGTTCTAACGGCCCTACCCGGCGAGCTTCGCGGAGATCAACCGGTTAAGGCTCACCCCCTGCTCGGCTGCCTCAGTGACCAATGTCCGATGCAACGCGGGCGGCACCCGCACCAAAAAGCGTCCGCTGTAGCGT
>RFMI01000078.1 GCA_009927815.1 Betaproteobacteria bacterium | reverse complement strand
CGCTCCGACAGCGGTTCAGGCACCGGTTCTCCCGTCGCCAACAGGTCCTCGACCACCTCCCGCGCCAAGCGGCGGATGCCGGCCAAGGCCTGCTCGGGATCGGGCGCCAACCACGAAAGCGATGGCAGCTCCGCGCAGAGACCCACGTGCTCGCCATCTTCGGCCGACCAGGTCACCCGGTAGGTGTAGTGGTCGGTATTCATGATTCCGCGCTCAAGCGCTCGATGGCGCGCAAAACCTGTCGCACCTGATACGCCTTGGCCATGCCCCTGTCGTTCTGGATGTTCACCCTCGGATCCCCCGGCCACGGCGTTTTGTAGATCGCATGGCTGCTGCCGTTCTGACGCGGCCTCCCAAAGAAATGCTCGCAGACGCGCTGCAAGTCCGCGAATCTCACCGCCGCGGGCTCCGCACGCATCTGGCGCAAGACCTTGTTGACGGCGGCTGTCATTGATATCAAAGGTGGTATCGAGTGTCAATGCGGAAGGCGGCGAGACCGGATGACGGGATTCAAACTGCCGCTGACGATCCTGTCGCCGGGCCGTGCGGTCGTCATCGACCAGTTGGCCGATCCATCCGCGGGAACCCGCTGGCTTGCGCAGCGTCTTACCCGCATGCGCTCGTTTCTTGCCGCCCTCGTTGCACTGGTCTTGCTCGTCACCGGCTTCAGCCAAGCGGCGATGGCGGCTGCCATGCCCTGCGCTGCGGGCCAGCACAGTGTCCAAACGGCTGGCGCGGCAACGGCGATGTCGGCAGACGCCACGCCCTGCCACCATGACGGCACCCCGTCCGGCGCCTGCAGCGACGTCTGCAAACGCCTGTGCGCCCAAGTGCCGCTGGTGCCGGTGTTCGTGGCGCCGGCGCTGCTGCCGGCTGCGCCGCAGACGCTGACGGCCATGCCGTCGGCGTTCCCACCCAGCGTCGTCAGCGCACCGGACACGCCACCGCCCATCGCCTGATCGAGCCGCCCGGGCCGCCAAGCGGTCCGCCCTCGACTTCAGGAGATTCCGCATGACACATATTCACCGCTGCCTGTTGGCAGCCGGTATGGTCTGCGCCAGCACGGTTCAAGCCGCCCCGATGGGCTTTGCCGGCAGCGCCATGACCATGGCCGACTACGACGAGAGCTGGCGCATGCTCTCGGCCAATTACGCGCTGACCCGCAGCGACGCCATCGGCGCCAGCATCAGCGAATTGCGCCCTGATCACGGTGGTCGCGAGACCCTGACGCAGCTCGAATACGTGCGTCTGGCGCACCGCTGGAACCTGACCGACGCGCAAGCCAACGTCTGGCTGTTCGGCGGGCTGGGTGAACTCGATCGCGGTGCCGCGGGCTCGGCGGTGGCGTGGTCGCCGGGCATCCAGGCCGACTACGAGACCACGCGCCTCTACGCCGCGGCCACCGCCCGTCTGTACCGCGCCGGATCGGTCGAGCGCGACCAGTACAGCCTGCGTGGCGGCTTCTCCTTCTACGAGGCCGCCTACGACGAGCCGCAGCCGTGGCTGATCGTCGATGCGCGGCGCATGGTCGGGCTCTATGACGGCTGGGAGGTCACGCCCATGCTGCGCATCATCCACAAGCGTTTCTTTGTCGAGGGCGGCGTCAGCGACCGTGGCAATGTCCGCGCCAACCTCATGATCACCTTCTTTTAAAAGGATCCATCGCGTGAACACTCTCAATCTTTTCAGTTCTCGTTTTGACCTGCGCGCGGGCTTGCTCGCGGTCATTGCCGTATTGACTCTGCTGCTGACCGCGCCGACGCCAGCGCGCGCCGACGATGCGCAGACCGTCACCGCGACCGTCAACGGCATGGTCTGCGCCTTCTGCGCGCAGGGCATCGAAAAGAAGCTCAAGGCCATGGCCGAGACGCAGTCGGTCAAGGTCGACCTCAAGTCCAAGCTGGTCGCGGTCAGCGCCAAGCCGGGTCAGCACCTCGACCCGGCGCGCATCAAGCAGGTGATCGTCGAGGCCGGTTACGAGGTGCGCGAGCTCAAGGTCGGAGGCGCGCTTTGAGCGCCGATCTGGCGGGTGGCGGGGCCCAGCGCATCGGGCTGCTCAGCGTGCTGGCGTCGGCCAGTACGCTGGTCTGCTGCACCATTCCGGCGATCCTGGTGGTGCTGGGGGCCGGTTCGGTGCTGGCGAGTCTGGTCAGTTGGGTGCCGGGCATCGTCTGGCTGTCGGAGAACAAGCCGCTGGTGTTCGGCGTCGCCACGACCATGATGCTGGCGTCGGCCGTGGCGCAACGCGCCGCCGAGCGCTTGCCGTGCCCGGCCGACCCGGCACTGGCGGCGGCGTGCGCCGCCAACCGCCGGCGCGGGCGCTGGTTGTTCCGCGTGTCGCTGGCGCTGCTGCTGGTGGGCGCGACCTTTGCGTTTGTGCTGCCGGC
>RFMI01000029.1 GCA_009927815.1 Betaproteobacteria bacterium | reverse complement strand
CGTCCTCGAAACTGTCGTAGGGGTCACTGCCGCCCGCTGCCGGGGTCTTGGCCGCCGGCTTGCCAGACGAAGCGCGCGGAGCGGGTGCTGATTGATCGGCATCGTCGCCACCACCGCCCATGCCACCCCCCTCACGGCCGCCCAGCATCTGCATGGTGTCGCCGCGGACCTCGGTGCTGTAGCGGTCTGCGCCAGTTTCCTTGTCCTGCCATTTGCGCGTTTGCAGGCGGCCCTCGATGTAGACCGAGCGGCCTTTGCGCAGGTATTCGCCGGCGATTTCCGCAAGCTTGTCGAACAGCACCACCGAGTGCCACTCGGTGAGTTCTTTTTTCTCGCCGGTGGCTTTGTCCTTCCAGGATTCAGTGGTGGCGAGTCGCAGATTGCACACGGCTGAGCCGCTGGGCAGGTAGCGCACTTCGGGGTCGCGGCCGAGGTTGCCGATGAGGATCACTTTGTTGACAGAAGCCATGGGAGTCTCCGCTGGTCGTTGGTAGGGCCGCCGCGCTCAGGCGGTGGCGGGCCGTGGTTCGGGTACTGCACGCGGCGGGGCGTCTGGCATGCCCAACGCAGCGATGAGCCAGATGGTAGTGACCACCGTACAGAATGCGAATACGGCAAATGACCCATGATGCTGATAGAGCCAGCCGCCGATTGCACCGCCCAGGAAAGTGCCGACAAACTGCAGTGTGGCGTACAAGCCGCTGGCTGAGCCACGGGCACCCGCCGGGGCAAAGCGCGAAATCATTGACGGCAGTTGCGCCTCCAGGATGTTGAAGGCAACAAAGTAGGCCAGCAGTCCGCCGATGACGGTGCCCAGAGCGCCGGCGCCGGCCATGCCCAGAGCCACCTGGCTGCCCAGCAGCAGCACGATGCCGGCCAGCATCACCTGCTTGCCTTTGCCGCGCTTCTCGGCGATCACCAGTGCCGGCACCATGAGCACCACCGCGGCCACCATCGCGCCCAGGTAGACCAGCCAGTGACGGTCCTCGGCGAGGCCGGCGTCGCGCATCATCAGCGGCACCACCACAAACAAGGCCATCAGCGACAGGTGCAAGGCGAACACGCCCACGTTCAGCCGGTTGAGGCTGGCGTTGCGCAGAACCTCGCCAAACGCCACTGGCGCCGGCGCATTGCGGTTCACCACGGGCACCACGCGACCAATGATGAGGATCGCGCCGAACGCCAGCACGCCGGTCAGCGCAAAGATGCCGGGGACGCCGATGCCGCGCTCCAGCACCGGCCCCAGCGCCAGTGAGCCGGCAAAGGTTAGACCGATGGTCACGCCGATGAACGCCATCGCTTTGGCGCGATGCTGCTCGCTGGTGACGTCGGCGACGCAGGCCAGTACCACGCCGGAGATGGCTCCGGCGCCTTGCAGGGCGCGACCGACCGTCACCCAGGCCAAGGTGGGGGCCCAGGCTGCCAGCAGGCTGCCAAGCGCGAACAGGCTTAGGCCGAAGTAAAGCACTGGACGTCGGCCGATGCGGTCGGAGACCCAGCCGAAGGGGATCTGCAGCACGCCTTGGGTGAGTCCGTAGATGCCCATAGCAATGCCGACGCGGGTGTGGTCGTCGCCGCCGGGCAAGGTCTGCGCGTAGAGCGCAAACACCGGCAGGATGACAAACAGGCCGAACAAGCGCAGCGCCGAGATCGAGGCGAGCCAAGCGGTGGCGCGCATCTCGGTGGGACTCATGCGCTCGGAAGGGGGGGCTTTCGGTTCGGGCACGAATCCTGTTGGGGCGGGTGATGTTAAGCGGCTAATATTAGCAGGTTTGACTTTCGGCCCCGTCTGCATGGACTCCATCCGCATCCGCGGTGCTCGCACCCACAATCTCAAGAACATCAGCCTCGATCTGCCGCGAAACACGCTGATCGTGATTACCGGCCTGTCGGGCTCGGGCAAGTCAAGCCTCGCCTTCGATACCCTCTACGCCGAGGGGCAGCGCGTTATGTGGAGAGCCTCTCGGCCTACGCGCGGCAGTTTTTGCAGCTCATGGAGAAGCCCGACGTCGACCTGATCGAGGGCTTGTCGCCGGCCATCTCGATCGAGCAGAAGGCGACCAGCCACAATCCGCGATCGACCGTCGGCACTGTCACCGAGATCCACGACTACCTGCGCCTGCTGTTTGCCCGCGTCGGTGAGCCGCGCTGTCCCGATCACGACGAGCCGCTGGCGGTGCAGACCGTGTCGCAGATGGTCGACCACATCCTGGCGCTGCCGGAAGACACCAAAGTCATGGTGTTGGCGCCGGTGGTCACCGACCGCAAGGGCGAGCAGGCCGATCTGTTCGAGGACTTGCGGGCGCAGGGTTTTGTGCGGGCGCGCGTCAATGGCGAGGTCTACGAGCTGGATGCAGTGCCGCGCCTCGACAAGAAGCGCAAGCACACGGTGGAGGTGGTGGTGGATCGCTTGAAGGTGCGCGAGGACGCCAAGCAGCGCCTGGCCGAGTCGTTCGAGACCGCGCTGCGCCTATCCGAGGGGCGCGCCCTGGCGCTCGAGATGGACACCGGTACCGTGCACCTGTTTAGCCAGAACTTCGCCTGCCCCGTGTGTGGGTACTCACTCTCAGAATTGGAACCGCGGCTGTTCTCGTTTAACAATCCGGTTGGCGCCTGTCCCAAGTGCGACGGCTTGGGCAGCGTGACCTTTTTTGACCCGAAGCGGGTGGTGGCGTTTCCACAACTGTCGCTGGCGTCGGGCGCGATCAAGGGCTGGGACCGGCGCAATCAGTTCTACTTCATGATGCTGCAGAGCTTGGCGCGGCACTACGGGTTCTCGGTGGAGACGCCGTTCGAGACGCTGAGCGAGGACCACCAGCGGGTGGTGCTGTATGGCTCGGGCCGCGAATCCATTCCGTTCACCTATCTCGGCGAGCGCGGCAACACCTTTCTGCGAGAACACAGTTTCGAGGGCATCATCCCCAACCTCGAGCGGCGCTACCGCGAGACCGACTCCACCGTGGTCCGTGAGGAGTTGGCGCGTTATCTCAACAGCCAGCCGTGCCCGACCTGCGAGGGCGCACGCATCCGCCGTGAGGCGCGGTATGTGTTCGTTGGCGGACAACCCTTGCACGGCATCGCCCGCAAGCCGCTGCGCGAGGCGGTGCGCTTTTTTGACGAGCTGAGCCTGAGCGGCCAGCGCTTCGCCATCGCCGAAAAGATCGTCAAGGAGATTCGTGCCCGGCTGCAGTTTCTGATCAACGTTGGGCTGGACTATCTGGCGCTCGACCGCTCGGCCGACACGCTGTCCGGCGGCGAGGCGCAGCGCATCCGACTGGCGAGCCAGATCGGCTCGGGCCTGACCGGCGTCATGTATGTGCTGGACGAGCCGTCGATTGGCCTGCATCAGCGCGACAACGACCGCCTGCTGCAGACCCTCGAGCGCTTGCGCGACATCGGCAACACGGTGATCGTGGTCGAGCACGATGAGGACGCCATCCGCGCCGCCGATTACGTGGTCGACATGGGCCCCGGCGCCGGCGAGCATGGCGGCCAGATCGTGGCGCAGGGTACCGCCGCCGAAGTGACCGCTCACCCCGATTCGCTAACCGGGGCGTTTCTGTCGGGCCGCCGCACCATCGCGGTGCCGGCCGAACGCCGCGCGCCGGGCGAGCGCTGGTTGCGTGTGCTGGGCGCCACGGGCAACAACCTGCAGAACGTCGACCTGGCCATCCCGGTGGGGCTGCTCACCTGTGTGACCGGCGTGTCAGGTTCGGGCAAGTCCACCCTCATCAACGACACTTTGTATACGGCGATCGCCCGTCAACTGTACGGTGGCAGCAGCGAGCCGGCAGCGCACGCGGCCATTGACGGGCTGCAGCACTTCGACAAGGTGATTTCGGTCGACCAGAGCCCGATCGGCCGCACGCCGCGTTCCAATCCGGCCACCTACACCGGCCTGTTCACGCCGATCCGCGAGCTGTATGCCGGCGTGCCGCTGTCACGCGAACGTGGCTACGGCCCCGGGCGATTCAGCTTCAATGTCAAGGGCGGGCGCTGCGAGGCGTGCCAGGGCGACGGCGTGATCAAGGTCGAGATGCACTTTTTGCCGGATGTCTACGTGCCCTGCGATGTCTGCCACGGCAAGCGCTACAACCGCGAGACGCTGGACGTGCGCTACAAGGACCGCACCATCCAGGAGGTGCTGGCGATGACCGTGGAGCAGGCGCTGGCCTTCTTTGACGCGGTGCCCACCATCGCCCGCAAGCTGCAGACGCTGATGGACGTGGGGCTCGGCTACATCACCCTCGGGCAAAGCGCGACCACGCTCTCTGGCGGCGAGGCGCAGCGGGTGAAACTGTCACTGGAGTTGAGCAAGCGGGATACCGGCCGCACGCTGTACATCCTCGACGAGCCGACCACCGGCTTGCACTTCCACGACATCGACCTGCTACTGACTGTCGTGCACCGCCTGCGCGAGCATGGCAATACCGTGGTGGTGATCGAGCACAACCTCGACGTCGTCAAGACCGCCGACTGGATTATCGACCTTGGCCCCGAGGGTGGGGCTGGTGGCGGGCGCATCCTGTTCGCCGGACCGCCGGAGGCCCTACTGGATTGCGCCGATAGCCACACGGGGCGTTATCTGGCGCCCTTGCTGGCACGGGGGCAGGCCAGTTCACTCACGCCCTTGCACCCCCGCTAAGCTCGGCGTCGTCGCGCCACTGCTGTCTTCTGGGGGCCGCAAGCGAGTGGCGACCTGAAGGCTCTGCCCGACCCGCGCGCTGAAAGCATCCGACGAGACCATCACGTTCCGATGCTTGCTCATGTAAGCCGGAAGCGGCTCTTCGACCGGGTTGCTGCGGTAGCTGGCGATTCCCACCACCGTCCAGCGGCCGGCAATCAGTTCCAGCAGCGGACCGCCTGAGGCGCCGCGCTCGAATGCGCAATCGACGCCGACGATCGGGAACACAGGGCCGTAGTCCCAAGCGTGGCAGCCGCGCTCGAAAGTGACGCCGCCCAGTCCACGGCGGGACTGCGGATAGCCGGCGAACATCAGCTCGCCATAGCCCTCGGCCGCCTTTTTACCGGCTTCGGCGATGGCGGCGTAACCCACCTCCCGCCCGAGGCAGTCGTCCAGTTGCAACAGCGCCCAATCTTCGGACTGGCCACGCAGCGACCAGCGGCTGAACTCGCCCCACTTCACTGGCCGTGCCAGCGTGCTGCGACGAAAACTGCCCGGTCGGGCCGGGTCGGGGTCAAGAAAGAAGCGCGACACTACGGCCGACGAGGGCTTGTTGAGGTTGCCGTCGCGGCGGAAGAAAGTCGAGTGGTACGCGGTCAGGATGTGGCACTCGCCAACCAACACGGCGCTGCCCGTCTGGAAATTGTCGGATTCGCTGTAGAGCTCGCCGACCCATCGCAGGGGGTCGCTGTCAGCGTCTGCCTGCTGACGTCGGTCGACGCCAAAAACGTTGGCAGCCGCTGGCCACGCCAGCATGAGACAGAGCAGAAACAGACCCTTGCGAACCATGATTGCCCCCGCGAGGTGATGCACCGTCAAGTCAGCATAGCCCATCTTTTGACGTCTGACTGCAACAGTTGTAAACCTCGGACTTAGTCCAGAGGGCGGCTCGGTAGAGCGTGGACAAAGCCGGCGACGTCCTCGAGCACCGGTGCGATCGGGCGCAGCGGTACGCCCATCGCACCGATGATGGTGTAGTGGTTGGCGCTGGCGTAATAGCGCTCGGTGACGGCCACGCCAAGCTGCCGCAACCGTGCCGACAATCCGCCGGTGTTGACGCCCGGGTAGACGATGTGGTCCTCGCGCGGGGCGACCAGCAGCGCCGGCGGCGCCGAGGCGCTGGCGTAGACGATCGGCTGGGTGTCGTCGGGCGTGGTCTCGGGCGTTTCCGGCGGGTTGAAGATGGCCATGAGATTGCGCTCGATCAGCGGCCGGAAGTCGTAGGGCCCAGCGATGCCGACCAGCCCCGCTACCGTGGCGTCGGGGTGCAGGCCCACCGCGCCGAGCCAGCGCGCATCCAGCGCTAGCATCGCCGCGTTGAAGGCGCCAGCGCTGTGACCAGCCACCACCAAGCGGTCGGGGTCGCCGCCATGGTCGGCTACGCGCGTGCGCAGCCAGGCCAAGGCGAGCGCTGAGTCGTGCAGAAACCCGGAGTAGCGCACCTCGGGGAACAGTCGGTAGTCGGCCACTGCGGTGACGATGCCGCGCCCGGCCAGCGCCTCGCCGACGAAGCGATACTGGGCGCGCTCGCCGCTCTGCCAACTGCCACCGTAGAAGAACAGAACCACCGGCGCAGCCGTGGCCGTGGCGTGCGCTGGCAGGTAGAGGTCGAGGCGCTGCCGCGGATGCTCACCGTAGGCGATGTCAGCTTCCCGCCGATGGGTGTGCTGCGGTGCGCGGCGATTCAGCACCTCGATCGGCGAGCAACCCTCTCGCAGACTGTCCAGCATCAGCGTGGCCAGACAGCGCAGCGGCATGACGACGCCAGAATCGCTCATGCCGGTGAGCGCTTGGCTAAGATGGGGGCTGACACCCACAGATTCGGGAGTAGTGCTGATGCGCGTATCAACGGTCATGGTGGCTTGGCTGGTCGGCTGGAGTGTGTGTGCGGCGGGTTTCCCGGCGTCTGCCCGCGCTGATGAAGACCCGCTCGCCTTCATCGAGTTCTCCACCGACTTCGATTCGAAGTGCGTGCAACGCAACGGCGTGATGATCTACATCGTCAACAAGCACCCCAACCGTACCCTGAAGTTGGTCGTCGAGCGCTGGTACATGGGCAACCGCACCGCCGACCGAGGCAAGTCGGTGCTCAAGCCGGGTGAGGAGCCCGAACCGCTGGGGTGCTCCAATATCGAGGGCGGCAAGCAGGAGTGGAAGGTTCTGAAAAGCGAGTGGGCGGATTAGGCGCCCAGCCAAGCCGCGCGCTGTTGCAGCAGCATCGGGTCGTCTGAGGCGGTCAGCGCCAGCGTGCAGGTGTCGGCCGGTGCGGCATCGAGGGTAAGCTCGGCCTCGCGCAGACGACCATCGCGGGCGCTGTGCACGGACACCGTTTGGCCTGGCGCGAGCGCCTTCAGCAGCTCCGGCAGCGAGGTGGCATCCACCCGCCAGCCGTCCATGGCAATGATTTCGTCGCCCACTGCCAGGCCAGCGCGTTGCGCCGCACCGTCCGGAGTGATGTGGCTGACGCGGGCGGCACCACTGGTGCTGACCTTGGCACCCAGCGCCGCCATCGCGGGTTCCGGCGTGTCGTTGGCCGCGGCCTTGCCGGCGCTCCAGCGCCAATCGACGCCGGTTGCCGCAAGCAGGTCGGGCAGCGGCAGCGTTTCGGTGGTGCGCAGAGCGCGTTCGAAGAAGGCCGCCAGAGACAGGCCACTGACCGCCTCGGCCAGCGCCTCAAAGTCGCCGTCGTGCAGCGGTGCCTCGGCGTGTTGCGCCCACAGCGCCTGCATGACGGTGTCCAAGCTGACGCGCCCGGCAGTCTCGCGGCGCAGGTGCAGGTCGAGTGCCAGCGCCACCAGCGAGCCCTTGGCGTAGTAGCTCACGGCCACATTCGGCGTGTTCTCGTCGGGGCGGTAATACTTGATCCAGGCGTCGAGGCTGGCGTCCTCCAGCGTCTGAACGCGGTGGCCGGGCACAGCGTGAACACGGCTGATCGTTTCGGCCAGCAGCTCGAGGTAGGTCGGTGTGTCGATGACGCCGCTGCGTCGCAGGGCGAGGTCGTCGTAGTAGGAGGTGAAGCCCTCGAACAGCCAAAGTTGCCGCGTCAGATTCTCGCCGGCGAGGTCATACGGCGCGAAGTCAGCCGGTTTGATGCGCTTGACCAACCAGCTGTGGAAGTACTCGTGGCTGAACAAGCCCAGCAGGCTGCGGTAGCCCTTGTCGTCGTGGCCACGGGCGCGTGGCAGGTGGTCGCGGCGCGCGATCAAGCTGGTGCTGGCGCGGTGCTCAAGCCCGCCGTAGCCGTTGCTGGTCGCCAGCAGCAAGAAGGTGTAGCTGGCGAACGGCGCCTGGCCGCCAAACAGGCCGATCTGCCATTCGCACACCCTCTGCACGTCGGCGGCGAGTCGCGCTAGATCGCCGTGATGCTGCCCGCTGACCACGATCCGATGCGGCGTTCCAGCGGCCTCGAAGGCCACCGATTGCCAGGCGGACACCTCGACCGGGTGGTCGATCAGCTCGTCGTAATCGGCGGCGGTGTAGTCGCCAAAGCCGTCAGCGTCGACGGTGACCGACGACATCGCGGTGGCCACCTGCCAGCCGACGGCGCAGGTGTCGGTGGGCCGCTCGATGTGCAGCGCTTGCGGGCCATCGCTCTGCCCGACCACCCACGGCAGGATTGCCGCGCCGTTGAAATAGGCGCGCTGGTCGTCGACGTAGGCGCCACGGACCGATTCGTCGCGGGCGTAGACAGTCAAGTGCAGGGTCAGCGGGCCGCTGCAGGGCGCGGCTAGCCAGCTGTGCTTGTCCACCTTGACCAGCGCAACTGGCTGGTCGGCGCTCTCGGCGTGCGCTTGAACCACGTGCCGCGCGTATTCGCGCACCAGATAGCTGCCGGGAATCCACACCGGCAAGCAGAAACGCTGGCCGGCCGGGTCGGGCTGCTCTACTGTGACGCTGACCCGCCACTGATGGCGGCGCGGGTCAGGGCAACGAACGGTGTATCGCGGATTCATGGCACGTCTGCGGGACGGAGGACACGGATGATAGGCGAGTTGGGCGCGCTGCACCGCTGGCTAGCGCTTGTGATGCTGATGTTGCTGGAGACGGGGCCGGTGGCGGCCGCGCCCGGGGGCGTCGAGCGCCTGCGCCTGCCGGCTGGTCTGGCAATCGAGGTGTATGCCAGCGGCGTGTCCAATGCACGGCAGATGGCGCTGTCCGACTCCGGAGTGTTGTGGGTCGGCTCCCGCGATGCGGGGGTGGTGAGTGCAGTGCTGCCCGCCAGCGGGGCGGAGCCGCGGCGAGTGATGACCGTGGCGCGCGGCCTCGAGATGCCTACGGGCATTGCCCTTTTCGGTGGGGACCTCTACATCGCCGATATCAGCAGCGTGTATCGAATCCGTGATGCGGATTCCCGCTTGGCCGAACGGCTCGCCGGCGGATCGCCGCTGCGAGTCGAGCGCGTCTACGACGGCTTGCCGCGCGACACCCACCATGGCTGGCGCTACTTGCGCGTCGACCGCGAGGGCCGGTTGGTCGTCGCCATCGGCGCGCCATGCAACGTCTGCGACCGCGACGCCGACGGCTACGCGCAAATCGTGCGCATGCGCCCGGATGGCAGTCAGCGAGAAGTGCTCGCGCGTGGCGTGCGCAATTCAGTCGGCTTTGATTTTGAGCCTGGTACGGGTCAGTTGTGGTTCACCGACAACGGTCGCGACTGGTTGGGCGATGATCAGCCCAGTTGCGAACTCAACCGCATCGTGCAACCCGGGCAGCATTTTGGCTTTCCCTTCTGCCATCAGGGCGACCTCCTCGACCCGCAGTTCGGCCAAGGCCGGCGCTGCAGCGAGTTTGTCGCGCCGGTGGCCCGCTTGGGCGCGCATGTCGCGCCGCTGGGGATGACGTTTTGGCGGGGCAGCGTGGTGGTGGCGCTGCATGGCTCGTGGAACCGGTCGCGGAAGTCCGGCTACAAGGTGGTCAGGGTGGTTTTGGGGAGCGACCCGGCGCAGCCCGTGTTGCGTGTGGAAGACCTGGTCAGCGGCTGGCTCGACGGGCAGACCGCGTGGGGCCGGCCAGCCGATGTGCTGGCCATGCCCGACGGTAGTCTGTTGATTGCCGATGATCAGCAGGGGCTGGTCTACCGGCTGTTCGAACGACAGCCCTAGGCCGCCATGCTGTTTGGCCTGGCTTAGCGACCGATCGGCTGGTAATCGAAACCGAGGTCGCGGACGGCGGCGGGTTCGTACAGGTTACGACCGTCAAAGATCACCGGTGACTTCAGCGACGCCTTGATCGCATCGAAATCGGGGCTGCGGAACGCTTTCCATTCGGTCACGATCAGCAGCGCGTCGGCACCCTGAAGGGCGGCCATCGGCGTCTCGCACATCTGCACCTTGCTGGCGTCGGCGCCGAGGTCGAGCGCGAGGACGCGAGTGGCTTCGTCCATCGCCACCGGATCGTGGGCCGAGACGGTGGCGCCGCGCCGCACCAAGTCGGCAATCAGCACCCGGCTGGAGGCTTCGCGCATGTCGTCGGTATTGGGCTTGAAGGCCAAGCCCCACACTGCGAAATGGCGTCCGCTAAGGTCTTCGCCAAAGGACTGCACCACTTTGTTCGGCAGCACCTGTTTTTGTGCATCGTTGGCGGCTTCGACCGCATTGAGCACTTTGAGATCGTGTCCGAGTTCGGCAGCGGTGCGCACCAGCGCCTTCACATCTTTGGGGAAGCAGCTGCCGCCGTAGCCACAACCGGCATACAAAAAGCTATAGCCGATCCGAGTATCCGAGCCGATGCCCAGTCGCACCCGCTCGATGTCGGCGCCGACGCGCTCCGCCAGCAAAGCCAGCTCATTCATGAAGCTGATGCGAGTGGCGAGCATGGCGTTGGCGGCGTATTTGGTGAGCTCGGCGCTCTTGATGTCCATCACCAGGACGCGGTCGTGATTGCGCTGGAACGGCGCGTAGAGCTGGCGCATCAGCTCGATGGCGCGCTCGTCCTCAGCCCCGATGACCACGCGGTCCGGTCGCATGAAGTCTTCGACGGCGGCGCCTTCTTTGAGGAACTCGGGATTGCTGACGACGCTGAATTCGAGTTCGACGCCGCGCGCTGTCAGCGCCTCGGCGATGGCGGCCCGCACCTTGTCCGCGGTACCCACAGGCACGGTGCTCTTGTCGATCACCACCTTGTAGTCGGTCATGTGGTGGCCGATGTTGCGGGCGGCGGCCAGCACGTATTGCAGGTCGGCTGAGCCATCCTCGTCGGGTGGGGTGCCAACGGCGATGAACTGCAGGGTGCCGAAGGCGACCGAGCGCTCGATGTCGGTGGTGAAGCGCAAGCGGCCGACCTCGACATTGCGACGCACGATCTCCAGCAGGCCCGGCTCGTGGATCGGCAGACCGCCCTCTTCGAGGATGCGGATCTTGTTGGGGTCGACGTCGAGGCATAGCACCTCGTTGCCCATTTCAGCCAGACAGGCGCCCGAGACGAGGCCGACGTAGCCGGTACCGATGACAGTGATCTTCATGACAGAGATGTGGTGGCTATTCGCAGACGATATAACAGATTCATGACAGGTCTTTGACGATGGCCGCCAAGGCCGCCGCCGGGTCGGCGGCGCCGGTGATGGGGCGGCCAATCACCAGGTCGTCGGCGCCAGCAGCCAGCGCTGCCTGCGGCGTCATGATGCGCGCCTGGTCGCCGACATCGCTGCCAGCCGGCCGGATACCCGGGGTGACGCAGCGAAAGCTGCTGCCGCACGCAGCCTTGATCGCAGCGGCTTCTTGGGCCGAGCACACGACGCCATCGAGGCCGCAGCGGGCGGCCAGTTGCGCCAAGCGCAGCGCTTGGTCGCGCGGCTCGATGTCGAGCCCGATACCGGCCAGGTCGTCGCGGACCATGCTCGTGAGCACGGTTACAGCAATGAGCAGAGGCTTGTGCGGGGATGCGTCAATCGCCGCACGCGCAGCGCGCAGCATCGTCTCGCCGCCGCTGGCGTGAACGTTGACCATCCACACGCCGAGTTCAGCTGCGGCACGGCAGGCGCTCGCCACGGTGTTGGGGATGTCGTGGAATTTGAGGTCGAGGAACACCTCGAATCCGAGCCCGGTCAGTTGCCGCACCAGGTCTGGCCCGGTGGCAGTAAACAGCTCTTTGCCGACCTTGAGTCGGCACTGCCGCGGATCGAGTTGGCGGGCCAGTGCGAGGGCGGGTGCGGCACTGGCGTAGTCGAGCGCGACGACGATGCGAGGGTCTGCAGGCATGCGGGTGCTCAATCGTAGATGTTGAGTTCTTCGACGCGCCGCGCCGGGTAGGTCTCCCAGGCCGAGCAGGCCGGGCACTGCCAGTAGTGGGCGCGGGCGCGGAATCCGCATGCGGTGCAGCGGTATTGCGACAGGCGGCGGGTGTGCTGACCGAGCAATGGGCGCAGGGTGGCCACGTCGCCGGCATTGCCGTGCTCCAGTTGGCGCGACAGAGCTAGCAGCGAGGGCTTTTGCCGCACCGCATCGGCCAGCAATGCCGATGCGGCGGCTTCACCTTCGGCCCGAGTCACCACCTTGAACGTGGCGTCCAGCACATCCACCGTTGGGCATTGCTGCCAGTACCCGCGTAACAGATTGGCCGCTGTCGACTGGTCCATGGCACCGGCGCCGCCGTCGAGCACGGCGTCGGCGATCAGGCCGGCCACCAGCGGCAGGTCTTCGGCGTTTTGCGATTCGATGCGCTGCCAGCGCGCCAAGGCGGCGTCCGCGTCACCCTGACGCAAGGCCAGCCGGCCCGCGATCAGGTTGGCCCGGGTGCATTTGTAATGCGCAGCCAGGGCCGCCTCGACCGCCTCGACGACCACCGCATCCTGCGAATGATTGAACGCCTGCTGAGCGATTTCGCACCAGTATTGGGCAATCTCGTGCGGCCTCGGGTGGCCGCTGGCCTGCTCAAGGCGACGCGCAGTCTCGATCGCTTGGGCCCATTCCTTCTCGGCCGAATACAGGCTCAGCAGCTTGGGCAGGGCGCGCGCCTCCAACGGCGTGTCGAGCAGCGCGGTGAGGTGCGTCTCGGCGCGGTCGAGCAGTCCGGCGCCCAGAAAATCGAGGGCCAGCTCAAAGGTGACGCGCTGCCGGTCGGCGCTGTCGAGCGTGGCCTCTTGCAGCAGCGATTGGTGGATGCGGATCGCTCGATCGGTCTCGCCCTTGCGGCGGAACAGTCCGGCCAGCGCCAGTTGCAGCTCGGTGTTGCCGCGTTCGGCACGGGCCATGTCGACCAGCACGTCGGTGGCGCGCTCGGTGTCTTCGCTGACCAGCAGGTTGAGCGCGCGGAAGTACGCCGACGGCAGGTTGCGCGCCTCGCGAATCACCTGGCGGATGTCGATGCGCGCGGCGGCCCAGCCGAGGCCAAAGAACACCGGCAGAGCGACCAGCCACCAGAATTCGATCTCAAGCATGGTCGACTGGCGCTTGCGCCGCCTCGCCAGAGGACGGTCGGCGTTTTAGCTCGCCACGCAGACGCGCCCATGGCCCAAGCATGGCGAACAGGCCGAGCAGGGTTCCGGCGACAAAAAATACGAACAAGACCAGCGCCATGGGGGCTTGCCACTCCAGTCCAAAGTAGTAGCGCAGCACCACTGGGTCGCTGTTTTTGAGCGCCAGCCCCAGCAAGAGGACGAACAGCAGCGCCCGCAGCAGCCAGGTCAGCCAGTCGATCAGTCGTTGCACGGGGAACGGGTTCATGACAGAGCGCCAATGTAACCGAATGGCAAGAAAAAGGGCCGCACACAGGCGGCCCTCGGGGTGCTGAACTGTCTCAGGTCAGGGGTTCTGGTCAACCCGGTCGCGCAGTTCCTTGCCGGCCTTGAAGTGCGGAACGTACTTCGCCGGCACCGGCACCGCCTCGCCAGTCTTGGGGTTGCGCCCCTGACGCGGCGGCCGGTAGTTGAGGCTGAAGCTGCCGAAACCGCGGATCTCGATGCGATTGCCGTCGCACAGTGTGCGCGACATCGCATCCAGAATGGTTTTCACCGCGATCTCAGCGTCCTTCAGCACCAGCTGCGGAAAGCGCACCGACAGTTGAGCGATCAGCTCGGATTTGGTCACGCTCAGTCCTCTGCCGTCTTACTCGCTCTTGCCGCTGTCCAGCTTGGCCTTGAGCAGGGCACCCAGATTGGTGGTGCCGGTGCTTGCGGGGCTGTCGCTGTACTGCTTCATGGCTTCCGACTCGTCGGCCATGTCCTTGGCCTTGACCGAGAGCTGGATCGAGCGGTTCTTACGATCGACGTTGATCACCATGGCTTCGACGCTGTCGCCGTCCTTGAGGAAGGCACGCAGGTCCTCGACGCGGTCACGCGACCACTCCGAGGCGCGCAGGTAGCCCTCTTGATCGCCGTCCAGCGCGACCACGGCGCCCTTGGCGTCGACGCTCTTGACCGTACCGTTGACGATCTTGCCCTTCTCATGGCTGCTGGCGAAGCTCGAGAACGGATCGCCCTCGATCTGCTTGATGCCGAGGCTGATGCGCTCGCGTTCGACGTCGATCGCCAGCACGACGGCTTCCAGCTCTTCGCCCTTCTTGAAGCGCTTGACGGCCTCTTCGCCGGCTTCCGACCACGACAGGTCGGACAAGTGAACCAGGCCGTCGATGCCGCCCGGCAGACCGATGAACACGCCAAAGTCGGTGATCGACTTGACCTGTCCGCGGACACGGTCGCCCTTTTGTGCGGTGGCCGCGAACTCGTCCCACGGGTTGGACATGCACTGCTTCATGCCCAGCGAGATGCGGCGGCGGTCGCCATCGATCTCGAGGATCATGACTTCGGTCTCGTCGCCCACCTGAACCACGCGGCTCGGGTTGACGTTCTTGTTGGTCCAATCCATTTCCGAGACGTGCACCAAACCTTCGATGCCCGGTTCGATTTCGACGAAGGCGCCGTAGTCGGTCAGGTTGGTGACCTTGCCGAACAGGCGGGTGCCTTGCGGGTAACGGCGAGCGATGCCGCTCCACGGGTCGTCGCCGAGTTGCTTGATGCCCAGCGAGACGCGGTTCTTCTCTTGATCGAAACGCAGAACTTTGGCCTCGACTTCGTCACCGACATTGAGCACTTCCGACGGATGCTTGACGCGACGCCAGGCGATGTCGGTGATGTGCAGCAGACCGTCGATGCCGCCGAGGTCGACGAACGCGCCGTAGTCGGTCAGGTTCTTGACGATGCCCTTGACCACGGCGCCTTCCTTCAGCGTCTCCAGCAGCTGGGCGCGGTCGGCACCCATGCTCTGCTCGAGCACCGCGCGGCGGCTGACCACCACGTTGTTGCGCTTGCGGTCGAGCTTGATGACCTTGAATTCGAAGCTCTTGCCCTCGTACGGGGTGGTGTCCTTGACCGGACGGGTGTCGACCAGCGAACCCGGCAGGAAGGCGCGGATGCCGTTAACCATGGCGGTCAGACCACCCTTGACCTTGCCGGTGACGAAACCTTCGACCACGGTGCCGGCTTCCATTGCCGCTTCCAGTTCGTGCCAGGCGGCCAGGCGCTTGGCGCGGTCACGCGAGAGGCGGGTCTCGCCGAAACCGTTTTCCAGCGATTCGATGGCCACAGCCACGAAATCGCCTTCTTTGACTTCGAGTTCGCCACGGTCGTCACGGAATTCTTCGATGGGTACGAAGCTTTCGGACTTGAGGCCGGCGTTGACGACGACGAAATTGGGTTCGATGCGGACGACTTCGGCGGTGATGATCTCGCCGGAGCGCATCTCCTGACGGGTCAGGCTTTCTTCGAAGAGGGCGGCAAAGCTTTCGGGTTCGTGCCCGAGGGTGGTTGCAAGGGTCATGTTGGTGTGGACTTCCAGGTGTCCGGACCGGCCGGACGGGGTTGATTGAGACTCGCCCACGGCATCGCGCGATGTCGCAGGCACCAGAGGTTGCCGGGAGTCAGCGCCCACGGGCGCGAATCAAAGCAGACCAGCGTCGCCGGCCGCTGCCATCACCGCGTCCACCACGGCGTCGATGCCGAGTTCGGTGGAGTCGATGACGATAGCGTCCCGACAGACTTTGAGCGGGGCACTGGCGCGGGCCGCGTCGCGGGCGTCACGTTCAGCGAGTTCCTGCTCAAGGGCCGCGAGACTAACATCGTTGTCTTTGCCATTCAAGGACTTGTTCTGCAGCTGCAGGAACCGGCGTTGCGCCCGCACCGCCACTGTGGCGGTTAGATAGAGCTTGAGCTGGGCGTCGCTGAACACCACCGAGCCCATGTCGCGGCCGTCAGCGACCAAGCCTGGTGGATTGCGAAACGCGCGCTGGCGCTGCATCAGGGCGGCGCGCACCGCCCCGTGTACCGCGACCTGGCTGGCTGCGACGCCGTTGGTGGCGCTGCGGGCAGCGGCGCTGACCTCGTGGCCGCCGAGGAAGATGCGGTCGCCGTCGAATTGCGCGTCAAGGGTCGTCGCGACGTGGGCCACCGCGTCGCCGTCCTGCAGATTGACGCGTTGCTCAAGCGCGGCCAGCGCCACCAGTCGATACAGGGCGCCGGAATCGAGGTAGGCCCAACCCAGTCGCTCGGCGACCCGCTGTGCGATGGTGCCCTTGCCCGAGGCCGCCGGGCCGTCGATGGCGATAACCGGCACTGACGCGCGAGCCAGTTCGTCGGCAGGCAGCAGCTGGCGAAATGTGTCGAAGTAGCCGGGGAAGGTCTTGGCAGTGCAGCCCGGGTCATTGACGCGCACCGGCGAGCTCATCAATGCCACCAGCGAGAAGCACATCGCCATGCGGTGGTCGTCGTAGGTGTCGATGCTGGCGAATTCGAGGTTGACCGGCGGGGTGATGCGGATCCAGTCGTCGCCGGCCTCGACCTCGGCGCCAAGCTTGCACAGCTCGGTCACCATGGCGTGGATGCGGTCGGTTTCCTTGACCCGCCAGGAGCCGATGTTGCGCAGTTGGCAGGGGCCGTCGGCGCGCAAGGCGCAGACCGCGAGCGTCATGGCGGCGTCAGGGATGTGGTTGAAGTCGGCGTCGAAGGCGCGCACGTGACCATTGCCGCTGGCTTCGATCCAGCCGGGGCCGCTGCTGACCGTTGCACCGAGTTCGCGCAGCGCGTCGGCAAAGGCGATGTCGCCCTGGATCGAGTCTGCGTCGACGCCCTCCACCCGCACCGGGCCACTTCCAAGCAGGCCGGCGGCCAGGAAATACGAAGCACTGGAGGCGTCGCCCTCGACATGCAGCTCGCCGGGCGCCAAGTAGGGCCCGGACGGCACACGGAAGCGGCTCCAGCCTTCGCGCTCGACGGTCACGCCGAAGCGCTGCATCAGCTTGAGCGTGATCTCGATGTAGGGCTTGCTGATCAGCTCGCCGACCACCTCGATGCAGCTCTCGCGGCCGGTCAGCGGCAGCGCCATCAGCAGCGCGGTGAGGAACTGGCTGGAGACGTCCCCGCGCACGCGAATCGGGGCCTCTCTGAGCGTTGCTGGGTGGATGGCGAGCGGCGGGAAGCCCTCGTTCTGCGTGCAGTCGATCGCCGCGCCGGCCTCGCGCAAGGCGTCGACGAGATCGCCGATCGGCCGTTCGTGCATGCGCGGAATACCGCTCACTGTGTATTCACCGCCGGACAACGCCAGCGCCGCCGTGAGCGGGCGGATCGCAGTGCCGGCGTTGCCGAGGAACAGGTCGGCCCGCTTGACCGGGAACACGCCGCCGACACCCTCGATCTGCCAGTCATCGTTGCCGGCATGGCTCGAACCCAGATGACTCAGTCGCACGCCGAGGGCGGCGAGCGCGTCGCGCATCACCTGCGTGTCGTCGGCGTCCAGCACGTCGCGCAGGATGGTGGTGCCACGGGCCAGCGCCGCCAGCAGCAGGCAGCGGTTGGAGATGCTCTTGGAGCCAGGCAGGCGGATGGTGCCGCGGGCGCGGCTGACCGGCGGCAGCAGTAGCGAGTCGCTCATGCTTGTCCGGTGCGCTCGAGCCAGTCGGAGCGGGCGTCGCGTGCCAGCGCAAAGGTGCGCTGCAGCGCCTCGCCGTCATTCGATTCGAGCGCGGCGCGCAGTTGCGCCACTTGGGCGGTGTAGCCGTCCAGGCGGTTGAGCAGCGCGTCCCGATTGGCCAGCGCGATGTCGCGCCACATCTCGGGGTGGCTGCCGGCGATGCGGGTGAAGTCACGAAAGCCCGAGGCGGCATAACTGAACAGCCGTTCGTGGTCGGGGTCGAGCGCGACTTGCGCCACCAGCGCGTAGGCCAGCAGGTGCGGCAGGTGCGACACGGTGGCGAAGACGTCGTCGTGCTGCTGCGGCGTCATGCGGTGGATCACCGCGCCAGCCGCGCGCCACATCGCCTCGACCAGCTTCACGGCGGCGGGCTCGGTCTCGGCCACGGGTGTGGTCACCACATTGCGGCCGCGGTAGAGGTTGGCGCGTGCGGCCGAGGGGCCGCTCTTCTCGTCCCCGGCGATCGGGTGGGCGGGCACAAAGCGGGCGATGTGGGCGCCAAAGTGCGCACGTGCTGCGGCCACCACATCGGTCTTGGTGCTGCCGGCATCGGTGACCACGGCGTCCGGCCCGACCCCCGGTGCGATGGCGGCGAGCATCCGGCCGGTCTGGCCGACTGGCATTGCCAGCACCACTACATCGGCGCCACGCACGCCGGCGGCGGCGTCGGTAAAGCCGTGGTCGATCAAGCCGAGGCCGATCGCTTCATCCAGCGTGGCCTGCGAACGGCCAATGCCGACCACCGTGCCGACCACGCCAGTCTCGCGCAGCGCGGCCGCCAGCGAGCCGCCGATCAGGCCGACGCCGACGATGGCGAGGCGCTCGATGCGAGGCAGCGGGTGGGGCGCGTTCACCTCAGCCGCCTTGGGCTGGCGACTGCTCCGCCAGCTCTGCGGCGCGCAAAACAGCGCGTGCCTTGTTCTCGGTCTCTTGCCACTCCGATTGCGGCACCGAGTCGGCGACGATACCGGCGCCCGCCTGTACGTAGAGCTGCCCGTCTTTGACCACGCCGGTGCGAATGGCGATCGCCACATCCATATTGCCGCTGTAGTCCAGATAGCCCACCGCGCCGCCGTAGACGCCACGCTTGGTCGGCTCGAACTCGTCGATGATCTGCATCGCCCGAACCTTCGGTGCGCCTGACAGCGTGCCGGCGGGGAAGGTCGCCTTGAGCGCGTCAATCGCGTCCAGTCCCGGTTTGAGCTGCCCCTGGACATTCGAGACGATGTGCATCACGTGCGAGTAGCGCTCGATGACCATGTGGTCGGTGACGCGCACGCTGCCAGTTTGCGCGACGCGGCCGACGTCGTTGCGGCCCAGATCCATCAGTTGCACGTGCTCGGCGCGCTCCTTGGGGTCTGCCAGCAGGTCTTCGCCGAGCGCGTGGTCTTCTTCTGGGGTGGCGCCGCGCGGCCGAGTGCCGGCGATCGGCCGCACGTTGACCACGCCGTCCTCTAGCCGAACCAGGATCTCCGGGCTGGCGCCGACCACGTGAAAGTCGCCGAAGTCGTAATAGAACATGTAGGGCGAGGGGTTGATGCTGCGCAGCGCGCGGTACAGCGACAGCGGATGCGCCTTGAGCGGACGCCGTCGGCGGTTGGCCAGCACCACTTGCATGATGTCGCCGGCGCGGATGTACTCCTTGGCCGCCTCAACCGCCTGCAGGAAGCCCGTCTCTGGCCATTCGCGCACGGCATCGGTCGCCGGCGCGTCCACTGCCGCTGGCGCGTGGGCGACCTGGTCGAGTTGCGCCGTAAGCTCGTCCAGCCGCTGCTGCGCGGCGTCGAACGCGTTCGGCTGCGATGGGTCGGCCCAAACGATGAACGACAGCTTGCCCCGAAGATTGTCGAACACCGCAAGCTCGCGGCTCACCAGCAGCAGGATGTCGGGCAGGTCGAGCGGGTCGGCTGGCGTGCTATCGGCCAGACGCTTCTCGACGTAGCGGACGATGTCGTAGCCAAAGTAGCCTGACAGCCCGCCGGCAAAGCGCGCCGGGCCCTCGCACGGTGCGGCTTTGACTGCCGCCAGATGTTCGCGCACCGCCTGCAGCGGGTCGTCCACGGTGTGCGTCGACACCGGCTTGCGGTCGCGCTCCAGCGTCACCTCATGGCCGCGCACTACGAGTCGCTCACGCGCTGGCAGGCCGATGATCGAGTAGCGGCCAAAGCGCTCACCGCCCACCACCGACTCCAGCAAAAACGAATCCGGCCGGTTGGCGAGCTTCAAATACACGGTGAGCGGCGTCTCGAGGTCGGCGTAGGTCTCGCGCATCACCGGGACGAGCGTGTGCCCCGCGGCAGCGAGCTGGTCGAAGTCCTCGCGCCTCATGCTGCGCCGGCTTCCAACACGGTGTCGCGGCCAGCCAGCGTGAGCAG
>RFMI01000043.1 GCA_009927815.1 Betaproteobacteria bacterium | reverse complement strand
AACTCGCTGCAAAGAAAGATCGACTGGACTGGCGCTTTCTGGGTTGCCAGTGGCGTTCCAGCGTTGGTTCTCTTCTCCATCGGAGCAATCGCGGCTACGGTAGGCAAGCCTTCTTGGCTGGTGTGGGCGCTCTCGATCGGTTTCGGCTTTATTCAGGCGTTCACGTACGCTGAGATCGCCGGCTTGTTTCCTCACAAGTCGGGTGGCGCCTCGGTCTATGGGGCGGTGGCCTGGGTGCGGTACAGCAAGTTCATCGCGCCAATCTCGGTATGGTGCAACTGGTTCGCGTGGTCGCCGGTATTGGCCATCGGATCCGGTTTGGCCGGTGGATACATCCTCGGAGCTTTGTTCCCGGCCGATGCGGCGATCAACACTTGGCAGATCACACTGCTAGACCTCAGTTTCATCAAGGCGGGCCTGCTGCTCAGAATCAACGCCACCTTTGTGCTGGGGGCAGTGTTGCTGCTAGGGGTGTTCGCTATCCAGCATGGCGGGATTCTGCGCTCTGCGCGCACGACCATGATTCTGGGTGTTACTGCGCTGATCCCGCTCATGTTGATCGCTCTGGTGCCACTCATCAGCGGCGATATGCCCTCCTCGCATTTCTCACCGATGGCGCCGATCGCCCGCGACGCAGCCGGTTTGGTAGTCGACGGCGAGTGGAACATGGCCGGTATCACGCTAATGGCCGGGGGACTCTTCATTGCGGCATGGTCGACCTACGGCTTCGAGACGGCTGTCTGTTACACCCGGGAGTTCCGCGACCCGAAGCGTGACACCTTCAAAGCGATCCTGTTTTCCGGCTTGCTGTGCATCGTTGTCTTTACGCTGGTCCCGCTCGCCTTCCAAGGCCACCTCGGTCTCGGCAAGCTGGTGACGCCTGCCGTGGTGGACGCTGCGGGGGTCGTAACGGCTCCGGCGATATACGACGGCATGTTGGCCCCAGACATCTACAGCGGCATGGGCGTCGCCAACGCAATGTCCCACATGGTGGGGGGCGGCGAGCTGGTTGCCAACATTCTGGTCGTCATGTTGGTATTGGCAGTGCTGCTTTCGATCATGACCTCCATGTCGGGATCTTCCCGGACGCTCTACCAAGCGTCGGTCGACGGTTGGTTGCCTCGCTATCTTTCGCATGTCAACGAGCATGGGGCGCCGACTCGGGCGATGTGGACCGATCTGGGTTTTAACCTGATCCTCCTACTGCTTTCGGACTATGTGTTTGTATTGGCCGCGTCCAATGTTGGCTACATCATTTTCAATTTCCTCAACCTCAATGCCGGTTGGATCCATCGAATCGACCGCCCAAGTTGGGCTCGTCCGTTCCGAGCTCCCACGCTCATTCTCGGCATCGGTGCGGTTCTTGGCTTCGTCAACTTGGCTCTTATGGGCATGGGGGCAGACATCTACGGCGCCGGAACCCTCACCGCAGGTTTGGTGTTTGCCGCGTTGATCATCCCCGTATTCCTGTACCGGCACTATGTGCAGGATAAAGGGATGTTCCCTGCCGATATGGTGGAGGACATGCACATTGCCGACGACGACGGCACCAAACGAGCCGGCGTCCTGCCGTACTTGGTCTTGGTGGCCGGGGTGCTGGTTGTCATTGTCGCCAGTCGAATGGCGGTTTACGGCTAATTCTTTCCAGCCCTCGGGCGAGTTGCTGGATTATCGACCCGGTTCAACCGGGTCGTTTTTTTAGGGGAGTCTGAAATTGGTGGGTTTGCGGGACCTGTTGGCAAATTTCCCTCAGGACGGTCTTCTGGAAACCATTATTGTGCGACCCGGGAGGGGTATGCCCGCTGTTGCGGTTGACGAGACAACGGCCATAGTCGGGCTCGGCCTGTTGGGTGATCGCGGGAGCCTTGCAAAATTGCCAAACCCGTCTCGCAAACGGCAGGTGACGCTGATTCAGCGTGAGCACCTTGCGGTTGTGGCGGCGGTTTTGGGGCGATCATCCGTGGATGCGACCATGTTGCGCCGAAATCTGGTGGTCTCAGGCCTCAATTTGATGGCCTTGCGCTCGCCACTGCGCGACCTGCGTATGGGAGTCGAGATTCTCGACCCACGATCAGGTGAGGGTGCTTTGCTCGAAGTGTCCGGGCCCTGTGAACCGTGCTCCGCCATGGAGGCGGCACTCGGTTCGGGTGGCTACAACGCCATGCGAGGGCACGGTGGCGTTACAGCTCGAGTGCTGCGGGATGGACCGGTGAAGGTGGGCATGACTGTTCGTGTCAAGCTGCTGGCGCCACACGAGCCTCCAAGCCCTGCGCCCAGCGCCGATACACCCGCTCGCTGACGTCACGTCGCATCTGCGGCAGTCGCTCGCCAGTGAGGGTCAGAATGGCAGATGGCGCCTGCACCGCTTGCGTATCGCCGCGGGCGTGGGCGTCGGCAATCTCGGTCGCGCCGTTGTCACACCAGCTGGCGATGGTCGGCTCGTCCATCTCGACGTGAAACTGCATCGCCAGATGCGGGCCTCGGACGAAGGCCTGATTGGCGCACAGTTCATTGCTTGCTAGTCGGACGGCGCCCGGCGGAATGCTGAAGGTCTCGCCGTGCCACTGGAACACCGTCAGTTGTTCGGCATCACCAAACCAGTCGCGGGCCTCGGGCGTGTCCGTGGGGTTCACGCTCGACCAGCCGATCTCTTGAGTTGGGACGTTGCCCATGCGGTTGCGCGACACCGTTCCGCCGAATGCGCGGCTCATCAGCTGTCCGCCCAGGCAGTGGCCAATGACCGGGACATTACGGGCGTCGGCGTCGCGGATTAGCCCGAGCATGGGCTCTATCCACGGCAGCGGGTCGTTCACACTCATCGGTCCGCCCATCATCGCCAGGCCCGAAAATTCGCTGGCATCGGCGGGGACGGCATCGCCACGGTCGATCCGGATTTCCGTGCGCGGGATCCCCTCGCCATCCAACCAATCGGCGAACCAAGCCGGCCCTTCGGTGGCGGCAAACCGGACGATGCAGACCGGTTTCATGCCGACGAGCCCGCCTGCTCGACCAGCGTTAGCCACTGTCGCAGTGCCAGCGCCAAATCTTTGCCCGAGAAGCCACAGGCCTCGCCGCTGAACCAGCGTGCACTCTCCATGCGCATCAGCAGATCGTCGGCGGCGGTAAGCACCGGTGGCGGAAGTTGCGGGCCCAGCGATAGCAGCGCGCGGCGCCACGCCAGACAAAAGTCGTCGACCGGCAGCGTGCCGGCTTCAAAGCGAAGCAGGGCTTGGCGAAGGGCGTCGAGAGCGGTGGGGTCGAGGGCCATATGCGTGAGCGTGGTTGGATGTGCCCGATGCGAACAATGTCGGTGTGGGCTGGATGCCCTGATTATGGTGCAGGGCGGCGCGCTGCGCAGCGTACACTTTGCCCATGTCTGCTGCCCGACCGTCCAGTCTGCGTTCCATTGGTCATGTGCTGGCTGATGCCGACTTGCCGGTTGACGTGCGCACGCGGGTCTCGCGTCAACCCTATCGCGAAGCGCTGCTTGATCTGGTGCCGCTGGACATCCTGGCGGCGGTCGACGTGATGCAGATCCGCGAGGGTGTGGTCTGGTTGCGTGCCGACTCGCCAGCGGTGGCCACCCGCCTGCGGCAGGTGCAGGCGCGGGTTCGCCGGGGATTGGTCGAGCGAGGATTGGTCGCGGAGTCGCTAAAGATCAAGGTGGCATCGCCGCACCATCGACTGCGGGCGGTACCCCCGCCGCCACCACGGCGGCCATTGCCGGACAAGGCGCGGCAGTCGCTCGAAGCTGTCGCCGCGCGAATGCCGGATGGGCCTTTACGCGATGCCGTGCGGCGACTCGCGAGCAGTGCAGATCCCGCTTGAGCGTAGCGCGGCGGCTTAGGCCGCAGCGAGCTCCTGAACCGGTAGGGGCGTGAAGGCGCCGGGAAGGTCTTCGGGGCGGTCGAAGCTCGCCCACTCGAAGCTCGACGGATCGTCTAGTAGAGCCCTAACCAGACGGTTGTTTAGGGCGTGACCGGATTTGTGGCCGGTGAAGGCGCCGATGATCGGGTGTCCGGCCAGATATAGGTCGCCGATGGCGTCGAGCACCTTGTGCGTCACCAGTTCGTTCGGCGTGCGCAAGCCATCGTGGTTCAGCACACGGAACTCATCCATGACATGGCGTTGTCGAGACTGCCGCCAAGCGCCAAACCGTTGGCGCGCAGCGCCTCGACCTCGTGCATGAAACCAAACGTACGAGCGCGGCTGACGTCCCGCACGTAGGACTGATCGGCGAAGTCGATGCTCACCGAGCCCGCGCTGCCGCGTGTGGCCGGGTGCGCGAAATCGATGGACAGCGTGATGCGAAACCCGCTGTGCGGCTCCAAGCGGACCCACTTGTCGCCATCGTGCAGCTCGATCGGTTTGACGACGCGGATAAACCGCTTGCGCGCGTCCTGCTCGAGGACACCGGCCGATTGCAGCAGAAACACGAAGGGTGCGGCGCTGCCGTCCATGATCGGCACTTCGGACGCAGTGAGGTCGATCAGCAGGTTGTCGATGCCGAGGCCGGCGATGGCGCTGAGCAGGTGCTCGACCGTACCGACCCGCGCGCCATCGCACTCGAGTGCGGTGCACATGCGGGTGTCGTGCACCAGCCGGGCGTCGGCTTTGAAGCTGACTGGCGGATCGAGGTCGACGCGACGAAAGACGATGCCGTGGTCAGCCGGGGCCGGACGCAGGGTCAGCTCCACTTTGTTGCCCGAGTGCAGGCCGACGCCGGTGGCGCGAATGGTCTGGGCAAGGGTGCGTTGGAACAGCATGTCAGAGTCCCGTGACGTTCATGGATGCGCGATGCCGCAATTGTACCGGCGCGAGGTCATTCGCCGGTAAAATTGCTGCATCGCAACACCCGAGTGTCCCGCTTCAGTCGGCCTGGCGGCGCAGGAAGGCGGGGATGTCGGCCAGTTGGTCGAAGTTCTGCTCGCCGCTGGTTTGACGCAAGGCGCGGCCCGATCGGCCACCTCGGAACACATCAGGCTCGCCACCGCTGTCCGGCAAAAAGCCCACGGCGTCGTCGGTGCCGGTGCGGGCCGGAATGAAGCCGCCGCTATCGATCACCTCCAGTGCGGGCTTGCCCTGACGCGCGGCCTGCGGCTTGCCCAGGCCGGTCGCCACGACGGTCACGCGCAGACCATCGTCCATGCTCTCGTCGATTGCTGTGCCGAAGATCACCGTGGCGTCCTCGGCGGTGTAGGCGCGGATGGTGGCCATGATCTGGTCGATCTCGGACAGCTTAAGGCGCATGTCGGCGGTAATGTTGACCAGCACGCCACGGGCACCACGCAGTTCGATGTCCTCGAGCAGCGGGCTGGCGACAGCCGATTCGGCAGCGATGCGGGCGCGGTCGACGCCGCTGGCCATGGCCGAGCCCATCATCGCCATGCCCATCTCGCCCATCACGGTCTTCACGTCGGCGAAGTCGACGCCGATCATGCCCGGCGAGTTGATGACTTCGGCGATGCCGGCGACGGCGCCGTGCAGCACGTCGTTGGCGGCAGCGAAAGCATCGACCAGCGAGATGTCACCGCCGAGCTCCTGCATCAGCTTTTCGTTGGGGATCACAATCACTGAGTCGACATGCTGCGACAGCTCGGCGATGCCCTCGAGCGCGGCGTTCAAGCGCTTGCCCTCGAACTGGAACGGCTTGGTGACCACCGCTACGGTGAGGATGCCCAACTCACGGGCGATCTGTGCCACCACCGGCGCGGCGCCGGTGCCGGTGCCGCCGCCCATGCCAGCGGTGATAAACAGCATGTCGGCGCCGGCAACGGCCTCGACGATGCGTTCGCGGTCCTCGAGTGCGGCGCCGCGTCCGATCTCCGGACGTGCCCCCGCGCCCAAGCCCTTGGTGAGTTGCGCGCCGATGCCGATTTGCGTCGGCGCCAGGGTGCGCAGCAGCGCCTTCTGGTCGGTGTTGGCGCAAATGAACTCGACGCCTTGCACACCGCGGTTGATCATGTGGTCGATTGCATTGCCGCCGCAACCACCCACTCCAATGACTTTGATGATGGCGCCCTGACGGGGCGCTTCCATGACCTCGAACATGATGCTGTGACCTCCTCTAGAAATTGCCTTGCACCCAAGTGCGAACGCGCCCCAAGACCGAGCGCAGTGGCCCGGCCTTGAGACGTTCAAATTTGCTTTTCTGGTACGCGTCGAATCCGGTCTGAACCAGCCCAATGGCGGTGGCAAAGCGCGGATGGCGCATGAACTCTTCGAGTCCCCCGCGGTACGAGGGCGTACCCACCCGCACCGGCATGTGGAAGACCTCCTCGCCAAGCTCGACCATGCCGGGCATCGATGCGCTGCCGCCGGTCAACACCACGCCGGATGACAGCCCATCGGCGAAGCCGGAGCGCGACAACTCGTTTTGCACCAAGGTGAACAGTTCTTCGACCCGCGGTTCGATGACATTGGCCAGGGTTTGGCGTGACGATTGACGGGGCGAGCGATCGCCGACGCCGGGCACTTCGATGGCGATGCTGCTGTCGGCCAGTTGACGCAGCGCGCAGCCATGCTGCTGTTTCAGCTCTTCGGCGTCTTTGGTGGGCGTGCGCAGCGCCATCGCGATGTCGTTGGTGATTTGGTCGCCGGCGATCGGGATCACCGCCGTGTGACGGATGGCGCCGCCGGCGTAGACCGCCACATCGGTGGTGCCACCGCCGATGTCGACCATCACCACACCCAATTCGCGCTCGTCCTCGTCGAGAACCGAGATCGCCGAAGCGATCGGCTGAAGCACCAGCTCTTCCACCTCGAGTCCGCAGCGGCGCACGCATTTGATGATGTTCTCGGCGGCGCTCACGGCTCCGGTCACCATGTGCACCTTGACCTCAAGGCGCACACCGCTCATCCCGATCGGCTCCTTGACGTCGCCCTGGTCGTCGATGATGTATTCCTGTGTGAGCGTGTGTAGCACTTGCTGGTCGGCGGGGATGCTGACGGCGCGGGCAGTCCGCAAGACGTTTTCGACGTCGAGTGCGCTGACCTCGCGATCCCGGATGGCGACCATGCCGTGCGAGTTGAAGCTCTTGATGTGGCTACCGGCGATACCCGTCCAGACCTTGCTGATCTTGCAGTTGGCCATCAGTTCGGCTTCGGCGAGGGCGGCCTGGATCGCGGTCACGGTGGCTTCGATGTTCACCACCACGCCCCGGCGCAGACCCTTCGAGGCGGCGCTGCCGAAGCCGATGATCTCGAGTTGATCCTCGGCGTTAATGGTGGCGACTACCACCACGATCTTGGAGGTGCCGATGTCGAGGCCGACGATGTGCTGGGTGTTGATGACCGGTTTCATGGCTTGTGTCAGGTGGCGCGCGGGGCGCCGGTGGCCGTTGCGGGGAGTTGCAGGGGTTTGCCGTCGCGGCTGCGCAGAGCGAAGCCGTTGCGGTAGCGCAAATCAATCTGGGTGACGCGGGGCATCAGTCCGGCGAGTTGCTGCGGGTAGACGCCGATAAAACTCTCCAGCGGGGCCAGGTCGTTGGCACGACCCAAGGCGATCCGTGCGCCTTGCTCGAGCTCAATGGTCCAGGCGTGGCGCGCCGACAATTCGAGTGAACGCGGCGTCAAGCCAACGGTCGCCAAGCGCTCGCGTACGGCCGCAAAGCGACTGGCCACCAAGCGGCTGCTGCCTTCCGGCCCGTTGAGAAGCGGCAGCTCAGCGTCGGTGGCGCCCTGGAACACGTCGCCGTCGCGGTTGACGAGGCCGCCGTCACCCCACACGGCCACGGCCTCCTGCTCGACGATGTCGACCTCGAGGGTGGCGGGCCAGCGTCGTTGTAAGGTCGCCTGCCGCACCCAGGGCAGCTTGGCGAATGCTGCGCGCGACTGGTCCAGATTGAGGGTGAAGAAATTACCAACGAGTTCGCGCCGCACCACGTCCTCGATCTGACGCGTGGTGACGTGCTGCGGGGCGTGGGCCACCTTGACCAGATTGATGGCAAACATCGGTCGATGCACCAGCCAGAACAAGGCGGTGTAGACCAGCAGCGCCACGCTCAGCGCGAACAGTCCGAGGCTGATCTGGTCGAGCTGGTCGGGGCTGTCCCATAGCCGCTCATCCGACATGGCTGCCCTCCAAGATCTCGACCACCAGTTGCTCGAAGGGGATGCCAGCAGCCTTGGCCGCCATCGGCACCAGCGAGTGTCCGGTCATGCCCGGGCTGGTGTTCATCTCGAGGAAGACCGGCTCGCCGTTCGGCGTGATGATGATGTCGGCACGGCCCCAACCTTGGCAGCCCAGCGCGTGGAAGGCGCGCAGAGTCAGCGCCTGGATGTGTGCTTCCAGCCCAGCGTCTAGACCGGCCGGGCAGAAGTACTGGGTGTCGTCGGTAAAATACTTGTTCTGGTAGTCATAGTTGCCCTGCGGCGGCTCGATGCGGACCATCGGCAATGCGCGCTCGCCGAGCACTGCGCAGGTGTATTCGCCACCTTTGACGAAGCGTTCGGCCAGCACGATGTGGTCGTGGCGCAGCGCCTCGTCCCAGGCGGCACGCACGGCCGCAGCATCGCCGCCGATGATCTTGGTGATGCCAATCGACGAGCCCTCGCGCGCGGCCTTCACCATCATGTCCGGCCCGAGGCGGTCGATGACCTGCTGCGGCGTCATGTCCGCGGTGAGTTGCAGGCCATCGGCGACCGGGATGCCCGACTGCTGCCAGACCAGTTTGGTGCGCCACTTGTCCATGGCGAGTGCCGAGCCGAGCACGCCGGAGCCGGTGTAGGGGATGCCGAAGGCCTCGAGTGCGCCCTGCAGCGTGCCGTCTTCACCGAAACGGCCGTGCAGCGCGATGAAGACGCGCGCGTAGCCCTCGTCGAGCAGGGCGGTGAGCGGCTTCTCGGCGGGGTCGAACTTGTGCGCGTCGACCCCTTGCGACTGCAGCGCGGCGAGCACGGCGCTGCCGCTCATCAGCGAGATGTCACGTTCAGCCGAGCGACCGCCAAACAGTACGGCGACCTTGCCGAAGCGCTGGGCGTCGCTGCGGCCGCTCATGCGGGCGCTCCCTCGACGAGCTGCGCCGGCACTTGGCCGATCGATCCGGCGCCCATGGTGATGAGCACATCGCCGTCGCGCAAGTGGTGCAGCGCGGCTTGCGGCAACTCGGCGACGTGTTCGACAAAGATCGGCTCGACCCGACCCTGCACCCGCAGGGCACGGGCGAGTGCGCGGCCGTCGGCGGCGACGATGGGCGCCTCACCGGCGGCGTAGACCTCGGTGAGCAGCACCGCGTCGGCGTCGCCCAGCACGCGCACGAAGTCCTCGAACAGATCCCGGGTGCGGGTGTAGCGGTGTGGCTGAAAGGCCAGCGCGATGCGGCGTCCGGGGAAGGCGCCACGCGCGGCTCCTAGTGTGGCGGCCATCTCCACCGGGTGGTGACCGTAGTCGTCGACCAGAGTGAACGCGCCGCCAGAGGGCAGGCTGATGTCGCCGTGGCGCGCGAAACGCCGTCCGACCCCTTGGAACTCGGCCAGCGCATGGACGATCGAGGCGTCCGGGATGTCGAGTTCGGTGCCGACGGCGATCGCCGCCAGCGCGTTGCGGACGTTGTGCTCGCCCGGCAAGTTGAGGGTGATGTCGAGCGAGGTGAGCGGCGAGCCGTTGCGACGTGTGGCGGTGAAGCGCATCCGACCGTGGTCGTGGCGAACATCGACGGCGCGGATCGCGGCGGCCTCGCTAAAGCCGTAAGGGACGACTGTCTTGCTGACCATCGGCAGGATTTCGGCCACCACCGGGTCGTCGATGCAGGCCACAGCCACCCCGTAGAAGGGCAGGCGCTGCAGGAAGTCGATGAAGGTCTGCTTGAGTCGGCCGAAGTCGTGGCCGTAGGTCTCCATGTGGTCTTGGTCGACGTTGGTGATCACGCTGATGACCGGCGTCAGGTGCAAAAAGCTGGCATCCGACTCGTCGGCCTCGGCGACGATGAAGTCACCTTGGCCGAGTTTGGCGTTGGCATTGGCGGCGTTGAGCCTGCCGCCGATGACGAAGGTCGGGTCTAGCCCGCCGGCAGCGAGCACCGAGGCGATGAGGCTGGTGGTGGTGGTTTTGCCGTGTGTGCCGGCGACCGCGATGCCTTGGCGCAGGCGCATCAGCTCGGCGAGCATCAGCGCGCGCGGCACCACCGGGATGCGGGCAGCGTGGGCCGCTGCGACCTCGGGGTTCTCGCTGGTCACCGCAGTGGACACCACCACGGCATCGGCACCGGCGATGTTGGTCGCCTCGTGGCCTTTGACGATGCGTGCGCCAAGGCTGCTCAGGCGTCGGGTGACTGCGCTGTCGGCGAGGTCGGAGCCGCTCACCGTGTAGCCGAGGTTAAGCAGCACTTCGGCGATGCCGTTCATGCCAGTGCCGCCGATGCCGACAAAGTGAATGTGGCGGATGCGGTGTCTCATGCAGCGAGCCCCGCAGTTTCAAGGCAGATTTGCGCCACCACCGCTGTGGCATCGGGCTTGGCGACGCTGCGAGCGCGCTCTGCCATGGCGGCGAGTTCGTTGCGCTCGAGGGATTGCAGCAGGCCGGCGAGGCCCTCGGCAGTGAGGCTCTGCTGCGGGAGCAGTCGGGCCGCTCCAGCGTCCACCAGCAGTCGGGCGTTCGCGGTCTGGTGGTCGTCCACCGCGTGCGGGAAGGGGATCAGCAAGGCGCCGACGCCCACCGCAGCAAGCTCGGCGACGGTCAGCGCGCCGGCCCGGCAGATGACCAGATCGGCCATCGCGTACTGCATCGCCATATCCTTGATGAACGGTGTGCATGAAGCCATCACCCCGGCCTCGTCGTAGGCCGTGCGCAGGGCATCGATGTGCTTTTCGCCGGCTTGATGGAAGACGAACGGGCGCTCGGCCTTGGGGATGCGGGCCAACGCAGCCGGCAGAACGTCGTTGATCGCTTTGGCGCCGAGGCTGCCGCCCACCACCAGGATGCGCAGACGGCTGTTGCCACGCTCGACGAAGCGCTCGGCCGGGTCACCGAGACTGAGGATGGACGCGCGCACCGGGTTACCGACCCACTCACTGCGCGACGGCGGCGCGAATCGCTGCGCCAGCGCGGAACTGCTCAGGGCCTCGAAGGCGCCAGGGAAACCGGTCAAGACGCGGTCGGCCCAGCGCGCCAGCACGCGGTTGGTCAGGCCGGCGACAGCATTTTGTTCGTGGATGACCAGTTTGCGGCCGAGCAGTTTGCCCATCAGCGCGCCGGGGAACGCGGCGTAGCCACCGAAGCCGACCATCGCCCGCGGTCGATGGCGCAGGATGCCCCACAGTGCCTGCAGGCAGGCCAGAAGCAGCTTGAACGGGAAGAGTGCGGTGGTCAGGCGGTTCTTGCCACGCAAGCCACCCAGGTGACCCATACGCCGGGATAACCGGCCTCGGCGACCAGGCGCTGCTCCATTCCGCCGCGTGTGCCCAGCCAAACCACCTCGTGACCGCGCTCGCGCAGGGCATTGGCCACGGCGATGGCTGGGAACACGTGTCCGCCGGTGCCGCCCGCCATGATCATGAAGGGCGTGCTCATATCGGCTTGCCCCGCATCAACAGGCGGTTCTCAAAGTCGACCCGCAACAGGATCGCCAGCGTCAGGCACATGGTGATCAGCGCGCTACCGCCATAGCTCATCAGTGGCAGCGTGAGGCCTTTGGTCGGCAGGGCGCCCATGCTGACTCCGGCGTGCACCAGCGTCTGCGTGCCCAGCCAGACGCCGATGCCCTGCGCCACCAACGCCGAATAGACGCGGTCGAGGGCGATCGCCTGGCGGCCGACGATAAAGGCCTGACGGGTGAGCCAGGCAAACACCAGCAGCACCGCCACCACGCCCACGAATCCGAGCTCTTCCCCGATCACCGCCATCAGGAAGTCGTTGTGTGCCTCGGGCAGGTAGCCCTGTTTCTCCATGCCGGCGCCCAGGCCCACGCCGAACCACTCGCCGCGTCCAAAGGCCATCAGCGAGTGCGTGAGCTGGTAGCCATCAGCCAAGGGTTTGTCCCACGGGTTCATGAACGCGGCCATGCGGCGCATGCGGAACGGTTCCAGCCAGATCAGCAGGAAGAACACCGCGCCCAAGCCCGCCATCAGCGCGAGGAAGATGCGGACGCGCATGCCGCCCAGCCAGAGCACGCCAGCGGTGATGGCGCACATGACTGCGAACGAGCCCGCATCGGGTTGCACGATGACCAGACCGCCGGCCAGCAGGATGCCGGCGCTGAGCGGAAACAGGCCCTTGGTCCAGCTGTGCATAAAGGCGGCCTTGCGCACCGTGTAGTCGGCGGCATACAGCACCACCGCCAGCTTCATCAGCTCGGCCGGTTGCAGGCTGACCACGCCAAGCGGGATCCAGCGGCGCGCACCGTTGATGCGCAAACCGATGCCCGGCACCAGCACGAGCACCAGCAGCACGACGCCGGCCAGGAAGATCCAGGGCGACCACTTTTGCCAGGTGCGCATCTCGACTTGAAACACCACCAGACCCAGCAGCAGGCCGACCCCGAGGAATGCCGCATGGCGCTTCAGATAGAAGAGCGGGTCGAACTGCGTGGCGCGGCTGAGTTCGGCGGTGGCGATGGTCGCCGAGAACACCATCACCACGCCCATCGCGGCGATCAGCGCGATGACGAACAGCAGGGCCGGATCGTAGACCGGCAGCAAACGCCGTGCTTGCGGGCCGGCGGAGGCAAGCTTCATGTCCTCGCTCCCGGCAATTGCCGTACGGCGTCGACGAACACCTCGGCGCGGTGGGCGTAGTTGCGGAACATGTCGAGGCTGGCGCACGCGGGCGACAGCAGAACGGCGTCGTCACCTTGAGCCAGGCTTGCGGCTGCGGCAACCGCATCCTGCAGGCTTGCGCAGCGCTGCAGCGGGACGCCGGTGTCGCGCAGCGCGGCCTCTATGGCAGGCGCATCGCGGCCGATCAGCAGCACGGCACGCGCTCGTTCGCGCACCGGGCCTGCCAGCGGCGCGAAATCCTGGCCCTTGCCATCACCGCCGGCAATCAGCACCACCGGGCGGTCGAACCCTGCGAGCGCTGCGACGGTTGCGCCGACATTGGTGCCCTTGGAATCGTCGTAGTAGCGCACCGCGCTGACTTCGGCGACGAACTCGACCCGATGCGGCAAGCCGCGGAATTCGCGGAGCGCGGCCAGCAGGGGTGGCTCGGGCAGGTCGACGGCGCGGCACAGGGCGAAGGCCGCCAGCGCGTTGGCTGCGTTGTGCAGGCCGGCCAGTGGCAGTTCGCGGGCGCGCATCAAGACCCGGTTGCCCTGCGCCAGTGCGACGCCGTCGTCGAGCGTGATCAGGCCGAAATCGCTTGGAGATACCGGCGTTGTTTGACTGAAGGTCCACACTCGGCGCCCCGATCCGGCCATGCGGTCGACGATCGGGTCATCACGGTTGATCACCTGCACACCCTCGCCGTTGAAGATGCGCGCCTTGACGCTGGCGTAGGCCGACAGGCTCGGGTAGCGATCCATGTGGTCCTCGGAGATGTTGAGGACCGTGGCCGCATCGGGGTAGAGGTGGCGCGTGGTCTCCAGCTGAAAACTGGAGAGCTCGAGCACGAAGATGTCGGGGGTCGCGCCGCTGCTCAGCACTTGCCCCAGCGCGTCGAGCACCGGCAGGCCGATATTGCCAGCCACTACGGTATTGAAACCGGCTTTGCTGCACATGGCGCCAACCATGCTGGTGACGGTGCTCTTGCCGTTCGACCCGGTGATGGCGATGGTGCGGACGCGCGGGAAATACTTGTTGAGCGCACGGGCAAAGAGTTCGACGTCGCCAGTGACCTGAACGCCACGCCGTACGGCGTCTTGCACCAGCGGCTCGGCGAGCGGCACGCCCGGGCTCAGTGCGATGAGGTCGATGCCGTCGAAACTGGATGCCTGGAAAGGCCCGCAGTCGCAGCGGATGTCCGCGAACTCGGCATGCATTGCTGCCAGATGCGGTGGCTCGGTCCGGCTGTCGGCAACACGCACGGTGGCGCCAGCGCCGCGCAGCCAGCGCACCATCGAGAGCCCGGTGTCGCCTAGGCCCAGAACAAGGACGGTCTGTTCGCGCAGGGGCATGGTCTACCTCAGCTTGAGCGTAGAGAGGCCGACCAGCACCAGCATCATGGTGATGATCCAAAATCGCACCACCACTTGCGTCTCTTTCCAGCCTTTGAGCTCGTAGTGGTGGTGTAGCGGGGCCATGCGGAAGACGCGCTTGCCGGTGAGCTTGAACGACGCCACCTGGATGATCACCGACAGCGTCTCGACCACGAACACGCCGCCCATGATGAACAGCACGATCTCCTGGCGGACGATCACGGCGATGGTGCCGAGCATGGCGCCCAAAGCCAGCGCGCCGACATCGCCCATGAACACTTCGGCCGGGTAGGCGTTGAACCAGAGAAAGCCGAGGCCCGCACCGGCCATCGCCGTACACAGCACCAGCAGCTCGCCGGCGCCGGGGATGTAGGGGAATCCGAGGTATTTACTGAAGACAGCGTTGCCCAACACATAGGCAAAGACCCCCAGCGCGCTGCCGACCATCACGGTGGGCATGATCGCCAGGCCGTCGAGGCCATCGGTGAGGTTGACGGCGTTGCTGGTGCCGACAATCACGAAATAGGTGAGGATGAGGAAGCCGACCGAGCCGAGCGGAAACGCCACCGTCTTGAAGAACGGCACGATGAACTCGGTCTGCGCCGGCAGCGTGGTGGAAAACGCGAGAAAGCCCGCAGCGGCAAGCCCGATCACGCTTTGCCAGAAGTACTTCCAGCGGCTGGCAAGGCCGCGCGGATCGCGGTAGACCACCTTGCGGTAGTCGTCGACCCAGCCGACGATGCCAAAGCCCAGCGTCACCAGCAGCACCAGCCAGACGAAGCGATTGGATAGATCGCCCCACAATACGGTGGCGCCGGCAATCGAAATCAGGATCAACACGCCGCCCATGGTGGGTGTGCCCTGCTTGACCAGATGCGTCTGTGGACCGTCGTCACGAACCGCCTGACCGAATTTCATCTGCGCCAGCTTGCGGATCACCGCCGGGCCGGCCCAGAAGCAGATCAGCAGGGCGGTCATGCAGGCGAGCACTGCGCGCAGGGTGAGGTAGTTGAAGACGCGGAAGGCACCGATGTCTTCGGACAGCCATTGGGCGAGCATCAGTAGCATGGCGTGGCCTCGGGTGCGGACGCTGCCGCAGAGTCGTCCGGTTGAGAGATGTCGCCGGCTGCGAGCAAGGCTTCGACAACCGTTTCCATGTGCATGAAGCGCGAGCCTTTGACCAAGGTGGTGGTGGTGGGCGTCAGGCGTGGGCGCAGGGCAGCGATCAGATCGGCGTGGCTCGTCCAGTGCTCGCCTCCGGCGCCGAAGCCGGCGACGGTATGGCGCGACAGTTCGCCTACGGCCAGCAGCGACTCAAGGCCGGCGGCGCGGGCCGCTGCGCCGACTTCGCGGTGCAGTGCGGGCGCGTCCGGCCCCAGCTCGCCCATATCGCCCAGCACCAGAATGCGGGGTGCGGGCGCATCGGCGAGCACGGCGATTGCGGCTCTCATCGAGTCGGGATTGGCGTTGTAGGTGTCGTCGATGACCGTGCCGCAAACCGCGCTGAGTCGTCGCTGCAGGCGGCCCTTGCTGCCGCCGAACCCGTCCAGCGCCGCTGCCGCCGCCGACACCGGCACGCCTGCGGCCACCGCTGCCGCGATCGCTGCGCAGGCGTTGTGGGCGTTGTGGCGACCGGGTATCGCCAAGTGGCAGGTGCCGGTCTGCGTCTCGCGGTGGAGGGTCAACGTGCCGTCGCTTGCGACGGCTCCGCTCAAGTCGGCATGGTCGTCCAGTCCGTAGGTGATGGTCGGATGTTGGCCGAGCAGGTTGAGCCACAGCGGCAGAAAACCATCGGTGTGGGGCAGGATCGCGATGCCGTTCTCGCGCAAGCCGTTGACGATCTCGCCTTTGGCGCGAGCGATGTTCTCGAGCGAGCCAAGATGTTCCAAGTGCGCGCTGCCGGCGTTGGTGATGATGCCGACATCGGGTTCGGCGATGCGGCACAGCTGGGCGATCTCTCCAGCGTGGTTCATGCCCATCTCGCAGACGGCGAAGCGGTGCAGCGAAGTCAGTCGCAGCAGCGTCAGGGGTAGACCGATGTCGTTGTTGAAGTTGCCTTCTGTCGCCAATACCGCATCGTCGCCGTGGACGCGCCGCAGGATGGTGGCGAGCATCTCCTTGACCGTGGTCTTGCCGTTGCTGCCCGTCACCGCCAGCACCCTCGGCGCGCAGCGCTCGCGGTGGGCACGAGCGATCGCGGCAAGCGCTTCGCGGCTGTCGTAGACCACGATGGCGCTGGCACCGGGCGGCACGGCGTCGGGGCGCTCCACCAGGACCGCCGCTGCGCCAGCGGCGAGTGCTTGCGCGGCAAAAGCGTTGCCATCGAAGCGTTCACCGCGAATTGCCACGAACAGGTCGCCGGGCATGACGCTGCGGGTGTCGGTGTGGATGCGGGCGATCGGGCAGTCGGCGCCGATGAGTTGGCCGAAGCAGTCGGCGGCCAGTTGTGCGAGCTCGAAGCGGAACTCAGTCACGCGGAGCCTCCCACTGTTCTAGCGCGGCGCGAGCGTGAGCGATGTCGCTGAACGGCAGCTTGCGGCCGGCGATCTCCTGCGTGGTCTCGTGGCCCTTGCCCGCCAGCAGCACGATGTCGCCCGGCGCAGCAGCAGCCACGGCCAACGCAATAGCGCGCGCCCGGTCAGGCTCGACCGTGACGCGGTCCGGGTTGGTCACGCCGGTGAGAATGGCGTCAATGATCGACTGCGGGTCTTCCGATCGCGGATTGTCGCTGGTCACCACAGCGCAGTCGGCCAGTCGCGACGCGACAGCACCCATCAGACTGCGTTTGCCCGGGTCGCGGTCGCCGCCGCAGCCGAACAGGCAGTGCAGCCGCGCATCGGCGGACAGGCTGGGCCGAAGGCTGGCCAGCGCCTGCTCAAGCGCGTCTGGGGTGTGGGCGTAGTCGACCACCACCGTCGGGGCGCCCTCGTGACGCAGCACCTGCATGCGGCCCTCGACCGGCAGGAAATCGCGAGCGGCGGCGACCGCCTGCTCCAGCGGGACGCCCGAGACCAGCAGGGTGGTGAGGACGCAAGACAGGTTGTCGACGTTAAATAGCCCGACCAGAGCCGATTCGACCTCAGCCTCACCCCAGGGCGAGTCGAGGCGGAAGCGCAGTCCGGCATCCGAGGTGCGGACCTGGCTCGGACGCACTTCGGCGTGACGGCCTACCGTGACGACTTCGGTGCGGCTGCGGTCAATGCTGGCCGCCAGATGCGCGCCAAAATCCTGGTCGGTGACCACGACCGCATGCTGCAGGCCGTCCCAATGAAACAGGCGCGCCTTGGCCTCGCCATAGGCCTCCAGCGAGCCGTGGTAATCGAGATGGTCGCGGGTCAGGTTGGTGAACACCGCGACGTCGAATTCGATGCCGTGGACCCGCCCCTGCGCCAGCCCATGGCTGGACACTTCCATCGCCAAGGCCGTTGCGCCATCGTCGCGCACGTCGCGCAGGATGGTCTGCAAGTGCGCGCCGTCGGGCGTGGTGTTGGCCAGCGGGGTGAGGGTGTCGATGCCGTAGCCAAGCGTGCCGATGCGGGCGCAGCGGCGGCCGTTGCGGCTCAGGCCCTGCGACAGCCAGTGGCTGCAGGTGGTCTTGCCGTTGGTCCCGGTGATGCCCACCGTCCACAAACTGCGACCGGGATGGCCTGCCATTTCGGCAGCGATCCAGCCAAGACGCCAAGCGAGGTCTGGCACTGCTTGGTGCGGCACATCGAGATCGGGCGCGGCCAGGCCCGACGGGTCCCACAGTACGGCGCTGGCACCGGCGGCGATGGCGTCAGCGATGAACCGGCGGCCGTCGGTGTGATGGCCGGGGATCGCCGCGAAGACGTCGCCTGGTTGCACCTGGCGGCTGTCGACGCGCAGGCACCGTCCGGCCAGCCCCATGGCATGCACGAAGCCCCGATCGAAGTCGGGGCGGCCGGTGGGCTGATGTCCGGGGTAGCGCAGGTTCATCGGGGCGGCTCCGGGACGTCGCCAGCGGCTGCCACCTTCGCCGCTACCGTTGGCGGCCGCGGTGTGGAGGGCGCGTTGTCGACCCAGACCGGGTCGGGCAGGTCATGCGGGATACCGTTGAGGCGTAGGGCTTCTGCCATCACTCGGGCGAATACGGGCGCCGATACGACACCGCCGTAGATCGCTCCGGCATGAGGTTCGTCGATCATCACGGCGAGCACATAGTGCGGGTTGCTGGCTGGCGCGAAGCCGACGAAGGACGCGATGTAGCCGTTGCCATAGCCACCGCCGTCACGAATCTTGCGGGCGGTGCCGGTTTTGCCCGCGACGCGATAGCCCTTGATCGCTGCGCCGGTCGCGGTGCCGCCCTTTTGCGTGACCAACTCGAGCATGTCGCGCACCTGGCGCGCGGTGCGGCTGGAGACCACCTGCACCCCCTCGGGTGTGCCGTCGTTGCGGGCGAGACTCACCGGGATCAGGTCGCCGTTGCGGGCGAACACCAGATACGCGCGGGCCATCTGCAGCAAGCTGACGGCCACACCGTTGCCGTAGGACATCACCGCCTGATCGACCGGTTGCCAGTTCTTCCAGGGGCGCAACAGTCCCGACGCCTCGCCGGGAAACCCGGTCCCCGGGGGTGTGCCGAAACCGAACTGACGGAGGTATTCCCAATGCCGCTCGCGTGGGACCTGCAAAGCCATCTTGATTGAGCCGACGTTGCTCGACTGCTGGATCACCTGCGACACGGTGAGAAAACGCGAGTCGTGGTGCGTGTCCTTGAGCGTGTGCTTGCCGATGGTGAAAGTGCCGTCGCCGACGTCGATCTCAGTGTCGGGCTTGACGATGCCCTCCTCTAGTGCCATGGCGGCGGTTACCGGCTTCATCGTCGAGCCGGGTTCGTAGAGGTCGATGACGGCGCGATTGCGGGTGTGCTCGGGGTCGGCGCGCTCGTCGTTGTTGGGGTTGTATGACGGGAAGTTGGCCATCGCCACCACCTCGCCGCTGCGCACATCGAGCATGACGATGCCGCCGCCCTTGGCCTTGTTGGCGAGCACGGCGGACTTGAGCTCGCGGTAGGCCAAATATTGCAGATCGCGGTCGATCGCCAGCGCGAGGTCGCGGCCGTGTTGCGGTGGCAGCGTTTCGCCGGCGTCGTCGACAATGCGCCCCTTGCTGTCGCGCAGGGCAACACGCTGGCCGTTGACACCGCCCAATTGGCGGTCGAAGGTGCGCTCGACACCGGCACGGCCGACGTCGTTGCGCTCGCCATCGCGGCCGGTAAAGCCCACCAGGTGGCCGGTTTCTTCGCCGGCCGGGTAGTAGCGGCGGAAGTCGGTCTCGAAGCTCAGGCCGCGGATGCGCAGGGCGCGTACCCGCTCGGTCTGCTCCTCGGTGAGCTGATGCCGTAGATAGACGAAGCCTCGGTTGGCGTCGGTCAGCTGCTTCTGCAGTTTGGGTTGCGGCACCTCGAGCGCGTCAGCCAGTTGTGCCATCTGCTCGGGCTTGAGCTCGAGCTGTCGTGGATTGGCCGAGACCGAGGTCATCGGCACGCTCACCGCCAGCGGAGCGCCGCGCCGATCGACGATTTTGCCGCGGTGGGCAGGCAATTCCAGCGCGGTCTGTACCCGCTGGTCACTCTGGGCCTGCAGGAAATCGTTCTGCACGCTGGCCAGCCAGGCTGCGCGCACCACCATGCCGCCCAGTGCCAACCCGAACAGGCTCAGGATGACACCGGCGCGCCAGGGCTTCAGGCGCAAGGCGAGGGCGGGGTGCGGTTGGCTCATGGGGCGGCCGTCCCAGTGGCCGGAGCGGCGACTGGCAGAACCTGGTTCTGCGCGCCGGCGGGGACCGCCATGCCAAGCCGCTCGCGAGCGATGGTTTCGACGCGGCTGTGTGCTGACAAGGTGCTCTGTTCAAGCTGGAGTTCGGTTCGCTCCACCTCGAGCTTGCGTGCTTGTTCCTGCATCTCGTGCAGATGGATGTACAGGCTGCGGGCTTCGTGTTGCGACATCACCACCGCGACGGCACTGCCGAGCAGGGCGAGCAGCAGCCAGATGTTGAGCGTGCTCACGCCGCCAACTCCTCAGCTGTGCGTTCGGCGACCCGCAGGACGGCGCTTCGCGAGCGTGGATTTGCCGCCACTTCGGCCGTCGATGGTTTCACCGCGCGACCGACGGCGACCAGCGGCCGTGGCGGCAATTGGTCCTCGCGCAGCGGCAGCCGCGCGAGGCTCTCCGGCACCGTGCTGTGGTGACGGATGAATTGCTTCACGATCCGATCTTCCAGCGAGTGGAACGCGATGGCCACCAGTCGTCCTCGAGGAGCAAGGTGTTGCAAGCCTTGAAGCAGGGCCGCTTCCAGTTCCTCGAGTTCGCGGTTGATGAAAATGCGAATGGCCTGAAAGGTCCGGGTGGCTGGGTCCTGGCCGGGCTCGCGCTGGCGTACCGCCGTAGCGACGATCTGCGCGAGCTGCCGGGTGCGAGTGATCGGCGCTGTCTGGCGCGCTTGCACAATCGCGCGCGCAACCGGCTTAGCAAACCGTTCTTCTCCGTACTTGCGGATGACTTGTGCCAACTCATCTTCGTCTACCCCCTGAAGCCATTGGGTTGCGCTCGGCCCGCGCGTGGTGTCCATGCGCATGTCGAGCGGCCCGTCCTGGCGAAAGCTGAATCCGCGTGCGGCCTCGTCGAGTTGCGGTGACGAGACGCCGACGTCGAGGAGAATCCCGTTGATGGCGCCGATGCCGCGGGCATCGAGCACCGCGCCCAGTTCGGAGAACGGCGCGTGGACGATGGTGAAGCGCGCATCGTCGATGGACTGTGCCGCCGCCACCGCCGCCGGATCGCGGTCGAACGCGAGCAGCCGGCCATGCGGGCCAAGGCGACTGAGGATGGCGCGGCTGTGGCCGCCGCGGCCGAAGGTGGCGTCGACATAAGTTCCAGCGGAGTCGATCTGCAGGGCGTCAAGGGCTTCGCTGAGCAGGACCGGGACATGGGCGCCATTCACAGCACGAAATTCATGTCGGCCGGCCAGTCGCTGACCGGCAGGGTCAGGGTGCGGTCGCGTTCGGCAGCCCATTCGGTCTCGGCCCAGACCTCGAGTTTGTTGCCCTGGCCCACCAGCATCACGGTCTTGTCGAGCTTGGCGATGTCGCGCAGCACGGGCGGCAGTAGTACGCGGCCAGCGCCATCGATGTCGAGCTCTTCGGCGTGGCCGATGACCAGACGCTTGAGCGCGACCACCTTCGGGTCCATGCCGACACGGGCGAATTGCGCCTCGACCAGCGCCCATTCGGGCAGCGGATACATGGCCAGACAGCCGGCGCGGTCGAGGGTCACCACCACCCGACCCTCAGAACCGGAGGGCAGGGCAGCGCGGTGCTTGGCCGGCATCACCAAGCGCCCCTTGTTGTCCAGATTGAGCTTCGCCAGTCCCCGAAACATCGCGCCCCCGACGTCGATGGAATTCCCACTAAATCCCACCTTGCGCCACTTGCTCCCACTATAAGCGAGGCGTTTTGGCGTGGTCAAGCCTTTCGGAGACTTTCTTCTTTCGCGACAGTGACTTAGGTCAAGCGGATGGTCAAATAATAATCCTCATGAGAAACATGGAGATAGATCATTTATCTGAGATTTGTATTAGGAGTTGCGGCCGCGCGAGTCGAACCGCTGGCCGCTGTGGGGCGCGGTGGGAGACTGAGGGGCGAAAAAGTGTGAAGTCGGCCGATAAGCCGGGTTCTGTGTACGGCGGTTGCCCGCCGCTGACAGTCATTCCTCTGGGCCGGCCATCACTGACCGGCTCTAGCAGCCTACCCGGACGCGGTGCGAGCCACACCATAGCGTCCCTATTTGGCCTTGCTCCGGATGGGGGTTGCCGTGCCGTCCGTGTTGCCACGTCCGCGGTGCGCTCTTACCGCACCGTTTCACCCTTGCCAGCGCCCTTGCGGGTGCTTCGGCGGTTTGTTTTCTGTTGCCCTGTCCATCGCCTCACGGCGTCCGGCCGTTAGCCGGCATCCTGCTCTGCGGAGCCCGGACTTTCCTCTGCACGGTCAGACCGTACAGCGACTGTCTGGCCGACTTCACAGCGCCAGTCTAACAGGCGAGCGCTGTGGCCCCGCGCAGGTTTCCCAGAGGCCGTTTGCGTGCCTCGTGGGGCTCGCTCAGGCCATCCGCCAGCGCAGCGTCTCGCCGGCGCGGAAGGGGGTCAGGCGGTCGCTGCCGTAGGGCAGATCGGCTGGCACCGCGAAGGCTTCGCGGCGCAGGGTGACACGGCCGCTGTTGCGCGGCAGGCGGTAGAAATCCGGCCCGAAGTGGCTGGCAAAGCCTTCCAGTTTGTCGAGCGCACCGGCCGCCTCGAAGGCCTCGGCATAGAGCTCGAGCGCGGTGAGCGCGGTGTAGCAACCGGCGCAGCCGCAGTCGGCTTCTTTGGTGTGGCGTGCGTGTGGCGCGCTATCGGTGCCGAGGAAGAACTTTGCACTGCCGGAGATGGCGGCCTCGACCAGCGCCGCGCGGTGCACCTCGCGCTTGAGCACCGGCAGGCAGTAGTTGTGCGGGCGGATGCCGCCCTGGAACAGCGCGTTGCGGTTGTAGAGCAGGTGGTGCGCGGTGATGGTGGCGCCCACATTCGGGCCGGCTCGCGCACGAACTGCGCGGCGTCGCGCGTGGTGATGTGCTCAAACACCACGCGAAGGGTCGGGTGGCGTTGCAGCAGGGGCCCGAGGATGCGGTCGATGAACACCGCTTCGCGGTCGAAGACGTCGATCTCGGCGTCGGTCACCTCGCCGTGGATCAGCAGTGGCATGCCGAGCCGCGCCATCTCGGCGAGCGTCTCGTCGCAGCGGCGGATGTCGGTCACGCCCGAATCGCTGTTGGTGGTGGCGCCGCCGGATAGAGCTTGACGCCGTGCACGAATCCGCTCGCTTTGGCCGCCGCGATCTCCGCGGGGGGCGTGGCGTCGGTCAGATAGAGCGTCATCAGCGGTTCGAAGTCGCTGCCCGCCGGCCGCGCGGCGAGGATGCGCTCGCGGTAGGCGCCGGCCAGCGCGGTGGTCGTCACCGGCGGCTTGAGGTTGGGCATGACGATGGCGCGCGCGAACTGGCGCGCCGTGTCCGGCAGCACGGCGGCGAGCGCGACCCCGTCGCGCAGGTGCAGGTGCCAGTCGTCAGGGCGGGTGAGGGTGAGGGTGTCGGTCATGACGCGGAGTGTAGCCGAGGCGACGGACCGGCTAGGATGCACGCCATGACGACCCAAGCCCTGACCGTCGCTTGCCTCTGCGCCGCTTGGTGCCGCACCTGCGACGCCTACCGCGCCGTGTTCGACGCGGCGGTGGACGAGTTGCGCGCCAGCGGCTGGGTGGTTGCGGCCCATTGGATCGACATCGAAGACGAAGCCGATTTGCTCGGCGACCTCGACGTCGAGACCTTTCCGACGCTGTTGGTGGCGCACGGCGTTCAGGTGAGATTCTTCGGCCCGCTGGAGCCGCAGCCGGAGACCGTGCGGCGGATGTTGCTGGCGGCCACCGCGGTCGAGCATGGGTGCCCCGTTCCGGCCGCAGTCGAGACGCTGGCAGCACGCCTCATCCGCGTTTGAGTTGGCGATCAGCGTGCTGCCGCACCTTTGACATTGGCGGCGAGATGCGGGCAAATACTGTCACGTCCCACAACAACCCTCGCCAGAGGTCGACATGACGAACATCTTCGCCGACAACTCTCTCTCCATCGGCCGCACGCCGCTGGTCCGCCTCAACCGCATCACCGACGGCGCCGGTGCCACCGTGCTGGCCAAGATCGAGGGCCGCAACCCCGCCTACTCGGTCAAGTGCCGCATCGGCGCGTCAATGATCTGGGATGCCGAACAGCGCGGACTGCTCGGCCCCGGCAAGGAGATTGTCGAGCCGACCAGCGGCAACACCGGCATCGCGCTGGCCTTCGTGGCGGCAGCACGGGGCATCCCCATCACGCTGACCATGCCCGAGACCATGAGCATCGAGCGGCGCAAGCTGCTGCTGGCCTACGGCGCCAGACTCGTTCTGACCGAAGGCGCCAAGGGCATGAAGGGCGCCATCGCCAAGGCCGAGGAGATCGCCGCCAGCGACCCCAAGTACGTGCTCTTGCAGCAGTTCAAGAACCCGGCCAATCCGGCGATCCACGAGAAGACCACTGGCCCCGAGATCTGGGACGACACCGACGGCAACATCGACATCTTCGTCTCCGGCGTCGGCACCGGCGGCACCATCACGGGGGTCTCGCGCTACCTCAAGCAGACGCGCGGCAAGGCCATCATCACCGTCGCGGTCGAGCCGGAGAACAGCCCAGTACTGACGCAGACGCGCCAAGGCGACGAGGTCAAGCCGGCTCCGCACAAGATTCAGGGCATCGGCGCCGGCTTCGTGCCGGATGTGCTGGACATGTCGCTGGTCGACGCCATCGAGCGGGTCAGCGACGCCGAGGCGGTCGAGTATGGCCGCCGGCTGGCGCGCGAGGAGGGCATCCTCGCCGGCATCTCCTGCGGCGCCGCGACCGCTGGCGCCATGCGCTGGGCCAAAAAGCCCGAACACGCCGGCAAGACCATCGTCGTGGTGCTGCCCGACTCGGGCGAGCGCTACCTCAGCTCGGTGCTGTTCGAGGGCTTCTTCGACGAGAAGGGTCTGCCGCCCGGCTGACCCGCTTAGTCGTCGCGATGCTGGTTCGAGGCGGTGCGCACCGTCGCCTCGTCGGCGGCTTTCGAGCACAGCTCGATGAAGCGGTAGGCAAAGCCGCGCAGGTAGTGGCCGCGGCGCACGGCGATGCGCGTGACGTTGGGCGGGAACAGCCCTGGCGGGTCGAGCAGCACCAGCCCGTCGTCCTTTTTCGGGTGGTAGGCCATCGCCGCGATGATGCCGACTCCCAAGCCCAGCTCAACGTAGGTCTTGATCACGTCGGCGTCGAGTGCCGACATGACGATGTCGGGCCGGAGTCCGGCCTGAGCGAAGGCGATGTCGATGCGGGTGCGACCGGTGTATCCCGCGTGATAGGTGATCAGCGGCTGCGCGGCGAGATCTTCTGAGCGTGAGTTGAGCGCTCTGCGTCAGTGCATGGCCCGCCGGCACCACCACCGCGTGGTGCCACTCGTAGTACGGAAACGTCACCAGAGTGGGCTCGGCGTCCAGCGCCTCGGTGGCGATGCCGATGTCGGCTTCGCCGCGCTTGAGCAAATCGACGATCTCCTGTGGGCTCACCTGATGCAGCGCCAAGTGCACCTTCGGGAAACTCTGCTTGAAGGCGGCCACCACCGGTGGCAGCGCGTAGCGCGCCTGGGTGTGGGTGGTGACCACGGTCAACTCGCCTTCGTCGCGGTTGGCGAACTGCGCCGCCACCCGGCGGATGTTGGCGGCGTCCATCAGCATGCGCTCGGCGATGCCGACCAACTCCTGGCCAGGCTCGGTGAGGCCGATCAGGCGCTTGCCACGGCGGACGAAGAGCTCCACGCCCAGCTCCTCCTCGAGGTCTTTGACGTGCTTGCTGACCCCCGACTGCGAGGTGAACAGGGCGTTGGCGACCTCGGTGAAGTTGAAATTGCGCCGCACCGTCTCACGCAGGATGCGCAATTGCTGGAAGTTCATCGGCGAGCTCCCGCTGGGGCGTCGGCCGGTTTGGCGAACACTTTCAGCCGTGACGGCACCAGCCGCACGGCTTGACCCTCGTGCAGGGCCAGTTCGGTCACCTGTTCGCGCGTCAGCTCCACCTCGAAATGCCGCCCGCTGGCGCCGTTGCTGCCTTCAAGCTCGATGCGCGCGGTCACGCCGAAACTCAGGATGCGGCTGATGCGGGCAGCGACGCCATCGCTGCGCTGCGCGTCCGGCACGATGTCCAGCTCGTGCGGACGGGCAAAGGCCAGCACCTCGGCGCCGTGTTCGAGAGCCTGGTCGTCGTGGGGCAGTGCATCGTCACCGACGCGCACCGATGCCCCGTCGACGCGTCCGTGGAACAGATTCACCGCGCCGAGGAAGCTGTAGCCGAAGGGCGTCGACGGGTGCCGATAGACCTCCTCCGGCGCACCCACCTGCTCGACGTGGCCGTGGTTCATCAGCACCACGCGGTCGGCCACTTCCAGCGCTTCCTCTTGGTCGTGGGTGACGAAGATGCTGGTCACATGCAGCTCGTCGTGCAGGCGGCGCAGCCAGCGGCGCAATTCTTTGCGCACCTTGGCATCGAGCGCGCCGAACGGCTCGTCGAGCAGCAGCACGCGCGGCTCGACGGCCAGTGCGCGGGCCAGCGCGATGCGCTGTCGCTGTCCGCCGGAGAGCTGCGAGGGGAAGCGATCGGCCAGCCAGTCGAGCTGCACCAGGTCGAGCAGGCGGTGCACTTTGTCGGCGATCACCGCCTCTGACGGACGCTGGTTGCGCGGTTTCATGCGCAATCCAAAGGCGACGTTGTCGAACACCGTCATGTGTTTGAACAGCGCATAGTGCTGGAACACGAAGCCGACCTGGCGCTCGCGCACGCTGCTGCTCGAGGCGTCCTCGCCCTCCAGCAGCACCCGGCCGCTGTCGGCCGTCTCGAGCCCGGCGATGATGCGCAGCAGCGTGGTCTTACCGCAGCCCGAGGGTCCGAGTAAGGCCACCAGTTCGCCGGTCGGAAATTCCAGCGAGACGTCATCCAGCGCGATGAAGCTGCCGAATTGCTTGCGGATATTGTCGACACGGATGCTCATGATGCGGGTCCTTGCGGTGCGGATTCCTGCGGCGGCGCGTTGTCGGCCGCCGAACGGTGTTCGATCCAGGTCTTGATGACGAGGGTGACGAGGGCCAGCAGCGCCAGCAGCGAGGCCACGGCAAAGGCTGCCGCCGATTGGTATTCGTTGTAGAGGATCTCGACGTGCAGCGGCATGGTGTTGGTCTCGCCGCGAATGTGGCCCGACACCACGCTCACCGCGCCGAACTCGCCCATGGCGCGGCGTTGCAAGGATCACCCCGTAGAGCAGGCCCCACTTGATATTGGGCAGCGTCACGTACCAGAAGGTCTGCCAGCCGCGCGCGCCCAGCACCACCGCGGCCTCCTCTTCCTCGCGGCCTTGCGCCTGCATCAGCGGGATCAGCTCGCGGGCGACGAACGGGAAGGTGACGAAGGTGGTCGCCAGCACGATGCCCGGCACGGCGAAGATCACCTTGACGTCGTGGTCCATCAACCACGGCCCGAACCAGCCCTGCGCGCCGAATACCAACACGTAGATCAAGCCCGCCACCACCGGCGACACCGAGAACGGCAGGTCGATCAGGGTGATGAGCACGTGCTTGCCGCGGAAGTCGAATTTGGCGATGGCCCAGGCCGCCGCCACGCCGAACACCAGGTTGAGCGGCAGGGCGATCGCGGCGGCAGTCAGCGTTAGGCGGATCGCCGCCACCGCGTCGGGCTCGACCAGCGCTGCGAGGTAGGTGTCGACGCCCTTTTTCAGCGCCTCGTGGAATACCGTGATCAGCGGCAGCAGCAGGAACACGGCAAAGAAGGTGAGCGAGACGCCGATCAGCGTCCACTTGAACCAGGTCGGTTCGCGCGTGGCGGCGCGCGCCTCGAAGCGGGTGAGCGCGGCCATCAGCGGTCCCTCCCGGTGACGCGTTCGGTCCACGCCTGCAGGCCGTTGATGGCCAGCAGCAGCACGAACGAGGCCGCCAGCATGGTCAGCGCGATGGCGGTCGCGGCCGGGTACTCGTATTGCTCGAGCTTGGTGATGATCATCAGCGGCGTGATCTCGGAGACCATGGGGATGTTGCCGGCGATGAAGATCACCGAGCCGTATTCGCCGACTGCACGGGCAAACGCGAGCGCGAATCCGGTCAGCACTGCCGGCAGCAGAATCGGTAGCACCACATGCCACACCGTCTGCCAGCGTTGGGCCCCCAGACTCGCGGCGGCTTCTTCAAGCTCGGTCTCGATGTCCTCAAGGATCGGTTGCACCGTGCGCACCACGAACGGCAGACCGATGAAGGTGAGCGCGACCAAGATCCCCAGCGGGCCGAACGCCACCTTGATGCCGAGTTCTCCCTCTAACCACTGGCCGATCCAACCGTTCTTGGCGTACAGGGCGGTCAGCGAGATGCCAGCCACTGCGGTGGGTAGGGCGAACGGCAGGTCCACCAGCGCATCCACCAATTTTTTGCCGGGAAGCTGTAACGCACCAGCGACCACGCCAGCATTAGGCCGAAGACGGTGTTGATCGCCGCGGCCGCCAGCGACAGGCCGAAGGACACGCGGTAAGAAGCCAGCACCCGCGGTGCGGTGACCACTTGCCAGAACTCAGCCGGCGACAGTTCGGCACTGCGCACGACCACCGCCGACAGCGGGATCAGCACGATCAGCGACAAGTAGATCAGGGTGTAGCCCAGCGTGAGCTTGAACCCGGGTAGGACGTGACTGCGGCGACTCATGTGGGGCGGCTTGGTCAGGCGGGAGCCGAAGGATAGGGCGCGAGCTTAATCGTTGGAATCAATAAAA
>RFMI01000084.1 GCA_009927815.1 Betaproteobacteria bacterium | reverse complement strand
AACCATGAAAACCTCCTAAGCGAACAAAGCGAAACCGGAGCAATGACTGCCGCCGCTGAGGATTAGGAAGAAATGAGGTCGCTTCAATTCTCACTAGGGGTTACACCTAAAGAGGTATTTTTCCTTACTCCGTTTAGGGAATTGTGCGACCGCTTTCAGCATTCGACCATGGCTCGAGCCGCCGATTTGCGGCGTAGCCGGTTTCGGGCAAGTTCAAAACGTAACTTAGGAGACTCTCCATGCAATCTCGCACGCGTCAGTTGACGACCGCAGGGGCTCTGGCCTTACTGGCTGGCTTCCAAATTCCGGTTTTTGCGGCAGAACCCGCTGCAACCGAGGCCCAAGCGCCTGCTCCGGCTTGGACCGCCACAGCAAACGTAGCGCTGACTAACGCCTATTTTTTCCGCGGGATGAATTACACCCACGGCCGCCCCGCCGTCCAGGGTGGTTTTGACGTTGCCCATTCAAGCGGTTTCTATGCAGGTATCTGGGCCAGCAACGTGGACGCTGACTCGTTCCTTGGCAAGCCTAACTCCGAGATTGATCTTTATGGGGGATTCACCTTTCCGATAGGACCGGTGCTGGCCGACATTGGCGTGCTGCAGTTTGTCTACCCTCAGGTCAATACGCCAAACACTACCGAGTTGTATGTTGCCGGAACCTGGGAATGGCTCAACGTTAAGTACTCGCACGCCGTCACCGACTTTTTCGGCGTCGGTGGAACCAGCGGCTCTGGCTACATCGAAGGCAACGTTAACTATGAAGTTGTGCCGACTGTGGTGGTCAATCTTCATGCCGGCCATCAGCACGTCGAAGGCAACGTCGGCGGGAGCTACTCCGACTTTCGCGCTGGTTTGACCAAGAATTTTGAAGGAGGCTGGCAGTTGAGCGCTGCGGGGGTCACCACCACTGGGGTCAACAAAGGCTTCTGGGCCAGTACCACTGGTTATGCCCTGGACAAGCTTCATTACCAAGTGATGCTCAAGCGCGTGTTTTGAAGCCCAGAGCTGGATGCCGCGACGCGGCATCCAGTCCATTCGTTTTGACTAGGGGTGACTTATGAGTGACGCTGCTGTTGTCGGAAGAGCCGCAGGCGTGAGTTCGGATCCTCG
>RFMI01000047.1 GCA_009927815.1 Betaproteobacteria bacterium | reverse complement strand
CCACGGAAGATGTACTGGCTGAACACGCCGACGTTGGCGGTGAAAGTATGTTCCGGAGCCGGCGCCGGTTCGGCTGCAGCCGGCGCGTCAGCCGCAAAAGCATTTGCCGAAGCCAGCAGAGCGGCAACGACGCAGGAGCTGAGGGCGAGTTTCATAATTGTCCTTTCTTAGTGGTGAATGCAAAACTACGAATTCAGCTATGCACAGACCGTGCCAGCTTTTGCACGCTACCGCCAATCTATTGAAAACAGCGGTTTTGCGGGATTTGACGGTCAAAAAGTCGCACTCGCTTTGGCGCTCGCGCAACAAAACACGTTCTAACGCGCCAATTTGGTGCAATCGCACAACGATGGTGCGAGCCGGACCTCCGCGATTTGACGGAAGTCAGGCGTTTCTGCGGTTGCTACACTGACCTTCAACCCGTTCCTCAGGAAGCCCCAGATGAGTACGTTTCAGACCTTCGTAGACCAGATCAGCGGGCGCATCGCATCGCTTGCCAGCGCCCAGCCGGCGCACGACCTCGAGAAAAATATCCGCGCCCTGCTGTCCGCGTCGCTGCAGCGTCTTGACCTGGTTCCTCGCGAAGAATTCGACACCCAGCGGCTGCTGCTGCAACGCGCGCTTGAGCAGGTGCGTGCCCTGGAGACTCGCATCAGCGCACTCGAGGCCGGCCGGGCGCCCTGAGTCATGGCACTGGCGATCGTCAGCAGTCGCGTGCTGCTAGGCGTTCGCGCCGCCGAGGTCGCGGTCGAGGTCCATCTTGGCAACGGACTGCCGGGCTTCAATCTGGTGGGGCTGCCCGACACTGAAGTGCGAGAGTCGCGCGACCGGGTACGCGCCGCCCTGCAAAATGCTGGCTTCGATTTCCCGGCGCGGCGCATCACAGTCAACTTGGCGCCCGCCGACCTGCCCAAGACCGGTGGCTGCTTCGACCTGCCCATCGCAGTGGGTATTCTCGTGGCCTCCGGACAAGCGCCCGGCGATGCGCTGGCCGACACCGAATTCAGCGGCGAACTGGCGCTCGGGGGCGAGTTGCGCAGCGTCCGTGGCGCGCTGGTGATGGCACTGGCAGCCCGCCACGCCGGGCGCCGGCTGGTTCTTCCCGCTGCCAATGTCGCCGAGGCCGCACGGGTGGCCGGGGGCGCGATCTACGCCGCCGAATCCTTGCAAGCGGTGTTTGCACACTTGAGTGGTAAGGCGCGTCTGCCGCGCATCGAGTCTCCTGCTGGAACCGCCCCGGCGGCGCCAGCACAGCGCTGTCTGCGGGATGTTCGCGGTCAAGCACAGGCCAAACGGGCACTGGAGATCGCGGCGGCCGGAGGTCATTCGCTGCTGCTCGAGGGCCCACCCGGGACCGGCAAGAGCATGCTCGCCCAGCGTCTGCCAGACCTGCTGCCGACCATGAGCGATGACGAGGCCACTGCGTCTGCGGCCATCCAATCGCTCGGCAGTGTCGGCTTTACGCCCTCGGAGTGGGGACGTCGGCCATTCCGGGCGCCTCATCACACGGCATCTGCGGTGGCGCTGGTGGGCGGCGGAAACCCGCCTCGCCCCGGCGAGATCTCTCTGGCACACCACGGCGTGCTCTTCCTCGACGAGTTGCCCGAGTTCAACCGTCAGGTGCTCGAGGTGTTGCGCGAGCCGATCGAATCCGGCGAGGTGCGCCTCTCACGGGCCGCGCGTCAGGCCACCTTTCCCGCTCGGTTCCAACTAGTGGCGGCAATGAATCCCTGCCCGTGCGGCCACTTGGGCCATCCAACCCGCGTCTGCCGCTGCACACCGGATCAGGTTCAGCGCTACCGAAGCCGCCTGTCTGGACCGCTACTCGATCGCATCGACCTGCGCGTCACTGTCAACGCGCCAGCCGAATCCGAACTGCTTAGCGCCCCCAGCGGCGACAGTAGCGCGGTCGTCGCCGAGCGCGTATCAGACGCCAATCGGCGGCAGATCGAGCGCCAAGCGATCCGCAACGCGCGACTTGATGCCGACGCGCTCACGCACCATGCCGCGCTGGACGATGCCGGCCGGACGCTGCTGTCGCGAGCCATGCAACGCGGGAGCTTGTCGGCCCGCGCTGTGCATCGCGTGATCAGAGTCGCGCGCACAATCGCCGACCTCGGCGCGGCTCGTGACGTCGCCGCTCACCACCTTGCCGAAGCCCTGCAGTATCGCCCCTCAGACCCTTCGCCCGTGCAGAGCGACCCAGCCCTCGTCGCTGCGCCACACGTCTAAGGCCAACCACGGCGCGTACGCGGCGATCACATCGTTGGCCTGACGCTCAAGCACACCGGAGAGCAACAGTTCGCCACCCACGCGCACCCGAGCCGACAGCATCGGCGCCATCACCATCAGAGGGTTACTCAGAATATTGGCAATCACCACGTCAAACTCACCGCCCCGATCCTGGTCCGGCAAGCAAAAGCTGACTTCGCAGGCATTGTTCTGGGCGTTGAAAACACTGCTGACAATGGCCTGCTCGTCGATGTCCACACCCAGCACCTCGGCGGCGCCAAAGCGGCGGGCGGCCAGCGCGAGGATGCCGGAGCCGCAGCCATAGTCGAGCACGCGCGCACCGACCGGCAGATGCAGGTCGATCCAGTTGAGGCAAAGGCGGGTGGTCGGGTGGCTGCCGGTGCCAAACGCCAAGCCCGGGTCGAGCACCAGCATCTCTGCGCCGTCGGCCGGCGGCTCGCACCACGAGGGAACGATCCAAAGCCGCGGGCTGACATGGATCGGGCTGAACTGCGACTGCGTCAGCCGCACCCAGTCCTGCTCGGGCACCGTCTCGACGCTGGCCTCCGGAACCGGCAGGCCGCAGTCGCCGCAGGCCTCCGCTAGCGCTGCCAGTGGTTCCACGTCCGGCGGAAACAGCGCCTTGATCAGACTCACCTTCCACGCCGATGGCGCCATGCCCGGCTCGCCGTACTGCGGTTCTTCGTCGGGCGTTCCCGCCAGCGCATCGGTGGCATCCACCGACAGGGCGCCCGCCTCCATCAGCGCGTCGGACAAAGCTTCAGCGCCATCGGCTGCCGCAGTGAAAACCAGTTGGCGGTACGGGGCACCGGCCTCGCTCAAACCGGCTTGCTCCGGTGCGCGAGTTTTTCTTCCAGATAATGAATGCTGACGCCGCCGCGCTGAAAAGCCGAGTCGTCTAGCAGCTCCAGGTGCAGCGGGATATTGGTCTTGATACCGTCCACCGCCATCTCTGACAGCGCGATCCGCAGTCGCGCCATCGCCTGCTCGCGAGTATCGCCGTAAGCGATGATCTTGCCGATCATCGAGTCGTAGTAAGGCGGAACCGTGTAATCGGAGTAGACATGCGAATCGATGCGCACCCCGGGGCCGCCCGGCGTGTGCCAGCGCGTGACCTTGCCGGGCGACGGCACAAAGGTGAACGGGTCCTCGGCATTGACCCGGCACTCCATCGCGTGCCCCTTGAAGGTGACGTCTTTCTGCGTGAAGCCCAAGCGCTCGCCGGCGGCCACACGGATCTGCTGCTGAATCAGGTCAATGCCGGTGATCAACTCGGTGACCGGATGCTCAACCTGGATCCGCGTGTTCATCTCGATAAAGTAGAACTCGCCGTTCTCGTAAAGGAACTCGAAGGTGCCGGCACCGCGGTAGCCGATCTTGCGACACGCTTCGGCGCAGCGGGTACCGATCTTGGCGTGAAGCTTCTCCGGCAGACCGGGCGCCGGCGCTTCCTCGATGATCTTTTGATGCCGACGCTGCAGCGAGCAATCGCGATCGCCCAAATAGACAGCGTTGTTGAAGCCATCGGCCAGCACCTGGATCTCGATGTGGCGCGGCTGCTCGAGGAACTTCTCCATGTAGACCATGGGGTTATTGAACGCCGCCTGAGCTTCGGCCTTGGTCGTCTGCACCGCGTGCAGCAATGCGGCCTCGGTGTGCACGACCCGCATGCCGCGGCCACCGCCGCCGCCAGCGGCCTTGATGATGACCGGATAACCGATGCTGCGGGCCGCCTTGATGATCGGCTCGGGGTCGTCGCCGAGCGAACCGTCGACGCCCGGAACGCAGGGCACACCGGCGCGCTTCATCGCCGCCTTGGCCTGAACTTTATCGCCCATCATGCGGATGGTGTCGGGACGCGGGCCGATGAAAACGAAGCCGGATTGCTCGACGCGCTCGGCGAAATCGGCGTTCTCCGAGAGAAAGCCATAGCCCGGATGGATGGCCTCGGCGTCGGTCACCTCGGCGGCACTGATGATCGCGGGAATGTTGAGGTAGCTGAGTCCCGGCTGCGGCGGACCGATACACACCGACTCGTCGGCCAGCTTGACGTACTTGGCTTCGCGGTCGGCCTCGGAATGCACTGCCACCGTCTTGATGCCCATTTCGCGGCAAGCGCGCTGGATGCGTAGCGCGATCTCGCCGCGGTTGGCGATCAGGATCTTCTCGAACATCGCCATCGCTTACTCGATGATAAACAGCGGTTCACCGAATTCGACCGGGTCACCGTTGTCGACCAGAATGGCCTTGATCACGCCGGAGCGCTCCGCGTCGATCTCGTTAAGCAGCTTCATCGCCTCGATGATGCACAGCGGATCGCCCTCTTTCACCGTGTGTCCGATCTCGACGAAGGGGGTGCCGCCCGGCGAGGCCGAGCGGTAGAACGTACCCACCATCGGCGACTTGACCTCGTGGCCGGACGGGAGCGCGGGCGCCTCCGCCGCCGGGGCCGCAACAGACGCCGCCGGCGCGACCGCCACAGACTGGGCCATCGGCGCGGCCTGCACCACCTGAGCCGGCGCAGCGCTGTTTTGCTGCACGCGAATGATGCGAACCGTCTCCTCGCCCTCTTTGATCTCGAGTTCGGCGATGCCGGAATCCTGCACCAGGTCGATCAAGGTTTTGAGCTTGCGAAGATCCATGTTGCCTCCTGTGATGCGCCTTAGGGCTTGGCTTGCGGGCTGAGTCGGGTTGCGACCGCCCGCAGCGCCAAGGCGTAGCCCTGAGGGCCGAGCCCGCAGATCACGCCCAAGGCGATGTCGGAAAAATACGAATGCTGGCGGAACGCCTCTCGCGAAAACACATTGGAGAGGTGCACCTCGATGAAGGGGATGGCGACACCCGAAAGGGCGTCGCGCAACGCCACGCTGGTATGGGTGAACGCCGCCGGGTTGATGACGATGCCAACCGATCCCTCGGCGCGCGCCTGCTGAACGCGGTCGACCAGCTCGCCCTCGTGATTGCTCTGAAAACAGTCGACATGCACGCCCAACTCACTGCCGAGACGCACCAGATCGGCGTTGATGTCGGCCAGCGTGGCGACACCATAGACGTCCGGCTCACGGGTTCCGAGCAGATTCAGATTGGGGCCGTGCAACACCAGCACACGCGGTGCCGATCGGGCTTGGAGGACCTCTGACATGGCCGCGAGTGTGCCCGCGAGACCCTGTCTTGTCCAGACTTTTGCAGCATTTTGACCGAAGTTGGCGGCAAATTAGCCGCGATAGGCCTCAGATCAGGCTTGCAAGTGTTTGATCGAGCTCGGTTTCCCGAAAGATGCCGGCACGCGAACCAGCAACCTTGCCATCGGCCCCGATAACCAAGGTGAAAGGCATCACGCCCTTGTCGTCACCGGCCGCGCGCAGCAGCTCGTAGCCGGCCATCTCGGCCGTCAACACCGAGTAATTGATGCCCAGCTTCTGGACGAAGGGCTGGACCGCGTCGGGCTCGTCGATCGCCACGCCGACAAACACCACGCCACGGTCACGGTACTTGTCCTGCAAGCGCGTAAAGCCAGGAATTTCCTCAATGCAGGGCGCGCACCAGCTGGCCCAGAAATTGATGACCATCACCTTGCCACGGTGCGCCGAGAGGTCCTGCTTGACGCCCTTCAGGTCCGGAAGGCGCGACGCAAAGACCGCCTCCGCGCGCTGGTCGGGCCGCGCCAGCCCGCCGGCGTCGCGCATGGCAATCCAAACCCCGGCGGCGACCGCCAGCAACAACACAATAATCAGCGGTAGACGTCGACTCATGGGTTCGCTTTGACACTTTTGAGATGATTGAGAAACGCCTCTGGCGGCACGAAGTTCAGTATGCGCTCGGCCTTGCGCTCTTGCCCGTCGGCGCCGAACATCAGCACTGCTGGCGGCCCGAACAGACCGAAACTCGCCAACAACTGGCGGTCAGCCTCGCCGGCTGCGGTGACATCGGCGCGCAACACGCGCCAGGTCGACAGCTCGGAGGCGACGGTCGCGTCGGCAAAGGTGTCGCGCTCGAGCTCACGACAGGTGGTGCACCAGTCGGCGGTGAAATCGAGCAGCACCGGTTGCCCGCGCGCCGACTGCAACTCCTGCTGCAGCTCAGCCAGGACCCGATGCGTCGGAACTGCGGCGCCGACGATTCCGCGCCGGATAGGCGATCCCAAGCGGGTAACCAGATCGGGCTAACGATCCACACGGCGAGGCCGAGCAAGACCACGCCGAACACCACGCGGATGCGGTCGTACCAGGCTGCTGCGCGTGACAGCAGATGGCCGGCCGAGGTACCGACCACCAGCAAGGGCAAACCCATGCCCAAGGCCAGCACGAACAGCGCTGATCCGCCCAAGAACACGTCACCGCTCTTCGAGATGAACAACAGCGCGCCCGCCAGCGGCGGCGCAATACAAGGGCCGACGATCAGCGCGGACAGCACGCCCATGCCGGCCGATCCCCCCAGTTGCCCCCCCGGAATGCGATTGGACAGGTGAGTCGCCCAACCTTGCACGCCAGCCGGCAACTGCAAGTCGAACAGTCCGAACATCGACAGCGCCAGCACAACAAACAACAGCGCAAAGCCAGACAGTACCCAAGGGTTCTGCAACACGCCTGACAGCAAAACCCCGGACACGCCCGCCGCGACGCCAACCAGCGCATAGGTCACGGCCATACCCAGAACGTAGGCCAGCGACAAACGGAATGCGCGACCGCGCGCACCGGCCCCAGGCGCCGAAGCCCCCTGTCCAACAATGATCCCCGACAGGATGGGCACCATCGGCAGCATGCATGGCGTCAGAGCCAACAGCAGTCCGGCAGCGAAGAACCCCAAAAGCGTCAGCGCCAGCGAGTCCTCGGCCAGTTTGCGTGCCACCCGAGCCGACTCGTCTTCAGCCAAAAGAGCGCTTGTCATAAGCGGCGCGGCGGCAGCCGAACGCACGCCCAAGGCTCCCGCCAGGCCGCCTTGCTCAGGACGAACACCATCGGCGCTCACCCGAAACGCCTGCGTTTGCGGCGGGTAGCAGAGACCGGCGTCGGCGCACCCCTGGTAGCGCACCCGCAGGGTCCACTCACCGCCGGCGGTCGGCAGCGGCAGGGTCGCCACGGCCTGCTCACGGAAGATTCGCACTTCGCCGAAGTTGGGATCGTGCTTGACTTCGCCGTCAGGCCATTGCGGCGGCGCCAGAGACACGCTTGCCGAATCCGCCTTGGCACTGATGCGGTCTCGATACAAGTAGTAGCCCGGCCGGATGTTGAAGCCCAAGTGCAACGCGTCACCGGTCGGCGTGCGCTGCACATCCAAGGCGAACACCTGTTCCGGTGGCAAGGGTGGCGCAGCGGACTCAGCCAGCGCAGCCGCGGACACAGAGGCGAACGCCACAGCGCTGCGGCGGCGATTGGCGCGACAGTCATGCCCAGTAATCTGCGAAGACGATGAATCAAGCCAGCCTTTCAATTGCGTGACGCGGTGCCAGGCCGCGCGAGCGTCGGGCTATCCCAAAGTGGGTATGCCTCCCAACCCAGCAAGTGACAGCTGGCCATCCCGGAAGTTCGGGCATCTAGACCGAGTCGAGGGTCTGCAGGAAGTCCGCCACGGTCGGGTAGCGCAGGCACAAGCGCAACTCCTCGCGTACGCGCTGGTTCGACAATCGTCGCGACTCGGCCATGAAGGACCAGAGCATCGGCTCGACACGAGTGCGCACGGCTTCGCGCGAAAGACGCTGAGGTCGGGGCAAGCCAAAGTGATCGGCCACGCAGTCGAAATAGTCGCCCATGCGCAGGGGTTGCTCATCGCAAACATTAAAGGCCCGGCCAGCGGCGCCACGGAACAAGGCCAGCGCGCAGGCCAGCGCCAGATCGTCAGCGTGAATGTGGTTGCTGAAACTGTCCTCCTCGCGGGCAATTGCTGGGGTGCCGGCTCGAAGACGTGCCAATGGCAAGCGGTCTGCCGCGTAGATACCCGGCGCTCGTAGGATCGGCGTGGTCACGCCATTGCCTCGGCCCCAGTGCCGCACCAACCGCTCCGCCGCCACTCGGCGACGCGCCCGTGGCGACGCTGTGCGCAGATGCGCGGTCTCGGCCACCTCGGCACCGGCGTGATCGCCATAGACACCGCTGGTGCTGATGTAAACGAAAGTGCGTGGTAGCATGCCGCGACTCAGCACCGAGAGAACCCGCCGAAGACGCGGGTCACTGTCGCCCGACGACGATGGCGGTGCCGAGTAAATGACGCCGTCGGCGAGACCTGCCAGCCTATCGAGGCTGTGTGATTGGTCGAGGTCGCCGACGATGACGCGGACCCCCGCCGAGCGCAGACGAGCCACTTGTGGCCCCTCGCGAACGAAAGCAGAGACCCGTGCCGTGCGCGGCAGAAAGGCCAGCGCGCGAAAGGCAACGTCGCCACCGCCGACCAGCAACACGTGTTGCGCGCGGCGGGGTGGATTTTGAAGTTGAGGACCCATCATTGAGCGTAACCAGCATTCGGCTTGAACCGGGCGGCCAGCAATTTGCAGCCGACCCCGGGCAGAGCATCCTAGAAGCGGCACTCGCCGCCGGCATCACCTTACCCTATGGCTGCCGTGATGGCGCCTGCGGTGCGTGCAAGGGCAGCGTCCTGGCAGGCAGCGTCGATCACGGCCGCGCCCGTGCCGACACGCTCAGTGACGCCGAGCGCAGCGCAGGCAAAGCCCTGTTCTGCTGCGCTGTGCCGCTTGGCGACGTGGTCATCGAGGGACGCGTCGCTGCCGGCGTCGCCGACATTCCCGTGCGCAAGTTGCCCGCGCGGGTGCAGCGGCTCGAGCGCGCCGCTGCCGATGTCATGGTGATGACACTCAAATTGCCCGCCAACGACCGCTTCGTTTTTTTGCCGGGCCAGTACATCGACCTGCTGCTTGCTGGCGGCAAGCGCCGCAGCTACTCGATCGCCAGTTCGCCAAGCCGCGAGGGCGAGATCGAACTCCACATCCGCAAGCTCGAGGGCGGCGTGTTCAGCACACAGGCCTTCGAGACGCTCCAGGAGAAGGACATCCTCCGCTTCGAAGGCCCGCTCGGCACCACCTTTTTGCGCGGCGACTCTGCACGACCGATCCTGATGGTTGGCGGTGGCACCGGTTTCGCACCGCTGCAGGCGATGCTCGAGACGCTACTGGAGAACGAATCGCCACGCCCGGTGCACCTGTATGTGGGCGCTCGCACCCGCGACGGCCTCTACCGCGACGAGTTGGCACGCCGCTTTGCCGCCGCCAGCCGAACGCTGCGCTACGTGCCCGTGCTCTCCGAGGCCACGCCCGACTGCGCTTGGAATGGACGCACTGGACTGGTTCACCTGGCGGCGCTGGCCGACCTCCCGGACCTGTCCGGCTTCGAGGCGTACGTGTGCGGAGCGCCGGCAATGGTTGACGCTGCGCGCCGCGACTTTGCCGCGGCCGGCCTTGCCGACGACGCCTTCTTCGCCGACGCCTTCACCACCGCCGCCAACTGACCGATGTCGCCCCACCACGCACTGCGTAACCTGAACCGGGCATTGCCCCGCTAGCGAGCCACCATGACCACACTGCTCATCGTCGAGTCGCCCTCCAAGGCGAAGACGCTCTCCAAATACCTCGGCCCCGAGTACCAGGTGCTGGCCTCCTACGGGCATGTCCGCGACCTACGTCGCAAGGACGGCGCGGTCGATCCCGAGCACGGCTTTGCCATGGCCTACGAGCTGATCGACCGCAACAAACGCCACGTCGACGCCATCCTGAAAGCCGGTGAGGCCGCCGATACCGTGCTGCTGGCAACCGACCCGGACCGCGAAGGCGAGGCCATTGCCTGGCATCTGTCAGAGATCCTTCATGGCAACAAGGCCACTGCCGACAAGCCGATGAAGCGCGTGGTGTTCCACGAAGTGACACAGTCGGCGGTCAAGCACGCGGTAGAGAACCCACGCGAGGTGCTGGCGCCCCTGGTCAACGCGCAACAGGCGCGGCGGGCGCTCGACCACCTGGTCGGCTTCAACCTGTCGCCGGTGCTGTGGCGCAAGATCAAGCCGGGCCTCTCGGCCGGCCGTGTGCAAAGTCCGGCGCTGCGCCTGATCGTCGAGCGAGAGGAAGAGATCGAGCGCTTCCAAAGCCGCGAGTACTGGTCGCTGCACCTGGATTCACATAAGGCTGACTCGCAAAAAGCTGCACAGAATTTCTCGGCGAAGCTGACGCGCTGGCAAGGCGCCAAGGTCGAGCAGTTCAGCTTCACCGATGAGGCCGGGCAAGCCGCCGTCGTGGCCGCTTTGCAAGGGCATGACGCCAAGGTCATCGCCGTCGAAAAGGCATCGAAAACCCGCCGCGCCGCGCCGCCCTTCACCACCAGCACCTTGCAGCAAGAAGGCGTTCGCAAGCTCGGTATGACCACAGAGCGCACCATGCGCACTGCGCAAGGGCTCTACGAAGGTGTAGACGTCGGCGAAGGCACCGTCGGCCTCATCAGCTACATGCGGACAGATTCGGTGTCGCTGGCGCGCGAGGCCGTGGCCGAGATCCGCGCCTACATCGAACGCGAGTTCGACCACACGCCCCACGACAAGGGCCGCTACCTGCCGGACGCCCCCAACGCCTACCGCAACGCCGCCGCCAACGCGCAGGAGGCGCACGAGGCCATCCGCCCGACCTCGATCCGCCGTACCCCGGACAGCGTCCGCCAATACCTGACGCCGGAGCAATTCCGCCTCTACGAGATGATCTGGAAGCGCACGCTGGCCAGCCAGATGAGCCCGGCGCAATACGACACGGTCGCCGCTGATATCGCCGTCGGCGAGGGCGTATTCCGCGCAACGGGCCAGACCCTCGTGTTCCCCGGCTTCATGGCGGTGTATCTGGAAGACGAAGACGACAAGACCGACGAGGGCGACGCCCGTCTGCCGACCTTGGTCGAGGGCGAATCGCTGCCAGTCGACCGTCTCTACGGCGAGCAGCATTTCACCCAGCCGCCGCCGCGTTACACCGAAGCCAGCTTGGTGAAGGCGCTGGAGGAGTTCGGCATTGGCCGCCCGTCGACCTACGCCAGCATCGTCAAGACCTTGCAGGACCGCGAATACGTGGTGCTGGAGAAAAAGCGCTTCACGCCAACGGGCATTGGCCAGCTGGTGTGCGGCTTCCTGGTGCACTACGCCCGGCAGTATGTCGACTACGACTTCACCGCCAAACTCGAAGCCGAGCTGGACGGCATCAGCAAAGGTGAGGTCGACTGGATCCCCGTGATGGAACAGTTCTGGTCCACCTTCAAGAGCACGGTCGATGGTCTGGGTGAGGTGCTGCCAGGCATCCCGCTGCCCGACCCCTGCCCCAAGTGCGGCAAGGCGGTGCATCTGCGGGCGTCTAGCCGCGGGCTGTTCTGCGGCTGCACCGGCTACCCCGAGTGCGACTACACCAAGCCGTGGGGCCGCGACGAGAACGAGCCAGCCAACCGCCCGCTGGGCGAAGAACCGGACAGCGGGTTACAGGTGTATCTGTGCAAGGGGCCATATGGTCACTACGTGCAACTGGGCGAAACGCCGCCCGCACCACCCAAGGAGCCAGGCGCCAAGCCCAAAGCGGAAAAAGGCAACCGCGCCGACCTGCCCAAGCCCAAGCGCGCCAGCTGGCCCAAAGAAAAGCCGCTGGAGGACGCCACGCTCGACGACGCCGTCTATCTCTTGTCGCTGCCGCGAGTGATTGGCGTGCATCCCGATGGCAAACCGGTAGAACTGGGCAGCGGTAAGTTCGGCCCCTATGTCAAACACAACGGGATCTTCAAATCGCTGGCCAAGACCGACAGCATCTTCGAACTGGAGCTCGGCCGCGCGCTGGAACTGCTGTCTGCGCCGAAGGCCGGCGGTGGCAGCAGCGGCAAAGTGCTGGGCGAGCACCCCAAGGACGGCAAGCCGATCACGTTGGGGAGCGGCAAATTTGGTCCTTACGTCAAATGGGGAGAGCTGTACGCCTCGATTCCCAAGGACGAGGACCCTGAGACCATCGATCTTGACGCTGCCATCGACCTGATCGCCGCTAAAGTGGCTAAGCAATTGGGTGACAAGACCGGCGGCGTGGTCGTCGACCCGGCAAAAATGCCCATCGGTGGCAAAGCTCGGCGGACTGGTGGCGGTGGCGGTCGTCCGGCCGAGCCGGAC
>RFMI01000011.1 GCA_009927815.1 Betaproteobacteria bacterium | reverse complement strand
TGGCAGGTTGGGTTAGGACATCCGCCTAATGACTTCCGGGCACTGGACCCCTAATCAAGTCAAATTAGCGTTCCATCTCTACTGCCAGTTGCCTTTCGGCAGATTGCACCAACGCACTCCGGAAGTCGTGAATTTAGCAAAGCTGATTGGACGAACACCCTCGGCTGTTGCGATGAAGATGTGCAATCTCGCGAGCCTTGACCCCGCGATTCGGGAATCGGGTCGCAGCGGACTCGGCAACGCTTCAAAGCTGGACCAAGAAATTTGGGAAGCCTTCCATTCGGACTGGGAGAGTCTGGCACTCGAATGTGATCAACTGCGACACGAGCTGACTCCCGGGGATTCCAACGAAGACCTCTCGATTCCGGAAGTAGAAGAATCGACCGAACAGGACTTTACCGGCGAGACAACATCGGTTGTCGCTGAACGCCGCGTTAAGCAAAACTTTTTTCGACGCGCCGTTCTATCTGGCTACAAGGGGCGGTGCTGTATGTCCGGACTCTCGGAGCCGCGACTCCTGATTGCGAGCCATATCGTGCCGTGGAGCAGGGACAAGAAGAATCGTCTCAACCCAAGCAATGGCTTGTGCTTATCTGCCATCCATGATCGGGCATTTGACAAGGGTCTTTTGACCCTCAGTGACTCGTATGAAGTTTTGCTGTCTGAGGAACTGAAGCGCAGCAAAGAGCCCTTTATCGTGGAGGTATTGCAGCCTCTAGACGGTCGGAAAATTGACTTGCCGGAGCGCTTCGTACCGGCCAAAGAGTTCGTGGCGCGACACCGCGCGGAATGTTTTGTCGACAGCCACGGATAACAACGACCGTGGAAGCACTGACCCTACATGAGGACGCGTTCTACGAGTTCTTCGCGCCCTACAGGCACCCTCAGTCTGCAAACAATGTCTGGGGTGGTCTTGGTCTTGAGACCTTTGGATCGGACCTCGATCTGGTTCGGAAAATTGACCCTCGCCACCTATGGACCCTAGTGGACGGTGATGGGAACGGCGATATGTGGATTACGCCCGGGATGAGGTTCGTAAATCGCTTGTGTTACTTGGTTACTGAGAAGTCTCACCAGTGGCTAGCAGTCGAATTTAGGGTGCCTCGGAATGCTAGCTCCCTAACGCCAATTGGCCTCAAGCGGCAAGTAATGAAAATTGAGCGCGCTCTGGCTCAACTTGGCGAGGGCGACTCTCCATTCGTCGGCTCGGCTTAGCGTCTGCGGACAAGCCAGCCGTTACTGGCTGAGCCTGAAGGCGCCTAAATCTGCCCCAACCGCAACCACTCCCGCGCCGCCGCGTTCACCCGCGTCTGCCAACCCGGACCGGTCGCCTTGAGCGCCTCGAGCACATCGGCGTCGAAGCGGATCGTCGTCGACTTCTTGGTCACTGCCTGAACGCTGCCGCGGGGCCGGCCGCGGCGTCGCGCTGTGATCGCCTCCGGCGTATGCGTGGCGGCCAACTCGCCCCGCAGCGCTTGGTCGACCGACTCCAGCAGTTCACACTCGAAGGCGTTCATCTCACCCGGCTTGGTTGCCACGTTCAGCCCATCCTCTTTGCCAGTTCTTTCAAAAACGTGGCGGAGAAAGCTTCGTTCGATGCTTTGGCATAGACCGATAGCAACACGATCCGCCCCTCGCTCACGCGTACCCAGTAGATCACCCGCACGCCGCCAC
>RFMI01000125.1 GCA_009927815.1 Betaproteobacteria bacterium | reverse complement strand
GCGTCGGCGTCGGACACATGGGGTTGAGGCGGCATGACGTCTTCACCCCACACACCGGTCCCGCCAGCCTTGATCTTGGCCGCAAGCCTGCTCGCAGCCCCGCTGTCGCCAGCGTACTTCTCGGCCACCTCAACGAACTGCGGGCCGTATTTGCGCTTGTCGATCATATGACAAGCGGTACAGTTGTTCGAAAGCATGAGCTTTGTGAGCTCTTCGCTCCCGGCATAGGCAGTGTTCACGGTGCACGCCACGGCGAGCAACACTGCCGTACCGCAGCCCCGAGAGACAACACCGGACAGAATCGAATCCAAGGTCTTACTCATGTTTGCATCCTTAAAGCGAAACGACGCCAAGCGTCCAAACACTAGGCCAAGCCAATAAAAAACGCGCTGCACCAGTACTGATACAGCGCGCTCTCGCAACATTACATCTGGATGTTACAGGGGGGTCACGCGGTAGATGTTGCCGCTGGCTTCATCGCCGACATATAGCGCGCCATCCGGCCCCGAGATCAGATGACGCAGACGACCGGTAGCGGTGGGCCAGGAGAGTTCCTCCTTGGTGGCCCCGGCACCGTCCTTCGCGACGTTCAGGATGTCGATGCGGTTACCGACCGCCGTGCCGTGGATGCCGATGCCGGCATAACCCACAGCCAGACGACCTTCCCATTCCTTCCACTGGCTGCCGACCAACCATGCGCTGCCACACATGCCTTGCGACAGACCGTTGTTGTTGAATGCCGGCTTCAGCGCAGCGGGGTAAGCCTTAAGGTCGGTCATGGGCATGAACGCGGCACGCTCCTTCGGCGGCATGGCTCCCATCTGGTTCGGCGAATAGCCGCAGTAGCCTTCCGAGCACTCACCACGACCGTTCACGTTGTCGCGCGGATCCCAGCCGCCGTTGCCACCGTTGACGACCTTGGTGACCTCGTCGTTGTGCCACGGGCCGTTCTCGGACAGGTACACGTCGCCTGAACCCGGGCGGAAAGTGATGCCCTGCGGGTTGCGGAAGCCGTGGGCGAAGATGCGCTTGTCCGACCCGGGCGACTTGTTGCCCGGTGCCGCCTTGCCGTCGCGGTCTACGCGCAGCAGCTTGCCGATCAGTGCGTTCGGATCCTGCGGGCCGGGGCCGTTATGGTTGTCACCGATGGTCACGTACAGGAAGCCGTCAGGACCGAAGCGGACGATGCCGCCGTTGTGAGCGCCGGGGCCGCCGAAGGGATGCTTGGTGGCCTTCGGCTTGTAGCCCATGTCGTCGATGATGTCGACGACGTCGGT
>RFMI01000129.1 GCA_009927815.1 Betaproteobacteria bacterium | reverse complement strand
CACACATCGCCCGAAATGGTCAGACGGTCAACGAACCGCCAGCGATGCGCTTACCCTTTTCGTAGGTTTGGTCTAGCCGCCCGGTTAAAAAAACGGCGGCGAAATCAGGCGGAGGCCGACAGTAAACGCCTGACGATCGGGGCCGGCTCCAAAACGGTCGCCATAAGTAATGTCAGTCTGAACACGCCCCGGCACGATCCAGTGACGCAAGCCGAGTTGGTAGAACGGGGCGCCCACGTCCGGATGAAAGGTCTCGACTATGAGCAGGTTGTTGCCGCCGTCGAGATCGATCTCACTGCCGAGGCCCCAAGTGCCCCGGCGCCCGCGCGGCCCGGTCGGATCTGCCGCGCCCACGTTCAAGTGCACCACCACACGGTCATCCGCCAAGGAACGGCTAATCGGGACGTTGATGTAGCGCTGCCGATTGGCCTCATCCGAAATGCCGGCGCCAATGTGGCGGGCAAAACCGGCGGTGAAGCCGACTCCCCAGCCGTTGGTTTCCAATGGCTTAAGCAGTGTCTTCAGTTGGAAGACATCGTCGGCTTTGTGCAGGCTCCCGATGTCACTGAACGCCCCGCCGACCGTTATCTCAAGGTTGCCCGTGGGATTGCAGGCAGGCAGGGCCCAGAACTCGGTGCTCGACCGATTGAAGCGCACCCAGCTCTCCACTTGGCAGGCCTGCGCATCGGTTAAGCGCGCATCGTCTGTAACCATCGGCCGAGCCGCGTAGGCGCTGCTAGCGCCGACCAAACCACACACCGACGCAACCGCGAACAAGATCGCTCTGAGCACCCGACTGCCTCCGAAACTGAAACAAGACCGTAAACGAAGCAGGTGAATTTTGTGTGACTGTGGCTTCATCATCGCAATAATTTGATAATTTTCACGAGTTTGACGATCCTTTGGAGCTGTGGATGAAAACCTTCAACGTCCTGTTTCTGTGCACCGGAAACTCCGCCCGTTCGATCATGGCCGAAGCCATGTGCAGCATCGAATCCAAAGGCCGCATGATCGGCTTTTCGGCCGGCACCAAGCCCTACGGCTCGGTCAACCCCTATGCCGTCGGCGAGATCACCCGCTTGGGCTATCCGGTGGACGAACTCCGCTCGAAGAGCTGGAGCGAATTCGCCACGCCGGACGCGCCGCGCATGGATTTCATCATCACCGTCTGCGATGAGGCAGCTGGCGAGCCGTGTCCGGTGTGGCCTGGCAAACCGGTCTCCGCGCACTGGAGCTTCCCCAATCCGGTCCACATCCAGGGCGACGACGAAGCCCGCCGCTGGGTGTTTAAGCAGATCGCCATTGGCCTGAGCCGTCGCATCCAGCTGATGAGCAGTCTGCCGCTGGAAGTGCTGGACAGAACCGCGCTGCAGTACGAGATCGAGCACGTCGCCGGCGACTGATTACGCCCGACGATCGCCGCACCCTCTGTCGGCGCCCTTTGACTCACTGGATCAACCCGCAATGAAGTCGGTGAAGCTCCCAGTCTCTGGACCGCATGGCGAGGCGGGCATCCGCCTTGGCCGGCGGGCCTTCGGCAAGACCCTGCTTGCTTCCGCCTTGTGCAGCGCCCTACCGGCCTGGGCCAAGCGCGACGACACTCTGTTCACCTTCGAGTCGGTTCCGCTCTCTGCCCAGGCCGATTCGGTGGTATTACCCAAGGGCTATCGCTGGCGGGTGATGGCCGCCTGGGGCGATGCACTCGACGGCTCGGGGCAACGTGTGCCGACCGATGCCAGCCACAGCGCAGCGGCGCAGGGCGCGTGCTTCGGTATGCACCACGACGGCTGCGCCTTGTTTACCGACCCGGGTGTGCGCGATGCCGGGTTGTGGGTGACCAACCACGAATACACCGACGACGGCCTGTTGCACGCCAGCGGCATGGCCAACTGGTCAGCTGAGAAGGTGGCCAAATCCCAAGCCGCCCACGGCGTCAGCGTCGCGCATGTGCAACGCCAAGCCGACGGCGGGTGGGGACTGGTGGCGGGCCCTCTGGCGCGCCGCATCACCGCGCAGACACCCTGCGCAGTCAGCGGCCCGGCCGCCGGCCACGACCTGTTGCGCACTGCAGCCGACCCGGACGGGCGCTCCATCCTCGGTACCTTCGCCAACTGCGCCATGGGCGTGACCCCATGGGGCACGTACCTCACCTGCGAGGAAAACTTCGATCGCTACTTCGTCAAGAAAGGCAGTGTGACTGCCGCCGAAGCGCGGATCGGCCTGGACGATAAAGGCGGTGGCTACCGCTGGCACGAGTTTGACGAGCGCTTCAATGCCGACCGTCATCCCAACGAGTTCAATCGCTTTGGTTGGGTGGTCGAGATCGACCCGCGCGATCCGAGCTCAGCCCCGATCAAGCGCACGGCAATGGGCCGTTTCAAGCACGAGAGCGCGACGGTTAAGCTGGCGCGTGACGGCCGGGTTGTGGTGTACATGGGCGACGACCAGAAGGGCGAGTACATCTACAAGTTCGTCTCGAATGCGCGCTTCGACCCCAGTCGCCACGACCGCAGCAACGGCGGCGCATTGCTCGACGACGGGACCCTGTATGTCGCGCGATTCCCGAACGAGGGCAATTGGTACGGCAGCGGCAACTGGCTACCGCTGATCTGGGGACATGGCCCGCTCACTCCGGCGAACGGCTTCGCCGATCAGGCCAGCGTGTTGGTCAACGCCCGCCGCGCCGCCGATCTAGTGGGCGCCACACCCATGGACCGACCCGAGTGGATCGCGGCGCATCCGGCCAACGGCGAGGTCTACGTCTCGCTCACTAACAACAGCGAACGTGGCAAAAAATTTCCGCTGGACGGTGCCAACCCGCGGTCCAGCAACGCGTTCGGCCACATCCTGCGCATGCGCGAGGACAGCAACGATGCCGCTGCCTCGGCGTTTCGCTGGCAGGTGTTCGCGTTTGCTGGCGACCCGCAAGCGGTCAAGTCCGAGCACCGGGGCGACATCCAGGGCGACTGGTTCGGCTCACCCGACGGCCTCTGGTTCGACCCGCGCGGCATCCTCTGGACGCAGACCGACGTCTCCACCGACAAGTTGGGCAAACCACCCTACGAGCGGATGACCAACAACGCCATGTTTGCCGCCAACACCGAAACCGGGGAGTTCCGCCGATTCCTGATCGGCCCGCGCGGTTGCGAGATTACGGGCGTTGCTATTAGCCCGGACCATCGCGCGCTGTTCATCAATATCCAGCACCCGGGAGAGACTGCCGGCGAGCGCAACGACCCGGCGCGACCGCAGGCGGTGTCGACGTGGCCCGACGCCGCGCTGGGCCGCCCGCGTTCGGCCAGCATCGTCATCTGGCGCGAGGACGGACAGCCGGTCGGCGTTTAGGGCGAAC
>RFMI01000013.1 GCA_009927815.1 Betaproteobacteria bacterium | reverse complement strand
GGTAATCCCCCCATTTTTCAGGGGATTTGGAGATAGAACTATGCGGCCATGGCCAGCCGCTGTTTGGGTGTGATGCCGCCCAAGGCCATGTTTGGGCGCTCGTGATTGTAGGACCACATCCAGCGGGTGGCGTAGTCCTGCACTTCGGTCAAGGTGTCGAAGTGGTACTGCGCCAGCCATTCGTAGCGCACCGTCCGGTTGAAGCGCTCGACGTAGGCGTTCTGCTGCGGCTTACCAGGCTGGATGTACTCGATGCGGATGCCACGCCGCTGCGCCCAAGCCTGTAGTTCGGCGCTGATGTATTCCGGGCCGTTGTCGCAGCGCAGGACCGCGGGTCGGCCGCGCCATTCGATGACCTGATCCAGACTGCGGATCACCCGCGGCGCCGGCAGCGAGAAGTCGACGTCGATCGCCAGTGCTTCCCGGTTGTAGTCGTCGATGACGTTGAACAGCCGGATCTGCCGTCCGTCGGCCAGCTGATCGTGCATGAAGTCCATCGACCACACCTCGTTGCGACCCTCCGGCACCGTCAGCGACTCCGGCTTCTCGCGCACCATCCGGCGCTTGGGCCGGATCCGCAGGTTCAACTCCAGCTCACGGTAGATGCGATACACCCGCTTGTGATTCCAGCCATGGCCACGCACATTGCGCAGATACAGGAAGCACAGGCCAAAGCCCCAGTTGCGGTGATTGTCGGTCAGCCGCACCAGCCAGTCCGCGATCACCGCATTTTCCGGCCGCAACTTGGGCTGGTATCGATAGCACGCCTCACTGATACCGAACGCCCGGCATGCCAGCGTGACGCTCAAACCCTTTTCGGCGACTGCGCGTACGGCCATCTCCCGCCGGTGAGATGGCCTCACCATTTTTTTGCGAGAGCCTCCGCCACCACCTCGGCTTTGAGCTTCTCGTCCATGTACAACTTGCGCAGCCGCCGGTTCTCGTCCTCGAGCTCCTTGAGCCGCGCCATCATCGACGTGTCCATGCCACCGTACTTCGACCGCCACTTGTAGAACGTCGCCGTGCTGATGCCAGTCTCCCGGCACAACTCCGGGACCGCCTCGCCCACCTCAGCACGCTTGAGCACCGCCATGATCTGGCTGTCCGTAAACCTCGACCTGCGCATGTAGAACCTCCTCCGTTACGAGAAAATTCTACCTCCCAGCCCCTCGACTCCTTGGGGGGATTACC
>RFMI01000026.1 GCA_009927815.1 Betaproteobacteria bacterium | reverse complement strand
CGCCTAAGCCAGCACCCCCTCGAACGGTTGCACCCGCACCCACTCGCCGGCAGATACCCGTCCGCGATCCTGCTCCAGAACCACAAAACAGTTGGCCTCGCTCATCGAGCTGAGGATGCCCGAGCCTTGGTTGCCGGTGCTGCGCACCACCCATTCGCCATCCTGCTCGAACAAGATTCCGCGCTGGAATTCGGTGCGACCCGGGGCTTTTTTCAGCGGCGTAACACAACGCACAGTAAAACTCGGCAGCGTGCGAGGCGTGCGGCCTTGCAGGCGCAGCAGAGCTTCGCGGACAAATTGGTAAAAAGTCACCATGACGCTGACCGGGTTGCCCGGCAAGCCAAAAAACTGCGCTTCGCCGATTTGACCGTAGGCGAGTGGGCGCCCGGGCTTCATCGCGATCTTCCAGAACAGCACGGTGCCCAGGCGGGCCATGACTGCGCGAGTGTAATCGGCCTCGCCGACCGAGACGCCGCCTGAGGTGATGACCGCGTCGGCGCGACTTGCGGCATCGCGCAGGGCGGTTTCGAGCGCGGCCGGGTCGTCGCGCACCACGCCAAGGTCGATCAGCTCGCAGCCGAGTTGGCTCAGCAGGCCATGCAGGCTGTAGCGATTGGAGTCGTGGATCTGCCCATCGCCGAGAGGCTGGCCGAGCGGCACCAGTTCGTCGCCGGTGGAGAAGAACGCCACCTTTAGGCGCCGCACCACGTCGATGTCGGCGATCCCGAGGGAGGCCAGCAGGCCAAGGTCGGCCGGCGTCAGCCCATGTCCGCCCGCGAGGGCCACCTGGCCGCGGGCGAGGTCTTCGCCTGCGCGGCGGATGTTTTGTCCAGGTTGATGACCGGGCCCGATGGTGGCTTGGCCGTCAGCCGCGATCACGTTCTCCTGCATGACCACGCAGTCGGCTCCGGGTGGAATCGGCGCGCCGGTCATGATGCGCACGCATTCGCCGGGGCCGATGCTGCCGCTAAACCCCTGTCCGGCGAAGGCGGTGCCAATCACGGTGAGCGTGGTCGCGCCGCTGGTGGCAAGGTCGACGTGGCGCAGCGCGTAGCCGTCCATCGCTGAGTTGGCGTGGCCGGGCACGTCCATCGGCGAGACGATGTCGTGCGCAAGCACCCGGCCGAGCGCCTCGCGGATCGGCAGCCGCTCGGTGCCCTGGACCGGCTTAAGCCGCTCGACGATGAACTGGCGCGCTCGCTCGACCGGCATGTCGTCAGGGTCGTAGTCGTCGGGGCGAATGCGCAGGATGTCGGGGTTGTTGGTCATCGCAGGTCGTCGGGGTGGTTAAGGTTGGCGAACGCTGATTCCTCGGCGAACGGTACCGGCACCGCGTCGACGGCGCTCAGCCAGTCGCGGATGCGCCGGCCGCCTTGCTCGAGAAAACGCTCAAGCTCGGGCGCGAGGCTGCGCTGCAACAGGGCGAACGTCGGGTGCGGACCGTCGGTGGTGGTTGCGTAGACAGCGGACGCCGCAGCGGCGAGAGCTGCGGCGTGCAAGCGGGCGACCAAGTCGCCCGGCAAGTCGGGCGCGTCGCAGGGCACGCTGACCAGCCAGTCGGTGTCGCACGCCTGTAAGCCGGCCAGCCAGCCGGCCAGCGGACCGGCGCTGCGGGTGACGTCGGCCACGGTGTCGCGCACCACCCGGTGGCCGAGTGCGGCATAGACGTCGAGGTTGCGGTTGGCGCTGACGATGATCGTCTCAACCTGTGGCTTCAGACGGGCGATGGCATGGTTCACCAGGGGCTGGCCGTGGTGCACGAGCAGCCCCTTGTCGGCACCGCCCATGCGCCGACCTTCGCCGCCTGCCAGAACCAAGCCCGTGACGCCGTGGACTGGCGCGAGGGCTTCAGCCACCGGTCACCGACATGAAGCGCACCACCTTGGGCGTGGGCCGCTGCACATCGAAGTCATGGCCGAGGGGCTTGATGCCCATGCTGTGTCGGATGGCGGCTTGCAGTGCGTCGTCACCCGAGGCTGGGTCGCGCAGCAGCGGCAGGAGTGGGAGCATGTCGTTCTGGCCGAGACAGGGGAACAAGTCACCGGTGGCGGTGACTCGTACCCGGTTGCAGCGATCGCAAAAGTTGTGTGAATGCGGGCTGATGAAGCCCACTTGGGTGGCGCTGCCGGGCACCTGCCAGTAGCGCGCTGGACCGCCACTGTCGGCGTCGCTGGCGACCAAGCCAAATCGCGCTTGCAGGCGCGGCAGGACCTCGTCCTGGCTCATGAAGGTGTCGGCGCGTACGTAATCGGTGTCGCCGAGCGGCATCTCCTCGATGAAACTGATATCGATGCCGCGGCCGATGGCGAACGCGACCAGCGCCTCGAACTCGTCGTCGTTGACGCCGCGCAGCATCACCGTATTGAGCTTGATGCGGGCGAATCCCGCCGCCAGCGCAGCGTCAATGCCGGCCAGCACTTTGGCCAGGTCGCCGGTGCGGGTGATGGCGCGAAAGCGCTCGGCGTTTAGCGTGTCGATGCTGATGTTGATGCGGCGCACGCCAGCGGCGCGAATCTCCTGCGCCATCTTGGCCAGCTGGCTGCCGTTGGTGGTCAACACCAGTTCGCGTACCCCCGGCAGCGCGGTGACCTGCTCCATCAGCCAGACGATGTTCTTGCGCACCAGCGGCTCGCCGCCAGTTAGCCTGACCTTGTCCACCCCGAGCGTGACGAATGCGCGCACCACGCGCAGGCACTCCTCCAATGACAGCACGTCTTTGCGCGGCAGGAAGGTCATGTCTTCGGCCATGCAGTAGGTGCAGCGGAAGTCGCAACGGTCCGTCACCGACAAGCGCAGGTAGCGGATGGCGCGGCCGTAGTGGTCGACCAAGCGAACAGGGGTGTCGATGCGCGAGTGATCGACGATGGGTGGTAAAGAAGCCATCGTCGGATTCTAGCATTCGGCTAAGCCCATGATTCGACGACGAAACCGTTTCGGTAGAAGGGTCTTGTCCGACGAGGTCCGGGTGCGTGTCCGGTGTGGCGTGGCAGAGGCGTGGTAAATTGGAGGCGTTCTAGGTGCTCGCGCCCTCAAGCGGCGAGTGAAACAGGGAAGCGGGTCCAAGGCCCGCGCTGCCCCCGCAACGGTAGGTGACGGGCGGGGTCGCCAGACGCCACTGGGTGACCGGGAAGGCGGCGACCTCCGGACGCGAGTCCACGTCACAAGCCCGGAGACCGGCCTGGGACCTGGTCCGCGCGTCAGCGTGGCACCGGCAAGGCGAGCCGCAGGGCCGCCGTTCCGATTTTGGCGTACGGGGTTCTTGCGCCGGCTGAATGAAAGGTTGTCCCCATGCTGAGCTTTAGCGTCTGCCGGCGTGCGCCTGCGTGCTCCGAACGCGCGCCCCGTGCTGCATCCCGAGTCCTCATCCTGCTGTGCTGTTGACGCCCCCAATGGCGTTTGCGACCGGCACCGTCACCGACGAGACGGTGCTGGTCACCGCCACCCGCGAGCCCTACCACGTCGAGGAAGCGCCGTTCGCGGTAGAGGTCTACACCCGTGCCGACATCGAGCGCTCGGGTGCGGCCAATTTTTATGATTTTCTTGCCAGTCAGACCTCCTTGAGCGTGGTGTCGAATTTTGGCAACCCATCTCAGCGGCTCATTGACATGCGCGGCTACGGCATGGAAAACGGATACCAAAGTGTGGTTGTCAGCGTTGACGGCCATCGGCTTAACGACATCGATCAGCAGGCGCAGTTTTTAGGTGCGGTGACGCTGGCGTCGATCGAGCGGGTTGAGATTGTCAAGGGCGCGGGCGGCGTGACGTCGGGCGAGGGCGCCCTGGCTGGCACCATCAACATCGTTACCCGCGAACATTCGGGTGGCGAGCTGCGCGTCGCCGGTGGCAATCGCGGTCAGCGCACCGCCGATTTTGCTTTCGGCCATGCCGGTGAGCGCTTTAGTGTCTCGATGGACGGTAGCCATTCCGGACTCGGTGCCCAGGGTGCGGCAGACGACATCGGACAGCACGATCGCACCCGCGTCGACGCCTTTGCGCTGCGCAGTCGCTTGCGGCCCACCGACTGGCTGGAGGTGCGAGCCGGTCTCAACCAGTACGACTCGCTGGGCGTGTTTCGCCGGGCGATTCCGCGCGATTTGATCAACGATCAGCCGACCGTCAACTTTGGCAACAAGCGCTACAACCGGCTTGACCTCGACAGCCTGCGCGGCTCGGTGGGCGCTACCGTCATCGCGTCACAGCGGCTGCGCTTTGAGGCCGATTATTCGAGCGAGGACAAGACCAGCCAGCTGCGCGACCAGTTCGCCCTCAATCCGCGCGATTACGCCTACCGCTCGACCCGGCTGGCGGCATTCTGGACCGACGGTGCGCTGTCGTTGACCGGCGGGTACGAGCGCCTAGAGGGCGAGCGGGTGGCGGCAGCCACCGATTACAGTCCGGCGTCGCGGGTCGCACGCAATAGCGAAGCGGGTTTTCTGCGCGGCAGCTATCGGCTTGGCGGCACCGTGCTGTCGGCTGGGGTGCGCGAGGAGACCGTCGATTTCCACTACGCCGACGCCACCGGTGGCAGCCTCGGTCGTGGCGAGCGCCTCCACAGTTGGGAGCTGGGCGCCAGCCGGCCGGTTTCGGCACGCATGCAGCTGTTCGCCAGCTACGCGCGGGCAGTCGCAGCGCCCGACATCGACCGCTTTTTCGCGCCCACTTACGACCCTAGCACCTTCGATTTTGCCGGTCAGACCTTCAATGGCTTTATCGCGCCGGTGCGCGCCGACACGGTCAACTTGGGCTCGCGTTTCAAAATGGACGATGCGTGGCTGAGCACCACGCTGTTCTACAGCCGGTTGCACGACGAGATCTACGCCGACCCGGTAACCGGCACCAGCACCAACCTCGATCGGAGCCACAAACTCGGCTTCGAGGCCAATCTGGTCTACCGCGTGGGTGAGCGGGTGTCCGGGCGACTGGGCTACACCTGGACGCGCGCTCGGGTCGACCGGGAGGCTGCGCTGCCTGATCTCGGCGTTGCTGCTATCCATGACCGCGAATTGCCGGGCGTGCCGCGCCACGGCGTCAATGCCAGCATCGATGTGCGTCTCGACGCCCGCGTCACGCTAAGTGCGAACCAGGTGTACCGCTCCAGTGCAGTTGCGGTCGGCGATTTCCAGAACGCCGGCCTGAGCCAGCGCCCCTACCGCATGACCAATCTAGCGTTGCGCTACCGCGCCACAGAGCACTGGACGGCGTATCTGGCTGTCGACAACGTGTTCGAGACGCACAACGCCTTGTACGTGCAGACGCCGTTCAGCATCACGCCAACCGTCTACGGCGGCTATGCCTACCCGTCCGACTACACGCGACTCTGGCGCTTTGGCGTTGAAACGCGCTTCTAGGCTTGGCATCGCCGACAGAAGGCGGTGCTATCATCAGTCTCAAAGGAGATTCGCCGATGCCGTACGCACTCCCATCGAAGCAGTTTTTGTTGCTGGCAGGCCTGCTTGCGCTAACCCGTTTCGACCATTTCGCGCCCATCCCTGACGCCAGCTTGGCAGTGTTTGTCCTCGGCGGACTGTGGGTCGGTGGCGGCTTTGCGTTCGCTGCTCTGTTCGCGCTGGCGTTCGGCGTCGACGTGCTGGCGGTCGGGCTCGATGAGGCCCGCGCCTACTGCATGACACCCGCCTACTGGGGCCTGCTGCCGACTTATGGGCTGTTGTGGTTGGCCGGCCGCCACCTCGCGCGGCAGGCAAATCCGTTTGCGTGGACGCGCCTGCTGGCGGTGTCGACAACAGCCTTCTCCTTGGCTTTCGTGATGTCCAATCTGAGCTGGTGGCTGCTGTCGCCGCGATTCGATATGCCCTTTGTTGAGTTCTGGCAGGCGGTGGCGCGCTACTACCCGGCCTACCTCGGCGGCGCCTCACTGTGGCTGCTGCTGGCGACCCTGCTGGCGCAGGGCATGCGCGCGCGTCGGGCAGCTGCTGTCTGAGCGGCATGGGCGATCAGACGTTTGACCGACTCGAACAGCGCATTCAGATGCTGCTGCTAGAGTTGCAGACGCTGCGCCAGCGCAACCAGCAGCTCGGCGACGAGAACGCGTCGTTGCGGGCTCGCATCGACGAGGCGCGGACGCGGCTAGACCGCTTGCTCGAACTCCAATCGGCGGACGCATGAGCGAGACCCGCCAGCTGGACGTCAGCATTCTCGGGCGCGAATTCCGGGTGGGCTGTCCGCCCGAAGAAGAAGCTGCCTTGTTGCGCTCGGTGGAATATGTCGACGCCAGGATGCGCGAGATTCGGGACTCCGGCCGGGTTGTTGGGGTCGAGCGGATCGCCATCATGACGGCGCTGAACCTCGCCCATAGCCAACTGGCTGGGACCCCTCTGGCGCAGGCGTCTGTCGACTGCGACCACACTCAACGGGCGCAAGCCCTGGTCGAGGCAATCGACCGGGCGCTTGCGTCTGACTCGTCTTCCCCGGCGGCGGCGGTTCAACTGCAGATTCTTTGAACCGATAAGCGATGCTGGGCTGCCAGGCTTGGGCATGGGCGTGCGAATCCCACGCGGAATCGCCCGAAGTGCTCACCCGGCGGCCAACTTGAACCTCTGGGTTCAAGATGCGCGGCTGAACCGTCATCGTTCGGGGACCCTTTCAACATGGATCTGATCCTTTTCGCGCTCACCGGCTTGGTGTCCGGCTTTTTGGCCGGCTTGTTGGGGGTTGGCGGTGGTCTGATCATCGTCCCGGCTTTGCTGTACACGCTGCCGCACGCGGGTTTCGGACCTGCGGTACTGGTACACGCGGCCGTCGGCTCATCCTTGGCGGTGATCACCGTGACCGCGCTGGCCTCGGTGCGCGCCCACCACGCGCGGGGTGCGGTCGAATGGCCCGTGGTGCGCGCCATGACTCCAGGCATCTGTGCCGGTGCGCTGTTGGGGTCCGTGCTGGCGGGGCATCTGCCAGGTTTGGCATTGCGTTGGGTTTATGTTGTGTTTTTGCTCGGGGTGTCGGCGCAGATGTTGCTCGAGCTGCGTCCGGCGGCTGGGCGCGATATGCCGGGGCTAGTGGGTATGGCGCTGGCGGGTGCGGTGATCGGTGGCTTTAGCAGTCTTGTGGGCATCGGCGGCGGGACCCTATCGACGCCCTTCTTGTTGTGGTGCCGCCGCAGCATTCATGTCGCCGTGGGCACGTCTGCCGCCATAGGATTGCCCATCGCGGTGGCCGGCGGTTTGGGTTTTGTGCTGGCCGGTTGGGGGCGTGCCGATCTGCCTGCTGGCGAGGCTATCGGCTTTGTCGCGTGGCGCGCGGTCCTGGTGGTGGGGGCGGTGTCGACCTTGCTCGCGCCAGTGGGAGCGAGGCTGGCTCACGCATTGCCGCAGCGACAGCTCAAGCGCGTGTTCGCGATGTGTCTGCTACTGCTGGCAGCCCGCTTCCTGTTTGAGCTCGTTTAGTTCAAACAGGCCAACGGTCGGGCTGACTTAAACAAAGGTATCGACCAGCCCAGTGCCGCCGCGATTGGTGCCAATGGCGCCGGAACTCGAGGATGTGTTATCCACCGACACCGCGCCAATTGCATCTGTGCCGCGGTTAGCGTTGTTGCCCGACGAGCCATCGCCGCGCGACTGCTGCGGCTGATTGTCGCGGCCGACCGATGTCTGGCCAAGGCTGAGGCCCTGTGCGGCGAAACTGCTCGCAAGTGCCGGTAGCGCCTGTTGAATGGCTTCGCGGGTTTGGGGCTGGACTGCGGCGAAGCTCACAGCCGCCTGATCGCCGCTCATCTGGATGCGCACTTCGATCGGGCCGAGCTGCGGCGGATTCACCTGCAAAGTGGCCGATGACATGCCGTTGCGAGCCACCCAGGCCAGCCGATCGCCCATTTCGCTGGCCCAGCGGCTCGACTGTTCGACCGGTGCGTTGACGCTGAGCCGGACCGGTTCTGGGGTTCCGGTCGACAGGTTGGCTTGCGGCCCTTGATTGATCGAGGTGATTCCGCCGTTGGGGGCATCGATGGCTTTGGGGGCCGCCGTGTCTGCTGAGTCCGTCGAAATCGGGCTGCCGCCGAGCTGGCTCTCGATTGCGCCAAGCTGCTGTTCGATGTTTTGCAGTGCCAACTGGGTGGATGCTAGGTCGACGTTTGTATTGGCGCCGCCAAAGGTTCGGTCGGCCAGTCGAAACGCGAGGTTGTCGGGAGCCAACGTCATCCACGGGCTTTGGGTGGCGCTGGTGTCGGGCGTGACCGAGGTTAGCGCGGTCGGCGTTGACGACAGGGTGTCGGCCACGAAGCCCGTTGCGGCAAGTTTTGCCGGATCGACGCTGTTACCGGCGGCAAACGAGACCGGGTTTGCCGGGCTGAAGTTGCCGGTTGAGGGCACTGCAAACACGGTTTGGGCGATGGTCGCTGCCACGGCAGGGTCAATGGCAATCGGCTG
>RFMI01000071.1 GCA_009927815.1 Betaproteobacteria bacterium | reverse complement strand
TTAAAGCAAAACTTGGGCCAGGCTGATTCAAGTGTTCGAATTGAGACTTGGCGAACGTCTGACCTGGCCATCGGTCGCAAACAGCATGCCAACGTCTTTGCACCCCGCTACAACCCTGCTTTGGTTCAAGCGCGACCTGCGCGTGGATGACCACGCGGCCCTGTGCGCTGCGGCCGAGGCGCCGAATGTGTTGCCAGTGTTTTTCTGGGAGCGTGCGGTTCATGGCGCGGCCGACGCTTCGCCGAGGCAGCGGCAATTCATCGCCGATTCGCTGGGCGTTCTGCAACAGGCTCTGGTGAACCGCGGCAGCGGACTGTTGCAGTTACAGGGTGATGCCGTCGAGCTGCTGGCGACACTGCACGCCTGCTGTGGCTTCGAACGCATCGTCTCGCATCAGGAGACCGGCAATGCTGCAACCTTCGAGCGCGACCGCCGGGTCGCGCAATGGTGCCGCGACCACAGCGTGGTGTGGGACGAATACACCCAAGACGGTGTGGTGCGGCGTCTGCGGTCGCGCAACGGTTGGTCGAAGCGCTGGGACGCGCGCGTCCGGAGGCTTCCGCTGGCGGCACCCGAACGGTTGCCGCCCATGCCAAAGCTGGACGCCGCCGCGTTGGGCAGCGATGTCCTCCCCCGTCTCGATGGCACGGCCGGTGACACCGACGGCTTGTGGCAGCGTGGCGGCAGCGTTGCCGCGTGTGCTGCGCTGGATGGTTTCCTCAGCACGCGTGGTGAGACCTACCGCAGCGGTATGTCGAGCCCGCTGACCGGACCGGACGTCTGCTCGCGCATCTCGCCGCATCTGGCGCACGGCACGCTCTCGCTCAGCCAGGTGGTGGCGGCGCTGGGTCGGCGCCGCACCGAGGTGCAGGCCGAGCCGCCGTCGCTATCGCGCAGTCGCTGGCTGGCTTCGCTGAAGAGCTTTGAGGGCGGCTGTACTGGCACTGCCACTTTATGCAGAAGCTCGAGTCCGATCCGCGCATTGAATTCGAGAACATGGTGCGCGGCTTTGATGGACTGCGTGAGGCCGACTTCAGCCGTGAGCACTTCGAGCGCTGGTCGGCTGGGCAAACCGGCTATCCCTTGGTCGACGCCTGCATGCGTATGCTCGCCGCGACCGGTTGGCTCAACTTCCGCATGCGGGCGATGCTGGTCTCGTTCGCGGCGTTCCCGCTCTGGCTGCACTGGCGCGAGCCCGGCCTGCACCTGCGCGGCTGTTCACCGATTACGAGCCCGGCATCCACTGGAGCCAGATGCAGATGCAGTCGGGCACCACTGGCATCAACGCCGTGCGCATCTACAACCCGGTCAAGCAGGCGCACGACCAAGACCCGGACGGCGTTTTTGTGCGTCGATGGTGCCCGGAGCTGGCCGAACTGCCGACCGAGTGGCTGTTCGAGCCGTGGAAGTTGCCGGGCGGCCTACAAAGCCGCTTTGGCGTGAGCCTGGGCCACGACTATCCGTTGCCGGTGGTCGACTTCGCGGTGGCGGCCCGCACAGCCAAGGCGCGCCTGACCGCGTTTCGCCACAGCGATGCAGTGCGCCGCGAGGCCGGCGAGGTGATGCAGCGCCACGGCAGTCGCAAGAGTGGCATCCGCCAGCGCGGTGAGAGACCGAGTGCCGCGCTGGCGCGCTCGGCACGCCCAGCGGCGGCTTCACCGCAACTGGGCTTCGATTTCGATGGGGAGTCAGCATGATGTGCGTTCCAAGGGGTGCGCGGCGATGAGCGGCAAACGCGACTTCGCCGGCAATAAGTCGTATCTGCCGAGCAAGCCTTGCGCGGCCTGCGGCCGACCGATGACCTGGCGCAAGAAGTGGGAGAAGAACTGGGATCAGGTCAAATACTGCTCGGACGCGTGCCGCAAGAAGGGTGAGCGGTGATGGGGCGCGTGGCGACGCCAATCCTCTCCGTACCGCGGCGATGCCGAGCGGTCCATCTCGCGCCGGCGCCAGGGGGCATCTGATGCGCCACCTAGTACTCGTCCTCGGCGACCAGCTCGATGCGAATTCGAGCGCGTTCGACGGCTTCGACCCGGCGCAGGACCGCATCCTCATGGTCGAGGCGCGGGGCGAAGGCGAGCGCGTCTGGTCGCACCGGGCGCGGACAGTGCTGTTTTTGTCGGCGATGCGGCATTTCGCCGACGACCTGCGCGCTCGCGGCTGGCCGCTCACCTACCACACCCTGGACGATGCGCCGCAGGGCGGGTTGGTGGAGGTGATCACTCACTATCTGCATAGGTACTCACCCGCGGCGCTGGTGCTGGTCGAGCCCGGCGAATACTGGCTGGAGGCGGCGCTACGCGAGTTGTCGGCCACCGCCGGCTGCCGCCTTGAGCTGCGCCTTGACACGCACTTCATCGTCAGTCGCGCCGATTTTTTGCGCTGGGCCAAGGGCTACAAGCAGTTGCGCATGGAGTTCTTCTATCGCCATGTGCGCAAGCAGACCGGCGTCCTCATGGATGGCGACGAGCCCGAAGGTGGCGCATGGAATTACGACGCCGAAAACCGCGCGAGCTTCGGCAAGAAGGGGCCGGGGCTGGTGCCGGCGCATGAGGGTTTTCACCGGATGTGATCACCCGGCAGGTGATGGATGCGGTGCAGCGCCATTTCCCGAGAACCCCGGCGTGCTCGACGAGTTCGACTGGCCGGTGACGCGCGAGCAGGCCCTTGCTGCGCTGCGCGACTTCATCGACCACCGGCTGGAACTGTTCGGCCGCTACCAAGACGCGATGTGGACCGCGCAACCCTTCCTCTACCACGCGCGCATTTCGGCCGCGCTCAACCTCAAGCTGCTCAACCCGCGCGAGGTGGCAGACGCAGCCGTGACGGCGTGGCGCGAGGGCCGGGTTGGGTTGGCCAGCGTCGAGGGGTTTGTTCGACAGATCATCGGTTGGCGCGAGTTCATCCGAGGCGTCTACTGGCTGGAGATGCCGGGCTTGGCCGCGGCCAACCACTTTGGCCACGCGCGCGATCTGCCGCGCTGGTTTTGGACCGGCGAGACGCATATGGCCTGTCAGCGCGAGGCGGTCACCCAGACGCTTCGCCACGGCTACGCGCACCACATTCAGCGCCTGATGGTGACCGGGCTGTTCGGCTTGCTCGCCGAGATCGACCCGCGGCAGGTGGCGCACTGGTACTTGGCCGTCTACGTGGATGCGGTGGAGTGGGTGGAACTGCCCAACGTCGCCGGTATGGCGCTCTATGCCAACGGCGGGCGCTTCACCAGCAAGCCCTACGCGGCGAGTGGCGCCTACATCCACCGCATGAGCAACTACTGCGCGGGCTGCCGCTACGACCCGGCCAAGAAGACTGGTGACGATGCTTGTCCGTTGACGACGCTGTACTGGAATTTCCTTGATCGCCACGAGGCCGAGTTGGGTGGCAGTCCGCGCACGGCATTGATGGTGAAGAACCTGCAGCGGCTGTCCGCCGAGGAGCGGGCGGCGGTGCGGGTGCGGTCCGCGGAGCTTCTGGGGCGGCTCGACGGCGTATAGCTGGTTGGGCCGCGCATGGCGGGACTGGGCTGGGCGGCCACCTACCTCGGGTGTCGCTTGTTCTCGCGCCTGCTCACTGCGTTCGAAAGGCGCTTCGAAAAGGACACCCGACGGGGCCGCCTCCAGTTGTTCCTGACGCTATGCTCGCCG
>RFMI01000049.1 GCA_009927815.1 Betaproteobacteria bacterium | reverse complement strand
GCCCATCGCCACAGCGACAAAACCCACTGCGGTGAGTCCTTCTCGGGGAGACGCGTCGCCCTCCGCGCTCCGCGAAGTCGCTTCGACGAGTCTCCCCTGCGGTGGCCCGCCATCGGGCCAATCCGAGCCGACCGCTTGCACTCAGGGAAGCTTCGCTACAGCGCCTTGAGGCAGACCAGCGCCACGACCGTCGGCAGCGCCGCGCCCGCCAGCAAACCCAGCGGTGCGATTTGCCCATCGGCGAAGCGCCCACGCAGCAGCGCGGCGCCGGCTGGGTTGGGTGCGTTGGCGATGACGGTGAGGCCGCCGCCGGCCACGGCCCCCGCGACCAGCGCATGTTTGAAGTCGTCACTGAGCCCGGGTACCAGCGAGCCGAGATAGGTTAGCGCGGCGTTGTCGGTGATGGCGGTGAGCGCTGCGGCGCCGAAGTAGACCGAATCTGGCGATAGCGAGATCAGAACTGGCTCAAGCCACCATTGCTGCAGACCACCCAGCACCACCAACCCGGCGAGAAACGACGCAACCAGCAGACCCTCGCGCAGGACCAGACGATCGTGGTGGCGTGGGTAGGCCGCCGCCACCGCCATGAACAGCAAAAAGATCCCCATGAACACCGGCGGGTGATGCGCAAACAACACAATTCCGCCGACCAGTGCCAGGTGCAGCGCTTGCATCGGCAGCGGCACATCGCGCCCACCTTCAGCCACCTCGTGCGTCTCAAGGATCAAGTGACGCCGGAACACTACCGTAAGCGCGGTCGCATTGAGCCCCACCGCTAGCGCCGACTTCCAGCCGAAGTGTTCGAACATAAACGACGTGTCCCAGCTCCAGGTGCCGGCCACCATCAGCACTGGCGGGGCGGCGAAGTGCGTCAGTGTTCCGCCGATCGAGACGTTGACGAACAGCACGCCGAGCGTCGCGTACTTGAAACGTTCCGGCGCGTCTTTGCGGACCAGGGGTAGCAGCATGATGGCCGCCAGCGTCATGGCGGCGGGCTCGGTGATCAGGGATCCGAGTAGTGGCACCACCGTCAGTAGCAGCCAGAAGCGGGCGACGGCCTCGTCCATTGGCAACAGCGTAGCCAGCCGAACCACCAGGGCCCGTGCCACCGACATCACCGGCCGCGAAGCCGACACCACCATGATGGCGAAGACGAACAGTGGCTCCGTGTAGTTGCGCGTGTCGGCGTACTCCACAGCCACGTCGACGCCCTCGGCGAAGGCCAGCCAGACGAACAACACCAGGGCCCAGAAGCCGAACACGGCTTCGACCTCAGCAAGTAGGTGGAAGGTGCCGTGGTGCGCGGGAAAGCGATGTCCCAAGCGCTCGATCCACGCGGTTGAGAAGGTGTGGAGGATGGCGAGGCCAAAGATGAGGGCGCCAGCCCAGAGCGACGCGTTCGACATCTGCGGATTCTAGCGGCCGAACGAAGCGGGGCGCGGGCGCAACCTCGGGACGAGGATGCTGTCTGTGAAGGCATAGCCACAGCAGAGACCGCTCATGCACCTGATCCGTCGTCCCGATATCCTGCCTTCCGAGATCACTTCACCGGCTACCTACGCCAGTCGCCGCGACTTCATCAAGGCGGCCGGTGCCGGCGCACTGCTGCTGGGTAGCGCCACCTGGACGCCGACGACACACGCTGCCGTTGCGCGTGGTGACAAGCTCGCCGGCGTGAAGAAGAGCGCTTACAGCGTGCCCGAGACACTCACTCCGTTTGAGGACGTCGCCACTTACAACAACTACTACGAGTTTGGCACCGACAAGGCCGACCCGGCGCAACACGCGCACACGCTCAAGACCCGGCCGTGGGCGGTGCGCATCGAGGGCGAGTGCCTTAAGCCGGCGACCTTCGCCATCGACGACATCCTCAAGCTGGCGCCGCTCGAGGAGCGCGTCTATCGGTTGCGCTGCGTCGAGGCGTGGTCGATGGTGATCCCTTGGGTTGGCTACTCGCTGGCGGAATTGCTCAAGCGGGTCGAGCCCACTGGCAACGCCAAGTTTGTCGAATTCACCACGCTGGCCGACCCGGAGACCATGCCCGGCGTGCGCAGCCGCGTGCTGCAGTGGCCCTATGTCGAGGGTTTGCGCATCGACGAGGCGATGCACCCGCTGACTTTGCTGACGCTGGGCCTGTACGGCGAGGTGCTGCCCAAGCAGAACGGGCACCGGTGCGGGTGGTGGTGCCGTGGAAGTACGGCTTCAAGAGCGCCAAGTCGATTGCGCGCATCCGCCTGGTCGAGAAGATGCCGGCCACGGCGTGGAACCGGTCCCAGCCGTCCGAGTACGGTTTCTTTTCCAACGTCAACCCCGAGGTCGACCATCCGCGCTGGAGCCAGGCGCGCGAGCGTCGCATCGGTGAGTTCCGCAAGCGCGACACGCTACCGTTCAACGGCTACGCCGACCAGGTGGCCGGCCTCTACAGCGGCATGGACTTGCGCAAGTGGTTCTAGCCGCACCGCTGGGCCCGGCGCGCTTTGCCGCGCTGCGGGGCGTGGTTTGGGCGCTGTGTCTGTTTCCGCTGGCGCGATTGGTGTGGCTCGCTGCGTTTGGCGGTCTGGGTGCTAATCCGATCGAGTTTGTCAGCCGCTACACCGGCACTTGGACCTTGGTGGCGCTGGTGCTGACCCTCAGCATCACCCCGCTGCGGCAGCTGACGGGCTGGGTCGAGCTGATCAGATTGCGGCGGCTGGTGGGTTTGTTCGCGTTCTTTTACGCGAGTCTGCATTTTCTCAACTGGATCGCCGTCGACCAGTTCTTCGACTGGCCGGCCATGCTCAAGGACATTGCCAAGCGGCCGTTCATCACCGTCGGATTTGCCGCCTTTGTGCTGCTGATACCGCTGGCAATGACGTCCACCGACGCAGCGCGTCGGCGCCTCAAACGCAATTGGTCGCGCCTGCATACGCTGGTGTACGCCGTGCCGGTGCTCGGTGTGCTGCACTACTGGTGGCTGGTCAAGCAGGGTGTGCAAACCCCCCTGCCGCTGACGGTGGCGGTAGCGTTGGTGTTGGGTTGGCGTCTGCTAATGTGGACGCGCACTCGCTAACGCCGCTTACAACAAGGGCCGCATTGGGCGGCCCTGTGCTGGTCTGAAACCCGCTGGATCAGGACAGTTGCTGGATCCCTGCCACTAGCCAGCCCGACTTGCCATCGCGGGGCTTGACCAAGTGCCAGACTTCGTCGAGCGGCGCGCTGACGACGCCGGCGTCCTCGTACAGGCGACCGGTGTAGCGCACGCTGACCACCCAGCGAGTCGCTTCTTCTTCGTAGCCGACGATCTCAGCGCTCAGGTCGATGACCTCGGTCTTCTGCGGTGCACCCTTACGCTCGTCGATGTCGAGCTTGAGCTCGGCGTAAACCTCGGGCGTGGTGAACTCGCGCAAATCGGCCAGATTGCCTTCGTCGTTAGCGGCCTGCAGACGCACAAAATTGACCTTGGCTTGGCGGACAAACGCCTCGACGTCGAAGTCGGGCGGCAGGCTGAAGGTGAGGGCGTCATCCGTGTCCGCAGTGGTCGCGCCATGGTGCCCGAAGCCGGTGTCTGCGACCGGACCCGTGGCCGATGCGGCATTGGTGTGCGCCGCCGCGTCTGCGGGCGCTACCGGAGTCGACGGCGTGACCGGGGCATCGACCGGCTGCCAGGTGTCGCGAGCGAGGTCGCTACGGGCCATTGGCGCTGCGTTGGCGCCAGCGCCCGCCGGAGCCAAGCCGGGACTGGGCATGAAACGGCGCACCAACCAGCCGATCACGACCACGCCAACCATCACCAGCAGCACCATCATCATGCCATTGGCCAGTTGTTCGCCGAAGCCGAAATGCGAGGCCAAGGCCGCGAGCCCGAGACCCGCCGCCAGTCCGGCAATCGGGCCCAGCCAGCGACCCATGCCGCTGCTCTGGGGAGCGGCTTGCGGCGGTGTCTGGGGTGTCGCTTGCGGTGCCGGCTTCTGCGCTGACGGCGGAGTGGCCGGCGCTGGCGCAGCCTTTTGCACCGGCGCAGCGCGCTGCATGCCGATCGAGCGGCTGCCGCCCATGCGTTTGGCGTCAGCAAAGTCCGACCACAGGCTCAACCCGAAGGCGAGCAGAACAGCAAGGAGGGCGAAGCGTTTCATCGGGTCTCCTGGGTGAAAAAGGTCGGGCGGCGCCTGACTCTACACCTTGGACATGGTGATGCGGGCCGCGGTTTCAAGACATCGGTCAATTGCCCAGCGACTTGCCCACCACCTCCAGCACATCGGGCGACTGCGCGTTGGCCTTGATGCGCTCCAACTGGGCGCGCGCCAGCGCCTGACGCGCCGCATCGTAGCGCCGCCAGCGGTCGAAGCAGCGCGCCACGCGGCTCGCCACTTGCGGGTTGAGCGCGTCGAGTTGCAGCACCAGATCGGCGCCAAAGGCGTAGCCGGCGCCGTCCTCGCCATGGAAGTGGCGCGGGTTGGCGGCGCAGAAGGCGCGGACCAGCGCGTAGACCTTGTTCGGGTTGCGGATGTCGAAGCCCGGGTGCAGCAGCAGGGTGCGCACCCGCGCCGGTGTGTCGGGCTGGCGGCTCATCGCCTGCACGCCGAGCCACTTGTCGACCACCAAGGCCTCATCGCGCCAACGCTCGTAGAAGCTCTGCAGCGCGGCGTCGCGGGCCGGGCTGGCGCTGTTGGCCAGCACCGCCAGGGCGGCGTAGGTGTCTGTCATGTTGCCGCCAGCCTCGAACTGGGCCTGCGCCCGCGCGATGTCGTTGGCATGGCCGGTCTCGGCGGCGAGCGCGAGGCAGGCGTTGCGCAACGCGCGGCGTCCGGCTTGGGTGGCGTCGGGCGAGTAGGGCTCGCGGATGGTGAGGCGATCGTAAGCGCTCACCAAGTTGTCGTGCAGGCCATGCGCCAGCGCTACGCGCAGCGCCTGTCGCGCTTGGTGGATGGCCTCAGGGTCGGCCGGGGACATCTGCTCGGCGAGCATCGCCTCGGAGGGCAAGCGAGCGCCTCGGCGACGAAGGCCGGGTCGCCGCCGGGGGCAAAGGCGTTGTCGAGCAGGCGGCCAATGGCGTCGATGTAGGCGGCGGGAATCCAGCCGGGGCGCGCGGTGCTGGTCTCATTGAAGAAGCGTTCGCAGCCTTTTCCGCGCCGGCAGGTGTGCCGTCAGCCGGGTCACGCGCGAGTCGCCGTGCGCCGTCCAGGATCAGCCGCGTCGCCAGTTCCTGCCCGGCGTCCCAGCGCGCCACCGGGTCGGTGTCGTGGGCCATGAGCAGGGTCAGCTGGTCGACGGTCCAGTCGGTCTGCAGCACGATTGGCGCCGAGAATCCGCGCAGCAGTGAGGGCACCGGCGCTTCCGCGACATCCTCGAACACAAAACTCTGGCGGTCTTCGCGCAGCTCCAGCACGCGGGTGGCGGCCAGTTCGCGGCCATCCGACGCGGCCAGCAGACCGACCGCCAGCGGCAGGTGGTAGGGGCCGCGCTCGACCGGCTGGCCGTCGGCGCGCAGACGTTGCTCGTAGGCGGTCTCCGGGTAGCGCTGCTCGACGTGCAACTCGTAACGCCGGGCCGCCACGTCGTAGTGACCGCTCACTGCCAGAACCGGCGTCCCCGCCTGCCGGTACCAGCGACGGAACTGGCCGAGGTCGCGGCCGCTGGCCGCCTCCATCGCCGCGACGAAGTCGTCGCAGGTCACCGCCTGGCCGTCGTGGCGGCGGAAGTACTCGTCCATGCCGGCGCGGAACGCCGTCTCGCCGATCAGGGTGTGGATCATGCGGATCACTTCCGCGCCCTTCTCGTAGACAGTCGCCGTGTAGAAGTTGTTGATCTCCTGATACGCCGCCGGGCGGATGGGGTGCGCCATCGGGCCAGCGTCCTCGGGGAACTGCGCTGCGCGCAGCGTGCGCACCTCCTGAATGCGCGTCACCGCCCGCGAGTGCACGTCCATGCCGAATTCTTGGTCGCGGAACACGGTCAGGCCCTCTTTCAGGCTGAGCTGGAACCAGTCGCGGCAGGTCACGCGGTTGCCGGTCCAGTTGTGGAAATACTCGTGCGCGACCACCCGGTCGATGTTCTGGTAGTCGGTGTCGGTGGCGACATCCGGGCGGGCCAGCACGTACTTGGTGTTGAAGATGTTGAGGCCCTTGTTCTCCATCGCCCCCATGTTGAAGTCGCCGACGGCGACGATCATGTAGTGGTCGAGGTCCATCTCCAGGCCGAAGCGCTGCTCGTCCCAGGCCATGCTCAGCTTGAGCGCGGCCATGGCGTGCCCGCACTGGTCCAGCTTGCCTGGCTCGACGTAGATGGCGCAGCGCACGCGACGGCCGCTGGCGGTGACGAACCAGTCCTCGAGCATGTCGAGCTTCGCCGCCACGCAGGCGAAGAGATAGGCCGGCTTGGCGAAGGGGTCTTCCCACGTGGCCCAGTGACGGCCGTCGGGCAGATTGCCCGCGCCGACCGGGTTGCCGTTGGCGAGCAGTTGCGGAAACCGCGCTTGGTCGGCTTCCAGGCGGCAGGTGAACTTCGCCATCACGTCCGGTCGGTCAGGATAGTAGGTGATGCGGCGAAAGCCCTCGGCCTCGCACTGCGTGAAGTACCCATCCTTGCTGCGGTACAGACCCGAGAGCGCGGTGTTCGTGTCCGGCTCGATGCGGACAACGGTGGTGATGTGCGCAGCGTCGCCGGTCAGCGGGAGGCTCAGGCCCTTGTCGCTGAGCGTGTACGCGGAGGCCTCAAGCGCGACGCCGTCCACCGCGACCGAGACCAGCGCCATCGCTTCGCCGTCGAGCCACAGCGCGGCGGCGGGGACGTCCGGATTGCGGCGGATCCGCAAATCCGCAGTCACGCGCGCATGGTCGTCGTGGATGGCGATGACCAGGTCGACGGTGTCGACCCACCACGCCGGCGGGGTGTACTGGTCAAGGTAAATGGTGACGGGGGTTTCAGTGCGCATGGGAGCCTTGCGTGAAGAGGTGTCGCCAAGGCGGCGACGGGACGCAATTCAGACCGCGTCGTTGGCGGCCTGTTCAGTCGCGGCAAGTGCCGCCAGTCGCGCCGCCTCTAGCATCGCCGCCCGGCTGTCCGGCGTCTCGAGGCTGATGCGGCCGAGCGCGCCGTCGCGGTAGTCCTGCAGCAGGGTCAGCGCAGCTTTCTCAAGGTCGATGCCGCCGCCCTTGACGACAAACCCGCGCCGCCGCGCGACCGCCTCGACCAGCCCCTCGCCGTCGAGTGCGTCGACCACGCCTGCGGCCAGCTTGTAACGTTCGGCCAGGCGCTCCGGATAGCGCGCCAGTAGCAGCGCGCCCAGTTGCGCTGCGACCTCCTCGTCGATCACCGCATTGCGACCGATCGCGTGGCTGGCGGCCAGCATGTAGCCGTCGCCGTCATGCGCGATTTTCGGCCACATCATGCCGGGCGTGTCGATCAGGATGGTTTCGTCGTCGAGGTCGAGCCGTTGCTGCGATTTGGTCACCGCCGGCTCGTCGCCGACCTTGGCCACCCGGCGCTTGAGCAGCGCGTTCATCAGTGTGCTTTTCCCCACATTGGGGATGCCCATGATGATCAGCCGCAGCGGCTTGATCGGACCATCGCGATGGGGTGCCAGACGCGATGCCAGCCCACGCACCCGCGCCACGTCACCCGCCGACTTGCACGACAGCGCCACCGCCTGCACATCCGGTTGCGCTGCGTAGTGCGTCAGCCAAGCTTGGGTGGCCGCCGGGTCGGCCAGATCCGACTTGTTGAGGATCTTCAGGCAGGGCCGTTGCCGGTGCCGGCGCAGCTCATGCACCATTGGGTTGGTCGACGCCTCGGGAATGCGCGCGTCGACCACTTCGATCACCACGTCGGCCTGCGCCAGCGTCTCGGCCGCCTTCTTGCGGGCGGCCGCCATGTGTCCGGGAAACCATTGGAT
>RFMI01000132.1 GCA_009927815.1 Betaproteobacteria bacterium | reverse complement strand
GCCGCACGGCCCGCCAACCACGCCGCGCCCAGCATGCCCGCCGCACCCCCAAGGATGCCGACCGCGCCGCGCGAGCCTTTGTGCGCGTCGGCGGGCAGGCGCAGGGCCGAGCGGTCGAGCGTGGCGGGGTCGATGTCGGGGCAGTCAGCGAGCGTCATGCCAGCCAGCATAAGGCGGCTTATGGCTTGCAGGGAGATCGACTACGGTCGCCATGTCGATGGTCATGGAATTACCCATGACACATGAGGTCTCTAGCAACGATAATTGAAGATTAACGCCAGCGCTTTTGACACGCTGGCGACATGGATAAGCCGCTATGCAGGGATTATTTAGGGCCGCCACGCTGCGCGTTGGTGCAGCGACCGCGATGGCCATACTGGCGGCAGTGGCGCAGCCGGCGAGCGCCGCCGATGGTTTCAATCCGGTTGCGCTGGGCATCGGCCAGCTCCAGGCGGTGGCAGCGCTGCTGAGTGGCACCAGCCACGACAAGATCGTGCCCGGTAGCGCAGGCGATTTCGGTCGCTTGGCCGCCGACCTGTTTGCCGCGGCCGACCCCAAGGCACAAGGCCCAGTGCCTGCCGATGGCACCCGACTGCGTCTGAGCGTGAGCGGAGATCGCACGGCAACCACCGACGCCAACCTTTGGGGCACCGCCACCGGCGACCGTCGCGACGCGCTGAATGTGCCACGCGTCGGCATGGATGTTTCGCTGCTGCCGCGCACTGTGTTTGGCGTGGGCTACAGCCAGGACGCGCAGGGCGCCGCGCGCCTGTACACCGCGAGTCTGGGCACACGCATCTGGCAGGCGGGTGGCGACGACAACACAGCGTTAGACGTGCGCGCCAGCTACGCGCAGCTCACTGGCGTCAGCCACCTGCGGCTGACCACCCGCAGCGTCGAGGCGCTGCTGTCGCGCCCGTGGGGCCCGCTGCGCGCCTACGCCGGCGCCGGCCTGGTGGACGGCGACGCGCGCTTGGGCGGCCGCTTCGACTTTGCGTCGCAGCAGACCTTAAGCCGGCTGCACGCCGGCGGCGAAGCGACCTGGGGTGGCGCCCGGCTTACCGCGGAGGTCGGCGTTACCGGCGACCGCAGCTGGCAGGCGCTGCGCCTGTCTTACGGATTCTGAATACACACTTGGGAGACTTGAACGATGGCAATCATCACCGGCCTGCACGGCAACAACCATAACGTCGACACGTTCTCTGGCGCCCTATCGACCGCGCTTAAGGCCGCATTGGACGGCGCGTCGAACAACTTTCAAGATAATGTAAACAGCCTGCAGGCCGATCTCGACGCCCTAAACGATGACACTCTCACATCGGCTGGCTTTGCTTCCAATACGAGCACCAGCGTCAAGTACTACTTGTCGGGCAATAAAGCGGACGCAAGCGGCGGCTACATCCAGCTGACTGGCAGCAACCTGCCGGTGTACGACGCCAAAGGGCCGAGCTTCAGCCCCGCCAACAGCAAAGCATCGACCACCATCTCAGGCCTGAGCTTCGTCAACCCCAGCCGCGACAATCAGACGCT
>RFMI01000045.1 GCA_009927815.1 Betaproteobacteria bacterium | reverse complement strand
AATCCACTCAAGATGCCCGGTGAGGCGTTTTGCGGCTCCAATAGACCCATCAGACCTATTGAAACTGCCGTGCACTTTAGGTGGAGTCAGGCGCAAGTCATGTGACGGTGGTCACATTAGTCAAAATAGATAGCGTAAGCCCATGCTAATTTGATGCTCGTTCAACCGAAAGATCGGCAAGTTGCTGTAATCGCGGCTGTTTTCAAGCTCAACACTGGCGCGCCAGTGGCCGCTGCCGTCCAGGGTGCGGCTTAAACTCAGGCGCTGGCCCAAGCGGTCGATCCGGCGTGTGGCATTGTTTTCGAGCAAAGGGCTATAGCCCAGCTGGTCGCCGTTGTGCACGGCGTAGAGCAACGCCTCGATGGTCCACCGCGGCGTCCAGTCACGGCGCCACAACAGGCTGCTCTCGATGCGAGTGGTATCGCCCCCGGCCCGGTCGCCACGGGCACTGTCGCGCCCTGCCCGCGCGGTGAGCTGAACGGTGTTCCCTCGCCACTGACAGTCAAGGCCGGCGCCGCCCCACAGCACGTCTGCGCTGTAGTAAGCGCTTTGCTGGTAGTGCCGGTATTCATATTCGACGTTGGCCTGGACCATGCACCCACCCAGCGATTGCCGAAGGCCCAGGCTGCTTCCGGCAAAGAGCGCCAGCGGCCGGCCACCGAGGGTGAGCTCGCGCAGGCTGGCGCCCAGCACCACGCTGCGCCCCGGGGCGATCGGCAGATTGTGCGAGGCACCCAGCGCGGCTTCGTAATAGGTGTAGTCGCCTTCTTGGGCGTACTGCCGTCCGCGGAAATACGCCAGCAGGCTGGTGGTGCTGCCGCTGTCGTGGGCAAAGTCACGGTACAGGCTGGCGCGGCTCTGCAACACGGCGTCGCTGCGCGGGCGCTGGCTGTCTGCCAGCACAATCGGCACCAGGTTGCCACCCACCGGCGTGAGATTGAAGCCGCCGACGCCAAGCCAGCTTGGCGTTGCTGGTGTAACCGCCCAGCACCGCCACGTCGCCGTGCCAGGGATTTGCAGCGGGACGACTCACCTGCGCACGCAAGCCGACGCGGGCCTGTGCGATCTGCTCGCGCAGCGCCGGCGGCGGGCTAAAGGTGGTTTCGACATGGTCGAGAATGGCCTCGGCGCTTGCCGGGTCCCCAAGCGGGTGTGGCGATGGCAAGGTCGAGCCAGGCCCCGGCGTATTCGGGGCGGTGCAGCACCACGCGCTCCAGCGCGTCCAGCGCCACCAGCGGCTCACCCGCCTCCAGCGCCACCACGCCCAGCAGATAGTTAAAGTCGGCCGTCGCCCAGCGCCTCTTGCTGCGCCTGCAGATCGCGCAAGGCGGCGGCAAAGTCGGCTCGGCTGCGGCTCTGCTGCACCCGCTCGGCAAGGTCCGGCGGAAGGTCGGCAGCGCGAGCGGCTGGCAGCGCGAGGGCCAGGGCGACCAGACACATCTGACCAAGACCGGAAACCGACCTCAACAAGATTCTGCGCACGGCGATAGATCGGCCTCCGCGCCGAATTTTCTTAATGTGTATGGCAAGCATGCCCGATGTTGGGGCCGACAGCGAATTGGGTCGAGGGGCGCACCCCTCAATGCGCGCTAGCGCTCCCAGCGCGTCACGCCGATGGCGGCGAAGCCACCACGACCGTCACCCTTGACGTAAACATAGCCGGCCTCGGCGCCGTTGTTACTCAGGCCGCCGTTGATCTCGGCATTAGAACGCTTGGGATCGGCAACAAAACGGCCGTCGGCGCTGAGCGCACCGCGACTGCGCATGCTGTCGGACAGCCCGCCGTCGGCCCTCACCGCGATCGCGGTGTCGAAGGTCTGCTTGCCAAAATTAATGCTTAGACGTGACGAGGTCGGATCGCCCGTCACGAAACCGCCGCCCGAGCTGATAAACAGCGCCGACTGCACCAGCTTGAAGTTGACCTCGCCGGTGTTGGGCAACACCGGGTTGCCGCCGGACGGACGCACCAGGACAAAGCCATTGTTCTGCGCAATGACCTGGTAATTGGCGCTGTTGAGGATGCTGGCGCTGGTGTTGGTGTCCCAGCGCCCCCAGAAGATGTTGGCCGACCCGGTGAAGCCCTCGGGCGCGGCACGACTGGCGGCAATGGCAGGCGCGGATGCGGGCGGCGCGGCGACCTGCAGCGGGACTGCAGGCGCGCTGGGGGCAGAGCTTGGCGTAGCGCTGGCGCTGGACGTGGCAACTGGAGCGGCCGTGGTTCCGGAAGCGGAGGCGACGCCGCCCGCGTTGGTGCCACTCGCTTCGGTACTGCGCACCGGCGGCTCGTCGGCGCGCGCCGGCGCGAAGAGGTCGGGCAACTTGGACGGCTCTACTTTGATCAAGGTCGGCGCGGTCTGACCGCGCTGCTCGAGGTAGCTGCCCGCCAAGCTGGCAGTGAGCTGACGGGCCAGCGCGCCGCTGCACGGCCCGCTGCTGGCAGCGCTACAACCGTCGGCAAAGGGAGACATCACCACCGCGCCCTGCTGCACGGTGACGCGGGTGGTGTCGGCGCTGGCCCGCACCACGAAGTCGGTGCCGCGCACGCCGATGGCGGCCATCGGCGTATTGAGACGGAAGCCCTGCTTGTTGGCCTGCCCCGCCTTACCAGTAATCAGCCGACTGGTGCCGCTGACCAGTGTGAACTTGACGCGGTTATTAGCAGCGTTTGCAGCGTCAAAGGCGTAGTCGTCGACGGTGAGTTGGCTGTTCGGCCGCACCGCAACAAAAGCGTCGTCGACGAAGCGGACGTGCACGTGCCCGCCTGCGCCAGTGACAACGGTCTGCCCGACCTCGATGGCCGCGCCCTTGACCAACTTGCTGCCGAGGCCGTCGATGCGCGCGTCACCCGCAGCGAAGATCACCTCGCCGACCGGCGCAGCCACAGCCAGCAGAGGTGCGAACAGGATCGCAGCAAGCAAGCTGGAGGCAATACGAATTATTGGAAGCCATTGACGCATATGGCCAATGTAACACCGAAGTGCAATCTTTTTGTGACGGTTGTCACAATTTTTCGCCCGAATCGGGCATCGGTCGGTTGGGCAATGCCAAACCAGCCGGAACGCGGCACACTGCGCCTCTGATGATGCCGTCCACCCACCGCATGAGCCTTGGACGCGCCCTGTTGGTGGCGCTGGCGGTGGCGCTCACCCTGGCCGTGCAGTGGGCTCCGCGGGTGGTGCCGGGCAGCGCCAGCGCCGAGGCCGTGTTGCGCGACCGCCTGCTGCGGCTGATGGCCAGCGACGCGCCGCTAGAGGGCGCTGTGATCGTCGACATCGACGAGTCCAGCATCGCCGCGCTGGGACCATGGCCATGGCCGCGCAGCCGGCTGGCCGACCTTGCCGAGCAGCTGCTCGCCGACGGCGCCCAGCGGGTGGTGTTCGACATGGTGCTGCCCGAGCCCTCCCCCGACGACGCCCACGGCGATGAACGGCTGGCCTCCCTGCCGGAGCCGGACGGCTGGTGCTGGCGCAGGCGTTCGACTTCGCGGAGCGCGATCGCCCACTCGGCAACATCGAGGCCACCGGCGCACTGCCGCGCCTGCCGGGTCTGCCGCCCACTGCGCCAGCCACTGGCGTGCTCGCCAACCATGGCGCGCTTGGCGACGCCCGCTGTGTCGGCAATATCGGCTTTGTGCCCGACCGCGACGGCGTGCTGCGGCGTCTGCCGCTTTTGGCGGGCTGGCACGGTAACGCCTACCCCAGCCTAGCGCTGGCGGCGCTGCTGTGCGCCAACCCGTCCGATGCCCCCGACTGGCTTGCTGGTCTACCCCTTGACCCCGGCGGCTTCTGGCATCTGCCCTTCCGCCACACGGCAGAGGCCTACACCGCCCTGCCGTTTGCGATGGCGCTGGAGGGACACCATTCCGAACTACTGCGCGGCGCCACTGTGTTTGTCGGATCAAGCGCATTGGGCCTGTCCGACCGCGTCGCCACCCCCCTGACCGGCAGCATCGCCGGGGTGGCAGTGCACGCGGAGGCGTTCGACCAGCTGCGCCGCCTGCGCGACGGCCACCGCGTGTCGCCGCCGCCGGCGGGCATGCTCACTGCGCTGGCGTTGGCTGGCATGGTCTGGCTGGCGTGGCGTTTGGGCCAACGGGTGAGACTGGCGTCGCTGCTGGTACCGCTGGCGGTGGGCGTGGCCGCGTGGCTGGGGCTGGCCGCCTGGACGGTGAGCGCTGGCGCACCCAACCCGGTGGCCGGGCCGCTCTATGGCTACGCCGTGCTGATGCTCGTGCTGCTGCCAGCCGAGTGGGCATGGGCGCAAAGCCGATTGCGCGCACGCACCCGGCTACTCGGCCGTTATGTGGCGCAGTCGGTGTTGGACGAGCTGCTGCGCTCGGAAGGCGCAGACCCGCTCACCCCGCGCCGCGCCGACATCACGGTGCTGGTGGCCGACATGCAGGGCTACACGCGGCTCACCGCGGAAAGCTCGCTGGAAGACGCCGAGCGGCTGACGCGCGAGTTTCTCGCTTGCATCACCGAGGCGGTGTGGGAGCACCGCGGCACCCTCGACAAGTACACCGGCGATGGCCTGCACGCGTTCTGGGGCGCACCCATTGCGGTGGCCGACCACGCCGACCGCGCCCTCGACGCCGCGCAGGCGGTGCTGGAGGCGGTGCGCCAGTTCAACGCCGGGCGCGTCGCACGCGGCGAGTCGCCGGTGCGGGTGCGGGTGGGCGTGGCCAGCGGCGTCGCGCTGGTCGGCGACCTCGGCAGTGCGCGTCGCAGCTGGTACAGCGCGGTGGGGGATTGCATCAACTTTGCGTCGCGCCTGCAGGAGTGCGCGCGCGACCTCGACGTCGACATCGTGTGCTCGCAAGGAACTGCGGATCGCTGCCGGCCGGGTCGGCTGCGGCCGCTGGCCGAGGTGGACGTACGCGGGCTGGGCGGCAGGCCTTGTATACGCCGAATGCCGAAATCCGCACTTGTAACGGCACCCTCCAGAGTGCTTTAATAAACACTCCAAAAGACTTATTAAGGCACTGACAATGACTGGGATCATCCTTACCGAGACCACCGCCAGCGTCTCCGAACTGAAGCGCGACCCGATGGGCACGGTAGCGGCCGGTGACGGCTTGCCGGTAGCCATCCTCAATCGCAACAGCACGGCTTTCTACTGCGTCCCGGCGGCGGCCTACGAAGCTTTAATGGAACGGCTGGAGGACCTCGAACTCAACGCCATCGCGGACACCCGTGCGGGCGAACCCGTGGTCCGGGTATCAATCGATGCCCTATGAACTGGGATTCGTCGAAGCTGCGCTGAAGGAGTGGCACAAACTCGACGGCGCAGTTCGCGAAGCCTTCAAACGCAAGCTGGTGGAAAGGCTTGAGCAGCCCCGCGTGCCGTCGGCACGCCTGCACGGGCAGGCCGACCGTTACAAAATAAAGTTGCGCGACGCTGGCTATCGCCTCGTTTACGAGGTGCGAGACACCGAAGTTTTAGTATTAGTGGTGGCGGTCGGACGCCGCGATCGCAACGCCGTCTATCGAGCCGCCAATCGCCGCTAACTCGGCTCGCGCCGCTCGGTCTGCACCCGCCGCTCGACACGGATCTGCAGCGACACATCAGGCGGCGGAGGCGGCGCCTCGGTCTCGACCAGCGCCCTGAGCACATCCGGCTTGCGGATGATCAGCCGGCGCAGGTCTTTCTCGACCACGCCCAGACGGATCAGCTCTGAGATTGCCCGCGACACCGTCTCTCGGCTGGTGTTAACCATGATCGCCATCTCTTGCTGGGTCGGCGCGTCCTCGATCACCTCCAGACCACCCGGGCCGATCACCTTGAAATAGTTGACCAGCGCGAATACCCGCACAAACGCATTTGGAATGGCCTGCAGACTGCGCAGATCGGACATCCGGCGGATGAGGTCGGTGCAATGCTTCATCATCGCCTCGGCGACCGCGGGGGCGCGGAAAAACAGCTGCCGTGCGATCTCGCCGGGACCTGGATGAGGTGACACGGCGTCATGGCCACCAGCGTGGCCGAGCGTGGACGGCGGTCGATGCAGCTGAGCTCGCCGAAGAAGCTCCCCGGCCGGATGATGTTTAGGCCGACCTCGCGACCGTTGTGCAGCATGTCGACCACCTGGATTGCCGTCGAGCAGGAACCCAGCCAGTCATCACCTGCGCCCTTCATCATCAGCATGGTGCGCTTGGGCACGTTCATGTAACGAGAGTGGGCCATCACTTGAGCCAACAGCTCGTCGTCCAGCAGCTTTAGAAGCGGCTGGGAGCGGAGCAGGTCCTTGCTAATTTGGAC
>RFMI01000014.1 GCA_009927815.1 Betaproteobacteria bacterium | reverse complement strand
AGTAAATACCCGAAGGTCATGTCGGACCATCATGTGGTCGAATTCCTCACGGATTACCTGCGGATGATGGTTGGCGGCAACCTCAACGTGTTCGAGATCGAGGCACTGATGGACGCTGAACTGGAAGCACACCACAAAGAGGAACACGCTCCCGCCGACGCGTTGTCTAAGCTTGGTGACGGCATGCCAGCGTTCGGCATCGTCGCCGCCGTGATGGGCGTGGTCCACACCATGGAATCGCTGTTTCTACCGCCCGAGGAGCTCGGCCTCCTAATCGCCCATGCGCTGGTCGGAACCTTCTTGGGCATTCTGCTGAGCTACGGCATGGTGGCACCCTTGGCGGCCTTGCACGAGCAAAAAGCTACCGAGGCCAGCAAGATCTACGACTGCATCAAAGCCGTGTTATTGGCCTCGATGAACGGATATGCCCCACCGGTTGCCATCGAGTTCGGCCGCAAGGTGCTGTTCTCGACGGACCGGCCCAGCTTCCGCGAGCTCGAAGAAGAGATCAAAAAGCGTAAGGCGTGAGTGCATGACGGTGATTCGGGATGACAGAGCGTGAGTGACGACAGTCAGCGGCCGATAGTCTTCAAGCGGGTCAAAAAGACCTTACATGGCGGCCACCATGGCGGCGCCTGGAAGATCGCTTACGCCGACTTCGTCACCGCGATGATGGCGTTCTTCCTGCTGATGTGGCTGCTGACCTCGGTCAACAAGGCCAAACTGGAAGGCATCTCCAACTACTTCAAAACGCCACTGAAAGTTGCGCTGATGGGCGGCCCGGCTGGCTCCAAGTCAAATATGCTGCCCAACCAAGGTGAAGGCATCCTCAAGCAGCCAGGCAAGTCGAGCCAGGACGGCAAGGGCGGCGACGGCGATAAGAAAGATAAGGGAAAGGGCGAAGCGCCCAGTGAGCTCGATGCCCAAACGGCACAGATGATCGAAGCGGCCCGGACTCGTGCCGAGAAGCGTCAACTGCAAAACCTGAAAGAGCAGATCGATGCCGCGATCGCCGTAATCCCGGCCTTGGCTGGCTTCAAGGACTTGATTAAGACCGAACTCACCACCGACGGTCTGCGCTTGCAGATCCTCGACGACAAAAACCGGCCCTCTTTTGACCTCGGCAGTGGCGAGATGAAGCCCCACACCTCGGCCATCCTGCGTGAGATGGCATCGCTGCTCAACAAGGTTCCCAATCGCATCAGCCTGTCGGGCCACACCGACGCCACACCTTACGCCGGTGGCACCGGCGGCTACTCCAACTGGGAGCTGTCGGCAGATCGGGCCAATGCGGCGCGGCGGGTGCTGGTGGCTGGCGGCATCGAGCAAGACAAGATCCTCCGAGTGGTAGGTCTCGGTTCAGCGGTGCCATTCGACACAGAGAACCCC
>RFMI01000136.1 GCA_009927815.1 Betaproteobacteria bacterium | reverse complement strand
GAATATCTGCGACTTTTCGGGCTCTTCAACGTCGCTTTCGATCGACATCAGGCCCTCTTTACGCACTTTGGCCAGAACCTCGAACAGCATCGCCAGCACGTCGACATAGACTTCTTTGTTGTAGGCGGCACCCTTGAACAAGCCCGGGAAGGCCTTAAGGGTGGCCTTGATGTTCTTTTGACTATTGCCGGTGACGAATGCGCCAGCCGCACCACCGAAGATCATCAGCAGTTCCAGAGGCTGAAACAGCGCAGCCAAGTGCCCGCCGGCCATGGCAAAACCGCCAAAAATCGAGCCGAGCGTAACCAGATAGCCAATGGCAATGAACATGCGTTGCTTCCGCGATAAGGACGTCCCTAGATGTTACGGACTTTTGTTGACAGACTTGAGGCCGATCTGCGCAGAAACGCTATGCTCGGACCATGGAGACATCCGCAGCCGCCAGAATCCGCTGGTGCAGCAGGTGCGCCGATTGCTCGAGCGCCCGCGTGAGCGCCAGCAGGCCGGGCTGGCCGTGCTCGACGGCGATCACCTGGTCAACGACTGGCTGTCTGCCGGTCGGGCGTTCGAGCGTGTGCTGCTTGCCGAGTCGCGCGCGACCGAGGCGGCTGCTTGGCTGACACGGGGCACCGCAGTTGCCCTGTTGGCCGACACGTGCTTCGAGGCGGTGTCGCCGGTGGCCTCGCCGACTGGCATCGTCGCTCTGGTGCCGATCCCGATTGCCACGCCCGTTGATCGGGGCTTGATTCTGGCGCTCGACGCGGTGCAAGACCCTGGCAATGTGGGCACGCTCATGCGCATGGCCGCGGCCGCCGCCGTCGATCAGGTATGGCTTGGCGCGGCGTGTGCCGACGCGTGGTCGTGGAAGGTGCTGCGTGCGGCACAGGGCGCTCACGCGGTGCTACCGATCTGCGAGCGCGTCGATCTGCACGCGGCGGTGAAGCGCTTTGCCGGACGATCAATGGCATTGCTGCCGCGCGCTGATATGCCGCTCTATGCCGCCGATTTGCGTGGCGACCTGCTGTTGCTGGTGGGCGGGGAGGGCGCCGGTCTGTCCGCCGAGTTGATTGCCGTGGCGACAGTGTCGTTGTCGATCCCCATGCCGGGACGCGCGGAGTCGCTCAACGCCGCGATGGCAGGTTCGATCGCGCTCTACGAGCGGGTGCGTCAGGACGCTGCTAGCGCCTGACCGATGCCACCTGCGATCGCGGCCAGCATGGCCTCGCTCTCGCCCAGCGCGGGATGAACCGTGATGTGCAAGCCCGGATGGCGGGCTTGCGCGGCGCTGACCAGTTGCGGCAAGTCTTCGCGCAGGTGGCTGCCCACCGCGAGGAAGATCGGGAAGAGGTCGATCCGCTCGACCGACTCGTTCGTCAGGTCGTCCACCACGCTACCGAGGTCGGGTTGCATCAGTTCGAGAAAAGCCAGCCGAACATGCGCGCCCGGATGCATCGCGGCCACACGCTCCCGCAGCTTTTCGAAAGGCAGCGCCCAACTGGCGGCGCGAGCGCCGTGTGCGAACAGGATCACGCCGTGCGCCATCAGCTGCGACCGGTGCTGCCGAATCCACCCTCGCCGCGGGCGGTGGCGGCGAAATCGGCCACCTCGACGAACTCGGCCTGTACCACCGGCACGATGATCAGCTGGGCGATGCGCTCCATCGGCTGCAGCTCGAACACGTCGCTGCCGCGGTTCCACATCGATACGAACACCTGGCCCTGGTAGTCGGAGTCGATCAGTCCGACCAGATTGCCAAGGACGATGCCGTGCTTATGTCCCAGTCCCGAGCGCGGCAATACCATCGCTGCATAGCCGCGATCGGAGATGTGCAGCGCCATGCCCGTCGGGATCAGCTGGGTGCTCGCTGGCGCGATCACCATGGGTGCGTCAATGCAGGCGCGGAGGTCGAGGCCAGCGCTGCCAGCCGTGGCATAGGTGGGCGGCATCTGCCGCAGGCGGGCGTCCAGGACGCGAAAATCGACTCTCACCGTGAAGATCCCCGTGCGTGATACAGGCTTGCGATGTGGTCCACCAACCAGCGTGCTGACTGCGTCTTGCTGGCCAGCGGTAGTGGGTGCACCCCGTGGTCGTCGAGCAGGGTGATCTGGCTGTCGCTGCGGCCGATCGAGTCCTGCGCAAGGTTGGCGACCATCAACGGCAGTGTCTTGCGCCGACGTTTCAATTCTGCGTGCTCGAGCAGGTGTTCGCTCTCGGCGGCAAAACCGACGCAGAACGGGGGGTTCGGTCGGGCCGCCACGCTGGCGAGAATGTCCGGGTTTGCCGCCAGTTCGAGACTCATCGACGCCTCTGATTTCTTGATCTTCGAGCCCGACGGCGCGACGACCCGGTAGTCAGCCACCGCCGCTACCCCGATGAAGATGTCGCAACCGGTGACCCGGGTTTCGACCGCCGCCTGCATCTGCGCTGCTGTTTCAACGTTGACGCGTTCGACATCCCATGGCGCGTCCAGCGCCGTAGGCCCAGAGATCAGCGTGACCTCGGCACCCGCGTCGCGCGCTGCTGCAGCGACGGCGTAGCCCATCTGCCCGGAGCTGCGGTTGGTGATGGCGCGTACCGGGTCGATCGGCTCCAGCGTCGGGCCGGCAGTGAGCAGGACGCGCAGTCCTGCGAGCGGTTTGGGCTGCAGGTAGGCTGCCACTCGTTCGGCAATCTCGTGCGGCTCCAACATCCGCCCCTCGCCCGTCTCGCCGCACGCTTGCTCGCCCGAGTCCGGCCCGAGGATGGTCACGCCATCCGCACGCAATTGCGCGACGTTGCGCTGGGTCGCCGGGTTCTGCCACATCTGCCGGTTCATCGCGGGTGCCACCAGCAGCGGGCAATCGCGGGCCAGGCACAGCGTCGAGAGCAAATCGTCGGCCAGGCCGTAGGTCAATTTGCCGATGAAATCGGCTGAAGCGGGCGCCACAATCAGTGCATCGACATTCCGCGAGAGGGCGATGTGGTCCATGCCATTGCGTTCAGCGCTGTTCCACAAGCTGCTGCGGACAGGTCGTCCCGACAAGGCTTGGAAGGTGGCGGCGCCGACGAAGGCGAGGGCGGCCTCGGTCATCACCACGTCGACGGTGTGCCCGGCGCGCACCCACAAGCGCACCAATTCCGCGCACTTGTAGGCAGCAATGCCGCCGGTGATGCCCAGCACCAGGTGTCGCGTCGGGGAGTCGGCCAAGGTCTGCATGGCCGCGAGTGTAACGCGCCGGCCAGTCTCGACGACATCGCTCTGTTTCGCGCGGTGTTCGCTGGCCGCGTGCCGTCTCGCCGCCGGCTGCGCGCGGCCCTTGCGGCGGGTGGCGGTCTTTCCGGACTGCTGGAGTCGGGTAATCCGTGGTCAGCCGCAGATGACGGTGCCGCCGCTGCACCCTTGGCTCGGCGGATGGCCGCAGCCGCTGAGTTGGTGCGTCGGGCCATGGGTGAGTCGCTGCGTGAGGGTCCGCCTTTGGCATCGCCGGACGCGGTGCGCGACTATCTGCGATTGAGCATCGGCGTGCGCCCGTTCGAGGTGTTCACAGCCCTGTTTCTGGATGCGCGGCACCATCTGATCCTGGCTGAAGACCTGTTCCGCGGGTCGGTGGCGCAGACCAGCGTCTACCCGCGGGAGGTCGCTCGGCGATGCTTGCAGATCAACGCGAGCGCTGTGGTCCTGGCACACAATCACCCCTCAGGGGCGTGCAACCCAGTCAAGCCGATCGCGAATTGACGCGCGCGTTGGTGGCCGCGCTGGCACTGGTCGATGTCAGGGTGCTTGACCATTTGGTGGTCACCCGCGTCGACGTTTACTCTTTCGCCGAACACGGCCTGTTATGAATCAGGCAGCCACCGGCGTGGCGTGCTTGCCCCGATTGAAGCTGTGGCCCAACAGTACCGCCATGGGTTCGTCCAGCATGGATTCGATATCCAGGACCAGCACCACCGAACCGTCACCTGACAGGGTCGCGCCCGACACGCCTTTGGGTTTGACGTCGGCTAGCGGCTTGATGACCACATCGTCACGTCCGACAAAGCCGTCGACCCCCAGAATGAACGCGCCGCGCGATGAGGTCTGCATCAGCACGCCAAACGGTGGTGGATCAGACGGCCGGTTGAGCATGCCCGCGAGCGAACGCACCGGCAATACCTCGTCGCGCACCACCAGCGTTGCGCGTCCGGACAGGTGCTGAATCTCGGTCGGATCGAGCGGCATGATCTCGCGCACCATCGACAGCGGCACCGCAAACGACTGTTGCTGGAGGCGCACCACCAACACCGGCATGATGGCCAGGGTCAAAGGCAGCCTGATGCGGAACGTTGTTCCGACGCCCGGTTGCGATTGAATATCAATGTGGCCGTTGAGTTTCTGGATATTCGTTTTCACCACGTCCATGCCGACCCCCCGGCCGGACACGTCCGAGATGTCATCTTTGGTCGAAAAGCCGGGCAGGAAGACCAGCTTGAGACTAGACATCTCATCAAGCGAATTCGCGGTCTCGACATCGATCAGACCTTTGGCCAGGGCCTTCTTACGCAGGATATCGGGACGCATGCCTCGGCCGTCGTCGCTGATCTCGAGCACGATGTGGTCACCAGCCTGCTGGGCACTGAGTCGAACCGTGGCGCGCACGGGCTTGCCAGTAGCGGCACGGTCGACTGGCATCTCGACGCCGTGGTCGACGGCATTGCGGACCAAGTGGACGAGGGGATCCTTCAGGTCTTCGATGATGGTCTTGTCGAGCTCGGTTTCGTCGCCGCTGATCTCGAGTTCGACTTCCTTGCCGAGCTGGCGAGCAAGGTCGCGCACCAGTCGGGGATATTTTTGGAACAGGCTCCCCACCGGCTGCATGCGGGTCTTCATCACCGCGCTTTGCAGATCGCCCACCAGCAGATCAAGCTGGGCGATCGCAGCGTCCATGGCGTTTACGGTATCGCTGCCGGTATTGCCGGCCAGCAATTCGGCGCGCAGGCAGTTCAGGCGGTTCTTGGTTAAGCCAATTTCGCCGGAGAGGTTGAGCACCTGGTCGAGGCGGTCGGTATCAACGCGAATCGTCGAGTCGCGCGCTGTCGGCTGGGTGGCTGGCTTGTTTTGCCGGGCCGGTTCGCGTTTCGCTGGGCCCGAGGCGCGCGCTTCGTCGTCGTTACTGGGCGCGCGTTCTTTGCTGGCGGGACCTTCTTTGCTGGCGGGACCTTCTTTGCTGGCGGGACCTTCTTTGGCTGCCCCAGTGTCTTTGTCGGCCGGCCGCTCAGGCTTCTCCGACTTCGCTTTGCCAGCCGGCGGGTCCCCCCGAGGCGGTTCGTCGCTCTTTGTGGCCGCGGATTCGGTCGGGCTTGCTGGCGCACTCGACTTTGGTGCCGGCGAGACTGCAGCCAGCAAACTGCCCCAGTCGACCGATTTCGATGACTCCGAGCTTGCCGCCCCCGTTTCTGCAGCAGGGGCCGTAGCGATGGCGGGTGTCGCGGTCTGCGCAGTCTCACCAGTCAAGGATTCGCCCTGCAGAACACGATCGAGCTGGGCGAGAAGATCTGCCGGCGCCGGGTCGGGCTGCTTGTGGGACGACAGTGTGCCCATCATGTTGCGCACCTCGGCCGTCGCCAACATGATCACATCCATGATTAGCGGGGTCAGCTCCAGCGTCTGTTGGCGCAGCTGATCGAACAGGTTCTCGGTGCGATGGCACAGCGCGACCATCTCCGTAGCACCCAAAAAGCCGGCGCCGCCTTTGATGGTGTGGAAGCCGCGAAAGATGTCGTTGAGCAGGCCGGCATCGTTGGGCCGTTGTTCGAGTTCGACCAATTTGTTGTCGACGTCGGACAACAGATCGAGGGCCTCCTGCAGAAAGTCCTGGAGCAGTTCCTCCATGCCGGTGAATGCGCTCACGCTGGTCTCCTAGAAGCCGAGGCTTTCAAGCAGCGCATCGACCTCGACCTGATTGCCGAGGGATTCGCTCATGGTTTTGGCGTTGTAGGCCGGACCCTGAAGCCCGCCGGCTTCACCAGCCTTTTCGCTAGGCGCGTGCTCGATCAGAATGCTCAAAAGTTCGCGTTCGAGATTGGCGGTGAGCTCGGTCATCTTTTTGATGACCTGTCCGGTCAGGTCCTGAAAGTCCTGCGCCATCATGATTGCGAGCAACTCGCTGCGAGTGCTGTTGGCGGCATTGCCAGCGGCGTTCAGAAAAGCGCGGGTGTCTTCCGCGAGCGCTTTGAAGGCTACCGGATCCGACTCACCGGCAAATACGGCGTCCCAGCGACTGCTCAGCGCCGCAGAGGCATCGACGATGGTGTCCTGTAGAGGTTGTGCCCGTTCGGTGGCTGCCAGAACCTTTTCTGCAGCATCTTCGGTGAGCTTCGAGATGTAGCTGAGGCGGTCACGAGCGTCCGGGATCTTGTCGGCCACTTCAGTCAGCACGCGGTCATGGCCGAGCTCCCGCAAGGTGTCGTGCAGCTGGCGAGTCAGCTGGCCGACGTGCGAGAACACGTCATTGGACTGCGCACTGCTGCTGCCAGTCGAAGTGGCTTCGGGGGCGGTTTCGCCGGTTTCGGCGCAGCGCGCGGCCACCGTCTCGGCGACGATGCTGTCGAACAGGGCTTCGAGTTCGGGGGTGTCGTTGGTGGCGCTCATTGAATGTCCTTCAGGCGGCCTTGGAAGCCAAGGTGGCAAAGATCTTTTTAAGTTTTTCGTCCAGCGTCGCCGCTGTGAATGGTTTCACCACGTAGCCGTTGGCTCCGGCCTGAGCGGCTTCGATGATGTTCTCCTTGCGCGCTTCGGCGGTGACCATCAGCACCGGCAAGTGGCGCAACGACTCATCAGCGCGAATCTGCCGCAGCAATTCGATACCGGTCATGTTGGGCATGTTCCAGTCGTCACGACAAAGTCGAATTTGGCCGAGCCGCGCAATCTTTGCAGGGCCACAGCTCCGTCCTCGGCTTCTTCGATGTTGGTGAAGCCCAACTCCTTGAGCAGGTTGCGAACGATCCGTCGCATGGTCGCAAAGTCATCGACGACCAGGAATTTCATGTTCGGATTCGACATTGGTCCAGGGTCTCCAGGGAATCAGCGGCTCAGCAGCGGACGCAAAGTGTCCGCCAGAATTTCAGGGTTGAATTTTGCGACGTACGCATCGACCCCCACCGCAGCGCCCATCGCGCGGTTGGCATCCGACGACAGCGACGAGTGCATGACAATCGGGATGCCGTCAAAGCGGCGATCGGATTTGAGGTGGCGCGTCAACACGTAGCCATCCATCTCGGGCATCTCGGCGTCGACCAAGATCACTCGCAGGGTGTCGCCCAGTCGCTCGCCATCGCGCTCAGCCTGCGTGGCCAAGCCTTGCAAGCGGTTGAGCGCCTCGTTGCCATTGGTGGCCAGCTGGGTGCGGACGCCGAGCTTGTCCATCACCGCGCCGATCTCCCGACGCGCCACCGAGGAGTCGTCAACGAAGAACAAGAAGGTCGTTGCATCGACATCCGCCGGTTCGAGTTCCGGGATGGTGCCTTCACCAAAGGCGGTGGCCAAGATTTGCTCGACGTCGAGGATCGACACCAAATGCCCCTCGGGGAGTTCGGTCATTGCCGTCACCAGGCCGTCGGAGCGCGCCATCAAGCCTTCGGGCGCCCGCACGCTCTCCCAGTCGACGCGGACGATGCGGTCGACGCTATCGACCAGAAAGCCTTGGGTGCGGCGACTGTACTCGGTCACCATCATCGTGCTGCCGCTGCAATCGGCAATGCCGTCGCGGTCGAGGAAGTGGGCCAGCTTGAGCACCGGGATGATGTTGCCGCGCAGGCTGATGACGCCCTCGACACCCTCCGGCATGTTGGGCGTCAGCGTGATCGGTGGCGTTTTCGTGACTTCCCGCACTTTGAACACGTTGATGGCGAAGATTTCCGGCGTGCCAATACCGAACAGCAACAGCTCCATGCGATTCGAGCCCGCCAGTTTGGTGCGGGCGTCAACGGCATCGAGCAGTGACTGGTGTTCGCTGGATGAGGAGACTGAATTTGACATCGCTTCAGGCCCTGCGTGACAGCAAGCGACCGACAGTTTCGGCCAGCTTGCGCGGTTCAAATTTGGGGATGTATTCGTCGACGCCCACCGAAATGCCCAGTTGGCGGTTGGAATCCGAAGACAACGATGAATGCATCAACACGGGTACACCGCGGAACCGCGGGTCCGACTTGATGTTGCGGGTCAGTATGTAGCCATCCATCTCCGGCATTTCAACGTCGGTGAGGATCAACTTGAGCAGATTGCTCACCGGCTCACCCATCGAATCGGCGTGATCGGCCAGGCTCTGCAGATCTTCCCATGCGCGTCGGCCGTTGATGGCGTGGCGGTGCTTGACCTGCATGGCGTCGAGGGTGCGGCTAATCTGCTTGCGGGCCACAGCCGAGTCGTCGGCGAAGAAGACCATGGCATCGCCAGATTCGACCGGTCGAATCGAGTCGAACAGCGACTCGTCTTCCGACGGCGTGGTCTCGGCGAGGATTTTTTCGACGTCGAGCATCATGACCAGGCGGTGATCAGCCAGCTCGGTGACAGCTGTGACCAAGCCGCTCATGTGGCCAGTCAGCATCTCCGGTGGAACCCGCATCGACTCCCAATCGAGGCGCAGGATTGTGTCCACCGCCTCGACCAGAAAGCCTTGGGTGTGACCGTTGTACTCGGTAATGATCATCACTTCCGGCGGGGCTTCGGTGTTGATCCCGGTGTAGCGGCCGAGGTGGATGACTGGAATCAGTATCCCGCGCATCGACACCATGCCTTCGACCACAGCCGGCATTTCTGGCGCAGCTGTGATCGGCGGTGCCTTCAGCACTTCGCGCACCTTGAACACGTTCAGACCAAACGTCTCGCGCCGGCCGGTGCGGGAGTCGACCCCCAGCGAGAACATTAGGATCTCGAGCTTGTTGGTGCCGGCAAGGCGGGTTCGCGCCTGGATGTTGCGGAACAGTTCGGACATTGACGGACGGATTTCCCTTGTCTGGCTGATATCGGCGGCTGCTCGACAGACTTTAGCAGGCTGACGGCGACGGACGCCATCGGCAGGCGCCATAATACGGCGTCTTCATAGACTTTATGTGTCCGTGCCAACGCTACGATGAATCTGCCCGCCCCCGCTGACGCTGCGCCCGAGGACGAGTCCGCAGCGCCCGCGTTGCGCGCCTTGCGCGCTGCGCTCGACGAGGCCCGCGCCGAGCTTGCAGACGCCGATCAACGGCTGAACCGCGAGTTGCGCGAACGGACGGCCTTGGCGGCGCGCTTGGCCCTGCTGCTGGACTCCCTGCCGAGTGCGCTAGTTCTGGTGAGCCCGGCGGGACTGGTCTGCCAGTTGTCGCAATCGGCGGCAGAGACCACAGGACTCGTGGCGGGCGCTTCGTGGGACAGCTTTGCCAGTCGGCTGACGCCTACAGCTGTCGCCGAGGAGGTCTTGTTTGGTGACATTCGCTTGCGCATCTTGCGCAGCGCTACGCCCGCTGGGGAATCGATCTACTCGCTGGTCAATGTCACTCGTGTTGCGGCGGAGCGCGCCCAGCTTGAGCGTGAGCGGCAGCTCATCGGGCTTGGTCAGTTCGCAGCGCACCTCGCGCATCAGCTGCGCACCCCGCTCGCGGCGGCTGTGCTGTACACCGGCTTGCTGCAGCGACCAGTGGCAGACGAGGCCCAGCGTGCCGAGTATTTGGCACTGATTGCCGACCGGCTGCGGCATATGCAAGACACCATCGACCTTACGTTTGACCATTTCGGCACCCAGCCCGCGTCGCCCGCCTCGCCGATCGCGCTGGCACCGTTCATGAACAGCGTTCACGCGGCAATGAGTGGGCTGGCTGCGCGTTTGGGGGTTCGACTGCGCTTGCAGTTGCCGGCTGATTGCGGACAGATGCTGGGTTGGCGCACGGCACTCGAGGGTGCGCTGGCCAATCTGGTGGACAATGCCCTGCATTACAGCCGGGCGGGTGACGAGGTGGTGATGGATTTGCAGAGTCAGGCCGAGCGGGTCGTGTTGAGCGTGACCGACCGCGGGCCGGGCATGGATGCCGACACCCGGGCGCGGGTGTTCGAGCCCTTTTTTACCCGCCGACAGGGGGGCACCGGCCTCGGCCTGTCGATCGTGCGAGGCGTGGCTGAGCGACACGGTGGCACAGTGGTTGTCGACTCGACGCCGGGTCAGGGGGCGACGTTCACCCTCGATCTTCCGCGCGACCCCCGACTGGCTTCGCCTAAAGGTCTGTGATGGGCGACATTCTGGTGGTTGAGGACGACACCGCCCTACGCGGCGCGCTGGTGGCTGTGCTGGGTTCGGCGGGTTATTCGGTGCTTGAAGCGGCCGACGGTACCGCTGCCTTGGCCGTTCTGCGCGATCGCAGTGTGAGTCTGGTGCTCACTGATATCCAGATGGCGCCAATGGATGGCTACACGCTGCTTGGCGAGATCAAACGCCAGTGGCCGCAGGTGCCGGTGGTCATGATGACGGCTTACGGCGACATCAGCCGGGCCGTGCAAGCCGTGCGTGAAGGCGCCAGCCATTACCTGACCAAACCGTTCGACCTCGACATCCTGCTTGGCGAGGTCGCCCGCTTCAAGCGCAATGCATGCGATGCCGATGCCGGTTTGCAGAGCCCCGGCCTGCGTGACCTCTATGCGCTCGCGCAGCGGGTGGCGGCATCTGACGCCACGGTGCTGATCAACGGCGAGAGCGGCGTCGGCAAGGAGGTGCTGGCGCGGTTCATCCACGCCACATCGAAGCGGTCTGGCCGCCCATTTGTCGCCATCAATTGCGCGGCAATCCCAGATAACCTGTTGGAGAGCACCTTGTTCGGTCACGAAAAAGGTGCGTTTACCGGGGCAGCTAGCGCGCACGCCGGAAAGTTCGAACAGGCCGACAGTGGCACCTTGCTGCTCGATGAGGTGTCGGAGTTGCCGCTGCCCTTGCAGGCCAAGCTGCTGAGGGCGTTGCAGGAGCGCGAGGTCGAGCGGGTGGGCGGTGCGCGGCCGATTCCAGTCGATATCCGCGTACTGGCTACCAGCAACCGGGATATGTTGCAGCACGTCGCCGACGGGCAGTTCCGCGAGGATTTGTACTACCGCCTCAACGTGTTTCCGCTGACCGTCCCGCCGCTGCGCGAACGCATCGACGATGTGGTCTTCCTCGGCACCGAGTTTCTACATCGGCACGACGCTCGGGCAGCCTTTGCAGCTTGCGCGCTCGCCGCTTTGCGCGCGCACCAGTGGCCTGGCAACGTCCGCGAACTCGCAAACGTGATCCAAAGGGCAACCATTCTGGCGCCGGGCCTCGAGATCAAAGCCGAACACCTGATGCTGCCCGCCGCGGCGCTGGCGCGCACGACAGGGCCAACACCCCCTGCCGACGCGCCGCAGGACGCCGCTGCAACCTCTGATCTGCGTTCGCTCGAGCGCAGGGCGGTGCTCGATGCGCTGCAGGCGACGGGCGGCAATCGTAAGCAGGCTGCTGACAAGCTGGGTATGCCGGAGCGCACCTTGCGCCACAAACTGGCGAAGTGGCGGTCCGAAGGCTTAATCGACGACGCCGGATAAGCGCGGCCAGCGGTACGCCAGACGGCCCGCAGCACCGGGCAGGACGTATACTCGGCGGCGGGGGATTGGTCGATGATCAACAACAACGGAATGGACAGTCTGATCGCCAGCATGCGAGCGACCGCAGCCGGCATCGCGCCGGGCGTCTCGCCGTCTGCGCCTGGAGCTGCCAGCGGCGGCGGGTTTGCCGATGCCTTGCAGCAGGCACTGCGCGACGTCAGCATGCAGCAAGCCAAGGCTGACGGCTTGCGAACGCGTCTCGACACCGATCCGTCGGTCAGTCTCCAGGACGTGGTGATCGAGTTGTCCAAAGCCGGCCTTTCTTTCCAGATGATGGTGCAGGTGCGCGAGCGCCTGGTTGCCGCTTATCGGGAAGTCATGAACATGCAGATCTGACAGCTGCATGGCTCAGGCGCTCGCGTTTTCTCCGGATGCCCTCATTGAGGGCTTCAACCGGCTCGACAACAACCGCAAGATCGGCTTGATGGTCGCGCTGGCCGCAGTGGTGGCCATTGTGGTCGGCGCCGTGATGTGGGCGCGCACGCCCAACTACAGGGTTCTGTTTGCCAACGTCGATGGCCGCGACGGCGGCGCCATCCTGGCGCAGCTCACCCAGATGAACGTGCCGTATCGGATGGCCGAAGGTGGCAACGCCATTTTGGTGCCCGAGGAGATGGTCTACGACACCCGCCTAAAATTGGCTGGACAAGGCCTGCCCAAGGGCGGCTCGACCGGCTTCGAGCTGCTCGACAACCCCCGCCTTGGGGTGAGCCAGTTTGCCGAGCAGGTGAACTACCAGCGCGCGCTCGAGGGCGAGCTGTCGCGCACCATCGAATCGATCAGCGCTATTCGTGGCGCACGAGTGCATTTGGCAATCCCCCGGCCTTCGGTGTTCGTGCGCGACGCCCAGCAGCCCAGCGCCTCGGTGCTGGTCGATCTGGGCAGCGGCCGGGTGCTCGACGCCGAACAAGTGGCCGGGATCGTCCATCTGGTGTCTAGCAGTGTCACTGGCCTCAATCCCAAGCAGGTGACGGTGGTCGACCAGCAGGGCAACGTGCTGTCGGCGCGCAACGAGGGCTCGGCGACCGTGGGACTCGATCCCACGCAAATCACCTACCGTAAAGAGATCGAGCGCGACATCATGACCCGCATCGAGTCGATCCTAGTCCCGGTGGTGGGGCCGGGGAATGTGCGGGCCCAGGTCGCAGCTGATGTCGATTTTTCCAACGTCGAACAGACCTCCGAAACCTTCCGTCCCAACGCCCGCCCGGAAGATACGGCGGTGCGCAGTCGTCAGGACAACGAGTCGCAGACCACCGGCACAGGTGCGGGTGGCGTGCCCGGCGCCTTGTCGAACCAGCCGCCGGGCGCTGCGACTGCTCCAATCGCGGCCGCCAACCCGCCGGCAGCGGCAGGCAACGCCCAGCCAGCAGCGGGCGGTACCGCTGCGGCGCCGGCTGCGGGTGGCGATGGTACGGTCTCGCGTCAGCGCGAATCCACCGTCAACTACGAGCTCGACAAGACCATTCGCTATACCAAGTCGCAGGTTGGTGGCATCCGGCGGGTGTCGGCGGCGGTGGTGGTCAACTTCCGCCGGGTCGATGGCAAGCCCGGCGACGCCCCCAGTTTCAAGGCCTTGTCGCCCAAGGAGATCGAGCAGATCACCAACTTGTCGCGTGAGGCGATGGGATTCTCGAAGGAGCGTGGCGACACGCTCAACGTGGTCAACGCAGCGTTCCCGGCCGGGCCTGAGGCGCCGGCCGTCAAGCCGATCTGGGAGGATCCGCAGGCCATGCTGGAGCTCGCCGGCAAGCAAGCTGGCAATGTCCTGATTGGCCTGCTGGTGGCTTACCTAGTGTTCGGCGTGCTGCGCCCGGCAGTCAATCGCCTGACCGAGCCGCCCGAGCCCGCCCCGGATTCGCCTGAGGCGATGCTCGCAGCGTCGGGCGTCACCATCGGCGAGGATGGCCAGATCGTACTGCCAGCCGGCGCGGTGGTTACCGCCGATGGCAAGGTGGTGGTCAACGCTGAAGGCGAGTTGGA